>JBJEML010000073.1:0-10243 GCA_051879675.1 Lachnospiraceae bacterium | reverse complement strand
CATATGGGATCTTAGCTCAGCTGGGAGAGCATCTGCCTTACAAGCAGAGGGTCATAGGTTCGAGCCCTATAGGTCCCATACCTTAAAAATGGCGAGATGGCTCAACTGGCTAGAGCGTCCGGTTCATACCCGGGAGGTTGAGAGTTCAAGTCTCTCTCTCGCTACTGCAAATTTAAAAGGAACAGCGATGCTGTTCCTTTTTTTGTTATGCTATCCGAGCAGCTTCTGCACCAGCTTGACACAACTTGCCGCGTCTGCGGAATATCCGTCCGCACCGATCTCCTGTGCAAAGCTCTCCGTGATACAGGCGCCGCCGATAATGATCTTACTCTCACAGCCCTTTTCTTTTGCGAGCTCCACCACATCCTTCATGCGCATCATTGTCGTCGTCATGAGCGCGGACAGTCCGATGATCTGCGCCTGCTCTTTCATAGCAGTATTTACGATCATCTCCGCCGCCACATCCTTGCCGAGATCGATCACACGATAACCGTAATTTTTCAGCATGAGAACAACCAGATTTTTTCCGATGTCGTGGATGTCTCCCTCTACCGTTGCAATCACGATCGTCGCTGTCTCACCATTCTCATCTTCCCGCGCAAGCAGCGGTTCCAGATGCTCGATGGCAGTCTGCATGGCACTTGCCGATGCAATGAGCTGCGGCAGAAAATAGATCTGTTTCTCAAATTTTTCTCCCACGTCGTTGATCGCAGGGATCAGCTTTCCGCTGATGATATCTCCGGGCTGCTCCCCCGCTGCCAGTGCTTCCTCGACCTTTGCCACAATGTGCTTCTTGTCACCCTTTAAGACACAGGAAAATATCGCATCTGCTTCACCTTCTGATGCAGTTTCCTGCACGATTTCTTTCTTCTTTACCGGCTGCGCAGCTGCCTCTTTTTCGGCGAGATGCTTCTCATACACTTGCATGCGGCTGATATAGCGGATATCGCTGTCCGGTTTGTGCAATAACATATCGGAAGCAAACGCCGCGTTCATGAGCAGATCCTGTGACGGATTTGCGATCGCCATCGTCAGGCCCTGCTGGATCGCCATCGTGAGAAATGCCGTATTGACAAACGGACGATTCGGCAGTCCGAAAGAGATGTTGGAAAGTCCGCAGATGGTTGCCAGACCCAGCTCATTTCTGCAGTAATGGATCGTATCAAAACACTCCAGCGCCGCGTCGGGATTTGCACCTACCGTGGCAGTCAGACCATCCACAACGATATCTTCTTTTGTGAAACCAAGCGCATAGGCACGCTCCAGGATCGTGCGCACGATCTCTCTTTTTTCTTCCACAGTTGCCGGAATACCCTCATCAGACAACGGCAACAGGATAAACATCGCACCGTACTTCGCTACCACGGGTAACAGGCGGCCTATCTTTTCACTTTCCAGTGACACGGAATTGACCAGTGCACGTCCCGGATAGATTCTGAGAGCCGCCTCCAGTACCTCCACGCTGCTTGAATCCAGACAGAGAGGAAGACTGCTCGCAGTTGTGAGTTCTTCGATCGCCGCCAGCATCATCTCCTTTTCATCAATGCCGTTCATACCCATATTCACGTCAAGGATCGCAGCGCCGTTTTCTTCCTGCTCGGCTGCTATCCGGCACACCAGATCCAGACTTCCTTCGCGAAGTTCTGCCTGCAATGCCTTTTTTCCGGTCGGATTGATGCGTTCGCCGACCACCAGAAATGATCCGTCCGGATTGATTTCCAGCACACTGCGCTCTGTGGCAAGCAGCCGTTTTTTCTCTGTCAGGATTTCCGGTGCCGGGAGGTCTTTTACAGCGTCTGCAAGTGCCCGGATATGCGCGGGAGTCGTTCCGCAGCAACCGCCCACGATCGACGCGCCCGCCTTCACAAGCGCTGCACCCGCAGTTGCAAACTCCTCCGGTGTCATGCGGTAGACGGTCACACCGTCCGAAAGCTCCGGCAATCCGGCATTTGGCTTCGCCAGCACCGGAATATTTGCCACCTCACGCATCTGTTCAACAGCGGATACCATCTCCATCGGTCCTGTGGAGCAGTTCAGTCCGACTGCGTCCGCACCGAGACTCTGTAACACGACCATCGCTGTCTTTGCGTCCGTGCCGTACAGAGTACGCCCGTCTGATTCGTAGGTCAGACTCGCCATCACCGGCAGATCGCACACCTCACGGATGGCGATGAGTGCCGCACGCGTCTCCTGCAGGCTCATCATCGTCTCTACCACGAACAGATCCACACCTGCATCTGCCAGCACGCGCGCCTGCTCCTTATACACCTCCACCAGTGTCTCGAAGGGCAGATCTCCGATGGGTGCCAGCTGTTTTCCGGTCATTGTGAGATCACTTGCAACGAGCGCTCCGCTGCCCTCGACTGCCTCCCTGGAAAGTGCCACCAGTGCGCGATTCATCTCCTCCAGACGATCCGCCAGCCCATACTCCTCCAGCTTGATCCGGCTGGCGGTAAATGTGGGTGCGTACACGATATCCGTACCTGCCTCCACATATGACCTCTGCAGATCAATGAGTGTCTGCGGATGCTCCAGGATCCACTGTTCCGGACAGACACCGGTCGGCATACCGGCTTTCTGCAAATTTGTACCGGTTGCTCCGTCGAGCACGACGACACGGCTCTCTATCATCTCTCGAAATTGTTTTCTTGTCATGGTGGTCTCCTCTCTTTGCTGTATATTATAAATTTACAATTATCATCTGTGTCTGCCCAAACCAGCGCCAGAGCTTCGTCAGTCGGTTATGCTCCGCGGGAATCCGCGCGAACGGCACAGAGTATAAGCAAAAACAGCTTTTCTCTGCTGCCGCGTTATGATATGCGATATATTTTCTCCGCGCGCGCCCGGTCGCATAAACGACCTGTCAAACCCTCTGCAGCTGATTTCGCAGACACATCTTAATACAATTGCAAGGTGCTCACCTCGGGCACAGTCACAAAATCTGATGCTCCATTTTCTTTTTCGGCTGATTATTTCACAAAAGCACAACACCTATTCTGCTCGATTACCCGGAACGAAACCCCGTAAATGCATGCGCCCTTCCACGGCTGACAGTATCTGACAGTCATTTATGCGGCGGGTACACGCGGAGAATGAGTATATTAGCCAGTCATAAGGCAGCAGAGCCAAGCATTTTTGCTTGGACTCTGTGCCGCCCGCGTGATTTACCCGTTAAGCATAACAGACTGTCAGATCTGTCATGCCGTGGAAAGGCTGCATGCATCATACCGTCTACGCCTCCGCAGGGAATCGAGCAAAACGATGTACTATTTTGTGGTTTACAGCCCGGCGATGATCTCGCAGATGAGATCCGCCCGGTTAAACGGTGTCATAAAGTAGTATGCGTCCGCGATGTCCGAAAGCTTTCCGACAAGCTCCAGCGAGATCTCCACTGCAACAGCCTGCGCTGCCTCTCTGGACATGTCGGGATCATACTTTGCCAGAATCTCCCCGGGAATGTTGATACCCGCCATCTCATTATGCAAAAACATCGCATTTTTGTAGCTCACAAGAGGCATGATCCCACAACAGATCTTTGCACGCCCGCCCAACGCCTCACGGATGTAGGCAATCCGGGCCACGTCCTCGTCCGAATAGATGGGCTGGGTCAGGAAATATTCACAGCCCGCCTCGATTTTTCTCTCCATGCGTCGGATGATCGCGTCGGGGTTCGCGCCATGATAATTCAGCGCTCCGCCAAAATGGAGCGGATCATCCGCATACAGCTCCTCATTCATATGTCCGACATACTCCATGAGGCGGATCGAATTCATGTCAAACACACCGGAAATCGTTCCTCTCGCATCCCGCGCCACCGGATCACCGGTCACGATCAGGAGCTGTCGGATATCATTCATATGATCACCCATCAGCATGCCGCGCAGGCCGATGATATTGCGATCGCGGCAGGCGATATGCGGCATCACCGGAATCCCCACCTCGCGGATCAGCTTTGCAGCCAGCGCTCCGGCATCCATACGCGCCCGCGCCATGGGAGAATCGGACAGCGTTAAAATATCTGCGCCTGCCCGCACCAGTTTTTCCGCACCTGAGAGCACCTTTGTGATGTCACCGTTAAAGGGCGGATCCATCTCTACGATCACGGGTTTTTCGCCGGCCGCCAGCTTGTCCATGAACGCGCCCGGTGCCTTCACATCAGCTCTGATGTGCTGTACCATCTGTACCTGCGCCCGCGGCGGCAGGGAAACGACCTGCTTATCCCCGCGCTCCACACCTTCCAAGGCCTGAACAAGATCCCTGATATACCCGGGAGTCGTACCGCAGCAGCCGCCGATAATATCCACGCCCAGTGCCGCGATCTCCACACTCTTTTTCACAAAATACTGCTCATTTTCCGTATAGATCGTTCTGCCGCGCAGCGTCAGCGGATAGCCCGCGTTGGGCAGCGCACTTAAAAATTTATGGCAATAGGGGGGCTGTGCCTGCAAAAGCTGCAAAAGGTGTCCTGCCTCCACGCCACAGTTATATCCATAAGCATCGATCGCAGCCGCATCATCACCCGCCATACTCTCATTGATACGGCGCACGGAAAGCCCGGCCCTCGTATAGCCGCTCTTATCAAATGTAAACTGCACCAACACAAAGGCATCGGCACAGCACTCTTTTACATATTTCGCCAGCTGTTTTACATACTTGTCATCCCGCTGGGACTCAAAGGCAAAAACAGTTGCGCCACATTCCAGAAACACGTCGCACATCTGTCTGTAATCATCCAAAACCTCCGACGTGCTCTGCTCCTCCAGCTCGCCGATCGGTCCGAAATCAGCAGCAATAAAAATCTCTTCCGCGCAGCCGGTTTCCTCGCGGAACTTCCGGATCGCTGATTCTGCAATCTCATAACCCGCCCGCAATCCGTCCAGTCTTTGCGACTGCTCCGCAAAAAAGACCGGATTTGTTGCAAATGTATTTGTGCGCAGTAGCCTGGCACCGGCATGTAAATATTCCAGATGAATGTCGCGGATACGCTCCGGATGCAGGAGATTTTCCTGTTCCGGAAAAGAGGCCGCATCCCCGTATTTTTTCTCATAATACGTGCCCATCGCGCCGTCTGTGATCAGGCGGCGCTCACGCAGATATTCCTGTAGGTTCATAGTTTCTCCTCATGTACTCATATTCGTTTTATTTTACCCTTTCTTTAATATTTTTACAAGCCGTTTTAACGTGGCAAGTGTATATTGCAGTTCCGCCACGGTCGTATCCCGTCCAAGCGTCATGCGGATACACGAAAATGCCTGTGAATCAGAGAGCCCTACCGCCCTGAGTACATGAGAAGGTTCTGCGGATGCACTGTTACATGCACTTCCTGCGGAGACACAGATACCCTCCTCATCCAAAAGCAGTACAAGATTGGATGCTTCAATACCCTGAAAACAAATGTTGAGATTTCCGGGAAGACGGTTTTCAAAGCTGCCCACCAGATATGCCCCCGGTATCTCCGTACAGATGTGGTGGATCATACGGTCGCGCAGATACCGCTCTCTGGATGCAGTCTCCTCCATGCGCTGAAAGCTCAGTTCCGCCGCCTTCGCCATGCCGACGATGCCCGGCACATTTTCTGTTCCCGCGCGTCTGCCGCTCTCCTGCGCTCCGCCGTGGATCATGCTCTCCGTGCGCAGTCCCTGCTTCATATAGAGAAAGCCACAGCCCTTGGGCCCATAGAATTTGTGGCTGCTGGCGCTGAGCATTTGCACATTCCAGCCCTCCACATCGATGGGAATCTGTCCATACGCCTGCACCGCATCTGTGTGAAACAGGATCCCTCTGCGCTTCGCGATCTCACCGATCGCTTTCATATCCTGAATCGTTCCGATCTCGTTATTTGCACACATGATCGAGATCAGCACCGTATCCGGCCGAATGGCGTGCTCCAGCTGCTCCAAAGAAATACATCCATCTCTGTCTACCGGAAGCTCCGTCACCTCAAACCCTCTTTTTTTCAAATACTCGCATGTATTTCCGATTGCATGGTGCTCGATCTTTGTCGTGATCATATGTCTTCCAAAGCAGCTGTATGCCTCCATCGTCGACTTCAGCGCCCAGTTATCGCTCTCCGTACCTCCGGATGTAAAATAGATCTCTGACGGCTGCACATGCAGTGTGTCCGCGATCGTGCATCTGGCGTGTTCCACTGCTTCTCTGCTTTTTTGTCCGAATTCGTAAGGCGTAGAAGCATTCCCGTAACGCCTGTTATAATAAGGCTCCATCGCCGCCCGCACCTCCGGTGCAGTGGGCGTGGTGGCTGCATGATCCAGATAAATCATAAAAGTTCCCCCTTCCCGTACGTCAGTAATCGCCTCTCTGCCAGCCCGCCGGTTCTAAGGACGCCGCCCTTCTCATACATTAAAAAGAATCCAACATTTACAGGCAGCGCACTTCAATATGAACATCATAAAATGGAAAGATCACCCGCTCTTTACCGGAACGATCATTTTGACCGCAACCGGACTTGCCAGCAGAATCATTGGTTTTTTATATAGAATATTCCTCTCCCATACGATCGGTGCAGCCGGACTTGGTATCTATCAGCTCGTTTTTCCGATTCTTGCCCTGTGTCTGGCACTCTGCACCGGGGGAATTCAGACTGCCATCTCCAAATTTACCGCGGAGTATGATGGATTCACGCCCTTCGCATGCGGAGTCTGCATCTGCATGGTACTCACTGCCGGCTGCACGTTTGTCCTGTACCGGTACGCGCCATGGCTGGCAGCACACGTCATATCTGAACCCGCCTGCGAGCCACTTTTGCGCATCATCAGCCTTTCACTGCCCTTCGCCTGTCTGCACGCCTGCTTCAACGGCTATTATTACGGAAAAAATAAGACCGCGATCCCCGCACTTTCCCAGCTCTTTGAGCAGGTTGTCCGGGTATTCTCGGTCTATCTGTTCTATCTGATCCAGAAGGAAAAAGCTGCAGTAATGACTCCCTCCCTTGCTATGTGGGGAACCGTGTGCGGAGAAGCCGCTGCTGCCCTGTTCTGTCTCACGACGTTTCAGTTTCGGCGCACGCGCCTTTCCTTGCACATCTCCAAGCGCCTGATCTGCTTTGCTGCACCTCTTACGGGCAGCCGCGTCATTCTACATCTGTTCGCCAGCGCAGAGGCCATCCTCATCCCGTCCGCACTGACTGCCTTCGGCTGTGACCGTTCCGACGCACTCTCTGTCTTCGGAACGCTGACCGGTATGGCAATGCCCGTGATCATGCTGCCCACTGTCCTGACCGGTTCTCTGTCTGTCCTGCTTTTACCGGCCATTTCAGAAGCGGCTGCCAAAGGCGACCGCAAGCAGATCGCACAGACCATTCGGCGCACAGTCGAGTTATGTGTCATTCTGGGACTTGGCTGTACATTCGCCTTTTTGCTCTTCGGGCACTTTGTCGGCAGCCTTCTGTTTAGCAGCGAGCTGGCCGGCTCTTACATCGTCAGCCTCGGTTTCATGTGTCCGTTTCTGTTTTTAACCGGAACACTCAGCAGTATTTTGCACGGACTGAATCTGACACTGCATACGTTTCTCCTGAATCTGCTCGGCTGTGGACTGCGACTGTCTGCCATCTACCTCCTGGTTCCGCACTTCGGACTGTATGTCTATCTGTGGAGTATGCTGCTCAGCCAGATCATTCAGGCAGCCGCCTATCTGTGGATTCTGATACATGTCGGGAAACGCACGCCTAAACACGCTCCTTCCGTCTGACGCATCCGCCGTACAGGCTCTTATCTGCCCGCGCATTACTCTGTTCGCAACATCAGAAACGCGCCGAGATTTCCACGCCGACCGCCTGTAAAACGGTGCGAAAACAAATTGTGCGGATTACAGCAGGTGCATAGATCAGTGATCTGTAAATGCTCCGGCAGAACACCTGCGTCAAGTAACACCCTGCGGTTTGCCTCCCACAGATTCAGCTGATACTTACCCTCGGTCGTATGATACAAAAGCTCCTCTCCCGCCCCCGGAAATGCTGCCCGAAACTGTTCTGCCACATCAGCGCTCACCTCATAGCAGCTCTGACAGATACTCGGCCCGATCGCACACAACAGATCCTGCGGATGACTGCCAAAGGCATCTGCCATCGCATGCGCGGTCACACCTCCCATGCGCGCCGCCGTTCCTCGCCAGCCGGAATGGGACAAGCCGATCGCCCGGTGCACCGGGTCCACAAAATAGAGCGGGACACAGTCCGCATAAAAAGTGCCGAGCAAAACACCCGGCTCATCCGTGATCAGGCCGTCCACATCCGACCACGGCAACGGTCTCGTCACACCCGCACCGCCATCCCATGCAAACACTCTGCGCACATTCGTCGTATGTGTCTGCATGGAACAGACAATCTGCTCCGGCGACACGTCAAAGGCTTCTGCCACACGCCGGAAGTTTTCCCGCACCGCCGTTTCATCGTCACCTCTTGAAAAACTCAGATTGAGGCTGCTCCACTCCCCGCTGCTCACACCGCCTGCGCGGGTCGTAAAACCGTGCTGTACACACGCACACTCCGCCAGTATGGGAAACTGTAAAAGCGGCAGTTTCTCGCCACAGGACAGCTGCACACGCCGCTCCGTTATCACCGGCGTCCTGCCCGCACCCTCATTCGTTTTATTATTTACCGCTCTCTTTCCAGATCGGTCCGGGTCATCCTCCCATATACGCTTCCAGGGAAGCAGTTCATAGCTATGTCTCATATTTACCTCAAGTTCATATAATAATCACCCGCCACACGTATGACCGGTGCGGGCGTTCTATTCGCAAAAATCAAATGCGTTCTGATAGAGTGCCACTGAGGAATCGCCCTCCCCAAACAATGCCACCACATCAAAACGCACCGGTGTCGTCTCACCATATCCGAAGCGGCGCAGATAATAAAGTGCAACGCGCGAGATCACCCGCTGTTTTCGCACATCCACTGCCTCCTCCGGCAATCCGTTCGTGCCGTGGCTGCGGTATTTGACCTCGATAAACACAAGGTATCCGCCCTCTCTCGCTACAATGTCGATCTCACCGCTGCGGCAACGGAAATTTCGTTCTAATATCATATAACCGCGCTTTTCCAGCCATTCGCAGACAAACGCCTCCTTGTCTGCACCGATCTGTCTTCTGTTTATTTTCTGCAAAATTCCTCCTGTTCTTTTTCCGGCATCTCCGTTCCCGGTTTTGAATGATCCCGTCAATATACATTCTGATCATTCCCACCTTCAACAACTATCTTCCAAGCTTCGCACGTATTTTATCCATGTCATTGACAAAAACAAGAATCTCCGCTACCACCTCGTAGAGCTCCGGCGGGATCATATCGCCGATCTCCAGCCGCGAGAGCGTGTCTGCCAGCTTGTCATCCTTGTAGGTCGGGACATCCGCCTCCTTTGCCGTCTCGATGATACGCTCCGCCACGGCACCTTTTCCGGTCGCGAGGATCTTCGGAGCCGCATCCCCCGGCATATAGGAGAGCGCAACCGCTGTTTTCGCCTTTTCACCTGTCTGTTTTTTGAATCCGTCTGCCATTTTCGTTACCCGCAAGGTCTTTTCAGCATCTGCTTTCGACCTTTCCTCATGAATTTATGCCCTGACATCAAAGGAATACCTGTGCACGACACCTGCGCTGCCACCCGGAAGATCCTTTTTCAGAAAATCCTCCACAAAATCCACCTTCTTCGCCTCATTGCTCACAGTGATCGTCGTATGATAGCCGAGCGCGGTCAGCTTTGCGTCGAGAATGGGCAGGTATTTTTGTACCAGTTCAAAGCTGGCATCGTCCGAGAAAGAGAAATTGGTATCTACCGCTTTTCCCTTCATTTTCACATAGACATCCGTGGAGCCGAGATGTTCCATATCCAGGTGCAAAAATGCGGACAATTCACCGTTTTCCTCCCGCGGCTTCCGCTTGTTTGTATACACATACAGGTCACCGTTCGCATTCTGTCCGTTCAGCTTCAGCGGGATCTGTACATAGTTATAAATCTGATTGACCTCATTCATGAACTCCACATTTCCACGGATCTGCTCCGTGCTGTGCGCCAGCGGCGACTGCTCATTTCCGGTCGCCTTAAGCACTTTATCGATCTGTTCCATCTGACGGTTCAGACGTTCATACAACTCAGAAATCTTATCCTTCGTCTTCAGATCCTCCGGCTGAATAAGCCACTGCTCCTCCATCACATGATTCAGAAGCATCCGGTAACCCTTCTGTGAAAACAGATCCTTGATATCATCCGGTTCCAGAGCATCCTGTCTGAGCATC
>JBJEML010000072.1:0-47628 GCA_051879675.1 Lachnospiraceae bacterium | reverse complement strand
CCACACTGTAGGTCGCCAGATCCAGCATGAGCTTGATCGCATTCTGTCCTTTTGTCGATATTCTCATTTTCTGCAAAATCCTCCTTTCGGATTTCTCTTTAAAAAAACCTGCAGCCGTTTCGGACTGCAGGTTTTTCAATTTTCTTAATTACTTTCTCAATCGTTATTAAAAAGCGGTGTGGACAGATATCTGTCACCGGAATCAGGAAGCAGCGCCACGATGGTCTTGCCCGCATTTTCAGGTCTCTGCGCGAGGATCGTCGCAGCCTTCAGTGCAGCTCCCGAAGAAATACCTACCAGAACACCCTCGCTGACCGCAAAGGATTTGCCCTCTGCAAAGGCATCCGTATTCTCGATCGTGATGATCTCATCATAGACAGTCGTGTTGAGTACATCCGGCACAAATCCGGCGCCGATTCCCTGAATCTTGTGTGCACCCGGTGTACCCTTAGAAAGAACAGGGCTACCTGCCGGCTCAACTGCCACAATCTTCACGTTCGGATTCTTCTCTTTCAGGTATTCTCCGACACCGGTGATCGTTCCGCCGGTACCGACACCTGCAACGAAAATATCCACTTTTCCGTCTGTCTGCTCCCAGATCTCCGGTCCGGTCGTTGCCTTATGTGCTGCAGGGTTTGCAGGATTTACAAACTGTCCTAAGATCACTGCTCCCTCAATCTCGTTCTTCAGCTCTTCAGCCTTTGCGATGGCACCCTTCATTCCCTTTGCGCCCTCGGTAAGTACCAGTTCTGCCCCGTATGCCTTTAACAGATTTCTGCGCTCTACGCTCATCGTATCCGGCAAGGTTAAGATTGCACGGTAACCCTTTGCTGCTGCCACTGCTGCCAGTCCGATTCCGGTGTTACCACTCGTAGGCTCGATGATGGTCGCTCCCTCTTTTAATATACCGCTCTTCTCTGCGTCCTCGATCATCGCCAGTGCAATACGATCCTTCACGGATCCCGCCGGATTCAAATACTCCAGCTTTGTGAGAATCGTTGCGTTCTCTACACCTGCCTTCTTTGCATATCTGCTCGCTTTCAGAATGGGTGTACCTCCAATTAATTCTAATGTGCTCTCTTTAATCTGACTCATAATCCTTACCTCCGTTTTCCCTTTTTTATTATTCTTTTTTCACGTTTTCACATCTGCCTTTTTGAACCGGTTTTCTATGTATTTGGCTTACGTTTTTCTTTTTCCTAGTTTTCAAATAGGCTTTCTATGTTTTTGTCATAATTGCATTATATCCTTTCCGGATGCACTTGTCAATTAGTTTCTTTCTTTTACTTGTTATAGTCTCAGACTATAGCCTCTATACCCTGTTTTATACTCGCTCTTCAATCAGATCATAGCTGCGCAGCCTCACGAAAGACGTTCTCCAGTTCCTCCAGAAGATCATCAACATCCTCGATGCCCACAGACAGGCGGAGCGTTGCCTCCGTGATGCCGTTTTTCTCGCGGACCTCCTGCGGAACATCCGCATGTGTCTGTGTTGTGGGATATGTGATCAGCGTTTCCACACCGCCCAGGCTCTCCGCAAATTTGATCATCCTTACCTTCTCTAAAATCGCCAACGCAAATTCCTTACTTTTCAGCTGGAAAGTAATCATTGCGCCAAATCCGCGTGCCTGTTTTTTCATGATCTCATAGCCCGGATGTTCCGGCAGTCCCGGGTAGATGACCCCGGTGACTGCCTCCTGACACTGCAGCCACTCTGCGATCCGAAACGCATTCTTCTGTGCCCGCTCCATGCGGATGCCGAGCGTCTTGATGCCTCGCAGGATGAGCCAGCTGTCAAAAGGCGCAAGTCCGGCTCCGGTGGTCTTTATCAGGAAGCGGAACTTTTCGCTGATATCCTCCCGGTTAGTGACAAGAAAACCTGCGAGGGTGTCGTTATGTCCACCCAGATATTTCGTCCCGCTGTGCACCACAATATCGGCTCCCAGATCAAGCGGATTCTGAAAATAAGGTGAGAGAAACGTATTGTCAACGATCAACAGCAGCCCGTATTTTTTTGCAATCTTCGAAAGTGCCCCAATATCTGTCACATTCATCATCGGGTTGGTCGGTGTCTCGATATAGATTGCCTTTGTATGCTCGTTGATGTAACTCTCGACGCTTTCCCTATAACATTCCACGTTTGAAAATTCGATTCCGTTTTTGGCGGATACATGGTTAAAAAGCCGGATACTTCCACCGTATAGATCCGCATCCACGATCAGATGATCACCCGGTGCAAACAGCTCCATCAAAAGACTGATCGCAGCCATGCCGCTGGAAAATGCAAGCGCGTCGATCCCGTTTTCCAGAGATGCCACCACTTTTTCCAGATGCTCTCTTGTCGGGTTCTGCAACCGGCTGTAATCGTAGCCCGAACTCTGTCCTACAGCGGGATGTGCATAGGTTGCCGTCTGATAGATCGGATAGCTGATCGCCCCATAATGTATATTCTGCCCTTCTTCCTCCTCCAGATGAAGACATTTTGTGTCAATTCCTCTTGCCATAAGTACCTCCTGAATCATCGCACAGACAATCGCTCCTGCCACCGCCTGTCATCATTTTCCTATATATCAAATAGGTATAGTATTCTTCTTTAATATATCAGAAGGCCGGCCGATTGTATAATTCCTTTTTTCTTTTGCGAGTGATAGATAAAAACTATAAGGCGAAGAAATCGCGTAACCTTCCTGCACCCGAAAATTCTTCGTTATAAAAACTCCCGCCACGTGTACGTGACGGGAGTAAAAGGTGTAACCGTTATGTTTTTTCAGTCTGCAACCGCGCGAAATGCCTCATCCAAATCCTGAATGATATCGTCAATGTGCTCCGTTCCGATGGAGAGACGGATCGTATTGGGCTTGATACCCTGATCAAGCAGCTCTTCAGGGCTGCACTGGCTGTGGGTAGTGGAAGCAGGATGGATCACCAGAGACTTCACGTCGGCAACATTTGCTAACAATGAGAACAGTTCCAGATTATCGATAAAGTCCTTTGCCTTCTGCTCATCTCCCTTGATCTCAAAGGTAAAGATGGAACCGCCGCCGTTGGGGAAATATTTCCTGTACAGTGCCTGCTGCTCGGGATCATCAGATACGGACGGATGATGTACCTGCTCTACCTGCGGGTGTTTGCTCAGATAATCAACGACCTTCAATGCATTTTCTACATGGCGCTCCACACGCAATGACAATGTCTCCAGTCCCTGCAGGAAGAAAAATGCATGGAACGGTGAAAGCGTTGCGCCGGTATCACGCAGCAGAATTGCACGGATCTTTGTCACGAAAGCTGCCGGTCCGACTGCCTTTGTGAAGCTGATACCGTGATAGCTGGGATTCGGCTCGGTAAGAGAAGCGAATTTTCCGGATGCTTCCCAGTCGAATTTACCGCTGTCAACGATAACGCCGCCGATGGTCGTGCCGTGCCCGCCGATAAATTTCGTTGCAGAATGTACAACGATATCTGCACCATACTCGATTGGGCGCACCAGATAAGGAGTTGCAAAGGTGTTGTCCACAACGAGCGGAATCTTATGTGCATGCGCGATGTTTGCCAATGCCTCAATATCTACGACATCTGAATTCGGGTTGCCCAGCGTCTCAATGTAAAGCGCCTTTGTATTGTCCCGGATCGCAGCCTCTACTTCATCTAAATTGAAGATGTCTACGAAGGTCGTATTGATTCCGTACTGCGGTAATGTATGAAGCAGCAGATTGAACGTGCCGCCGTAAATATTTTTTGCAGATACGATGTGATCACCTGCCTGTGCCAGATTCTCGATCGTGTAGCTGATCGCCGCTGCTCCGCTGGCAACTGCCAGAGCTGCCACGCCGCCCTCAAGTGCGGCGATACGCTTCTCAAACACATCCTCGGTGGGATTGGTCAGACGTCCGTAAATATTTCCCGCATCCGTCAGTCCGAAACGTGCTGCCGCATGCTCACTGTTGCGGAATACATAAGATGATGTCTGGTAGATCGGCACTGCTCTCGCATCCGTCGCCGGATCGGGATTCTCCTGTCCCACATGCAGCTGTAATGTTTCAAATTTAAAATCTCTCTGGTCTCTCGTAATCTTTTCGCTCATTTTCAATATCCTCCTTATGCGCTCCGTCGCTCTTATCCGGGGCTTTTTTGTATCCCTACTTTTCCGATAGGTTTTATTGAACGTATCATATCCTATATTTTCCTATCTGTCAAGTGGGAAATCAAAATAAATCAACAAATTATGATTCTTTCTGTTTTACCAGATCCTCCAGTGTGGTTCCGTCCACATAATCGTTGATCGCCTGCCACAGTCCTTCCCAGAACTTCAATGTCGTGCACTCCTCCTTGCGCTCACATCGGTTGGGCGTATCCTCCAGACATGCGATCGGTGCCAATGACCCTTCCGTCGTGCGCAGAATATCGCCGACCGTATAATCCGCAGGTGCTTTTGATAATAGATATCCGCCATTGTTTCCCCGGAAGCTGCGCACATAGCCCGCCCGCGTCAATAAGGGCATGATCTGCTCCATATATTTCAAGGTGATCCCCTGTCGTTCAGAGATCTCCTTTAACGGAATCGCTTCTCCCTCATCGTGCTGTGCCAGATCGATCATGATACGCAGCGCATAGCGCCCCTTTGTAGAAATCTTCATATATACTCACACTCCTGTCATTTCATGTTTCATAACCCCGGTGTTTCCGGTTACAAGCCTGTTATTCCTAGTAATCTTATAGGTTATAGAAACAATCTACCGCATTTGTGTGGAATTGTCAATAATAGAAAGTACGCTCTGCGAACTTTCTATTATCATGAATCAGAAAAAGCGTTCCAGCTCTTTTTTTCGCTCCCCAGACAATGCCCGGTTCACCGGCAGAACAACTGCATTTGCAAAATCACCGATCAGCATTATTGCAAACGCAACATTTTTTCGGATTGCTTTCTCATTTAATGTCGGGATCAGATCATGGATTGTATGAATCTCTGCGGTTGTCGTGCCACGGCTCAGACCCAGAGCCGGAATCCCGCGATAGCAGAACGGAACCGAATCACTGGACTGGACACCAACGCGCAGCTTTGCGGAGTAACCGTTTAATTGACAGTACTGCTGGATAAAAGTTTCCAGATCCTTTTCTCCGGTGACAAAAATATCGTTCGCCCCAAGCGTTGTCCCACACATATCAAAATTGAAGCAGAACTGTATCTGATCCAGCAGTTCTTCGTTCTGCGCTGCAAATGCTCTGGAACCAAGCAGTCCCCGCTCCTCACTGCCACACCACAGAAACCGCAGTGTTCTTCTAGGCGGATGTGCTGCAAAATGTGAAAAGATTGCAAGGAGTGCCGTTGTTCCGGTAGCATTATCCCAGGATCCGGTGCCAAGCGGAACGCTGTCATAGTGTGCCGTTAAAATGATCGACTCCTCTGCAAGATCCGTGCCCTTGATAACAACGGAAATATTCCGACTCTCTGCCGTCTTTTCCTTCTGCTGTAGCGCCAGATGAATTGTCTCCGTCTCTTCATTCAAAAGCGCCGCCGCATCTGCCGCCGTGATCCAGAAGCCTGGGATCACGCCATGTCTGCGATATTGCTCCCGCAGCTCTTTCGGATATAAGGAAGCCTCCTCTGCCGTGTAGTAATACTTCCCTTTTAAAACAAGAAAAGCCGCCGCGTGACGCGCTGCCAGCCGCTTGTAAACATCTTCGTCCATCAGTTCATTTAACAGAACCGCCGTATCACTCAGATCGCCGACTCCTGCGAAATCAATCTCTGTCGCATCGTCAAGATACAACAGCTTACACTCCCGGTCGATATTGCCGGAACAGAGGAATGGCGCGCTGGGAATTTCCCTTCCCGCTGCCATAACCGTACATTGCTCTACATCTGCATCCGGAATATCAAAGGGCAATACCTCTGCCTCAATATCATTCCTTCCTGCTGCTTTTACCGCTTCACGTATCTCTCTTAAGATCAACTCTGCGGCCTGTTTCTCCTGCGTACTCCCTCCGACACGTACAAAGCTCAATTCCTTTACAAAATCTAATAAATGGTTCATGATATACCTTCTTTCCGCTTGAAACAATTCCGCCATAATATCATCAGATCCGATCAGGAAAGCAGTCCGATCAGTATCTGCGCAACAGTCTCGATCTCATGCAAATTCGTATATTCCTCACAGGTATGTGATTTGTGCATCGCACTGGCGATCACCAGTCCCTCAATCCCATACTGTGCAAACACATTATTATCACTGCCGCCGAACGTCTTTTGAAGAACTGCTTTGACACCGGCCTTTTCTGCCGCTTCCCTGTAATTTTTAACTGCTTCACTTTCCAGAGCGGTCTCATATGCCTGAATATCCACATTCGTCTCCCATACCAGCGCAGCTCCCGCCGCTTCTGCGGACTGCTCAAACTGACATCTGTACTGCTCCAGTACCAGCAATGCTTTTTCATGCCGAAGGCTTCGGATCTCACCTTTTACGATGCATTCCGGTGACACAATATTGATACCGTCTCCGCCGCTGATCGTACCGATATTTGCCGTCGTATCCTCATCGATCCTGCCCTGAGAAAGCGCTGCAATTGCATCCGCGGCAACGGCGATCGCATTGATGCCCGTCTCCGGTTGAAACCCCGCATGTGCTGCCAAACCCTTTATTTTTGCCTGAAAGGACAGGATCGTCGGCGCAGCATACGCCGCCGTCCCGATCTTACCGCTCAGATCCGGCACATATGCGGATGCTGACTTCAGAGAAGCACAGTCAAACGCTTTTGCGCCCTTGCAGTACAACTCCTCACCCGTTGTAAACAAAAGTTCCAGATCCCGATGCGGAATCTGGTTCTCCTTCATATATTTCACTGCCTCATAGATTGCCGTGACAGCCGCAAGATCATCCGCACCGAGAACCGTTGTTCCATCACTAGTCACCGTTCCGTCCGCGTAAAAGATTGCTTGTTTCCCATACGCCGGCATGACGGTATCCATATGCGCTGCCAGAAGAATCGTTTTTCCGGAAAGTGCGCCGGGCACATAGGCATACAGGTTTCCCGTATCTGATCCGGTCACAGCCGCGCTGTCGTCCTCTGCCAGTGCAATGCCAAGTTCTCCAAACAATTCTTTGATATGATCTGCCATGCGCCGCTCCTGAAGCGACGAGGAATCGATCCCTACCAGTTCTGCGAACGTTTTCTTTATATCGTTGTACATCGTTTCTTCCTCCCGTTCTGTCAGTGAATCATGTGAACTTCAAAGAAATCAATCTGCACCGTGGCAATTACAGATATTTTTCCACCAACACACAGGAAAATCCAAGGTCCGGTTTCTTTTCTTTCTCCTCCGTTTTCTTCTTCTTTTCCCTCGGTTTTTCATACTCTGATGGACTGACATCATGGTTTGTCACATAGCCAATTTTATTATAAAAACCGGCTGAGCGGTCCTGACTGTTGATCACAATGTGTTTCACACCACGCTCCAAAATCCATTTTTCAGCATCTTCGATCATGATGCGCCCATAACCGCCCTTTTGTTTTTCACGAACAACACACACACGCTCAATCTTACCGACTCCTTCCTTCGGAAAGGTGATCCGGCAGCCAGCCACCGGCTTATGATCCTCAATCAGAACAACTGCCTGCAGTTCCTCCTTCGGCTCATCGCCTTCAAATTCGATCTCGATCGGAATGCTCTGACCCACACAGAATGCATCCGTGCGCACATAATCATACGCCTTATATAACCATTCCGGTGATCCCTCTGTAATATGATAAATCTCCATTATTTTTCCTTTCTGTTATGCCATCTCTCGGTTTTCTTTTCTCCCGGAAACATTATGTTTTTCCGGCAATGACTACTCACAATATAATGAGCTCCTTCGGTGAAAATTCCAGCAGTTCTGCGCCATTCTCCGTCACAACAGCAATATCTTCGATACGCACGCCGCCATAGCCTTCAATATAAATACCCGGCTCGATACTGACAACCATTCCTGCCTCCAGAATGCCTTCCTCATCCCTGCCGAGTCCGGTTCCCTCATGGATATCCAACCCGATACCATGTCCCAGACCATGTACAAATGTGCCGCGAAATTCCGTGTCATCAATGACCTTTCTCGCTGCCCTGTCTGCCTCTTTTCCGCGGATACCGACACGAACGGCAGCAATACCTGCCAATTGAGCTTTCGCCACAGTCTCATAAATTTTCCTCTGACGTTCGGTCGGCTGACCCACCACAACTGTCCTCGTCAGATCAGAATGATAACCGCCAAATGTACAGCCAAAATCCATCGTCACGAAATCTCCCTTTTGCACAATGCTGTCCGTGGGCCAGTGATGCGGACATGCACCGTTTTTTCCGGCAGCAACGATCGTTTTATTTGATTCGCCTGCGCCACGTCGGAACATCTCCCGCTCTAAAAAATCAGCAATCTCTCGCTCTGAAATTCCCGCTCTGATAAAAGACAGTACCTCAGAAAATGCTTGATCCGTGATCTCACACGCCTTTTTGATCTGCTCGATCTCCCACTGGGATTTCACTTCTCGCTTTCTCTGTTCGTCGATTTCCTCCGCAGTCAGGATCCTGCGTCCACCCTCAATCTGATTTGTCATGCGTGTAATCCCCCTTACTCAAAATGATTCAGTTCCTCTACCCTGTGACACGCGATCATATGATGGTCGGAAATTTTCCGAAATTCCGGGCGCTCCTGTCGGCACCGTTCTGTGGCATACTTGCATCTTCCTGCAAACTTGCAGCCCTTCGGTGTGTTGACCGGGCTTGGAACATCTCCCTCCAAGACGATCCTCGTCCGCTCGTTTTCCTGCACCGGATCGGGCTTGGGAACTGCGGAGATCAGCGCCTGCGTATAGGGATGCAAGGGATTGACGTACAGCTCCTCCGGCGGTGCAACCTCCACAAGTGAGCCGAGATACATCACACCCACACGATCTGAGATATAACGCACCATGGAAAGATCATGCGCGATAAACAGGAAGGTCAGCTGAAGCTGTGTCTGCAAGCGCTTCAGCAGATTAATGATCTGCGCCTGAATGGAAACATCCAGTGCGGAGATCGGTTCATCGCAGACAACAAATTCCGGATTAACCGCCAGCGCTCTGGCGATTCCCGTTCGCTGACGCTGTCCACCGGAAAATTCGTATGGAAAACGCTTTGCGTGCTCCGGATTCAAGCCCACCATCTCAAGCAGCTCATATACCCGCTCATCCATCTCCTTTGCTGTTCCGAGATGATGAATTTTCATGCCCTCCTTGATGATCTCGCCGATCGTCATGCGCGGATTTAAAGAGGCATAGGGCTGTTGAAAGATCATCTGCACCTGCTTTGTATATGCCTTTGCCTCCTTTTTGTTCAGACGGAGTACGGATTTTCCCTTATACAAAATGTCTCCGCCATTTGGCTGATAAAGACGAACCAGCAAGCGTCCAAGCGTACTCTTTCCGCAGCCCGACTCACCCACAAGACCAAAGATCTCTCCCTTTTTGATCTGAAAAGTCACATCATCAACCGCTTTCAACTCGCCACTGTCCACATGAAAGCTCTTTTTCAGGTGCTGAATATCAAATAAAATATCGTTCTCCATGTCGCTATTCCTTCCTCATATCTATACCGGTCTTCTCTCGGGCTTTATAGGGCAATCCTTATCCAAAAGCCAGCAACGGCATAAATGCTGCTCGGATAGTCCTGTTTCCGGCGGCAGATGATCCTTGCACACCTGCATCGCATATTCACATCGGTCAGCAAACGGGCAACCTGCCGGAGGCTTCACCAGATCCGGTGGTGTTCCTTCAATGGATTTTAACGGCTCACCCTTACGTCGGCTCAACCGCGAGATAGAATCCAGTAGTCCCCAGGTATACGGGTGTCTGGAGCGATAGAAAATATCCTCGACCGTTCCGGTCTCGACCACGATCCCTCCATACATCACAGCCACCTTTTTTGCAATGTTTGCAACCACGCCCAGATCATGCGTAATAATGATAATTGAGACCTTTTTCTCCTTCTGCATCTCCTTCATCAGATCGAGGATCTGAGCCTGAACAGTCACGTCAAGCGCCGTGGTTGGTTCATCCGCGATCAAAATCTGAGGAGAGCAGGCCATCGCCATTGCTATGACCACTCGTTGCAGCTGACCTCCGGAAAACTCATGGGGAAACTGGTCTACGCGCTGTTCCGGATTTGGCAGCTTCACCATGCGAAGCAGCTGGATCGCACGTCCGCGTGCTTCTTTTTTTGTGATTTTACCGTTTTTACCGCTTGCATGTCGACGCAGCACTTCTGTGATCTGATTGCCAACCGTCATTGTCGGATTTAACGCCGTCATCGGCTCCTGAAAGATCATACCGATCTTATTGCCCCGGATACTTTGCATCTCCTTCTCGGAAATGCTAAGCAGGTCTGTTCCGTCAAGCAGGATCTCCCCGCTCTTGATATCTGCGATCTCTTCATTGTGCAATCGCATGATCGTCTGTGCCGTTACAGACTTACCGCAACCGGATTCTCCGACGATCGCCAATGTGCCCTCGTCCTCCAGCCGGAGATTCACACCACGTACCGCCTGTACTTCTCCTGAATATGTATGAAAGGATACCCGTAAATTTTTGATCTCTAACATCGTTCTATCTCCTCATCTGCGGATCCAAGGCATCTCTCAACCCGTCACCAAACAGATTAAATGCCAGCATTGTAAGTGCAAACACGATCGCCGGTGTAAAAAACAGCCACAAGGAACCCGGAAACTGGTTTGCTCCCAGCTGAAGCAGATTTCCCCAGCTCGCTTCGGGAATGGAAATGCCAAGTCCCAGATAACTCAGATATGCCTCTGCTCCGATCGCTGCCGGAACGCTCATTGTATAGTTGACCAGAATCGGTCCAACCGTGTTCGGCAACAGATGCGTGCTTAGGATCCTCCACTTGCTTGCACCCAGCACCTGTGCCGCCATTGCGTACTCGTTCTCCCTTAGTGATAATACCTGTGCCCGGACCATTCGTGCCAATCCTGTCCAGCCGGTGGTACAAAGTGCAAACAGCAGAGTTCCGATGCTGGCATTAAATACCGTAAGCAGCAGGATCATAATGATCATTTGCGGAATTGACACGATCACATCTATGATACGCATCAGGATCATATCCACCTTTCCGCCTAAATAACCCGAAATACCACCATAGATCATTCCAATCAGAAGGTTGATCGTCTCGGCGACAAATCCTATGATCAGGGAAGTACGTGTGCCACGCACCAGACGTGTCAACACATCACGCCCCAGATCATCGGTGCCAAGCCAGTGTCCGCCGCCCGGTGCCTGCAAAGTGCTCATCAGATCCGTTTTCTGGTAATCCGGCAAAATGATCGGACCGAAGATCGCCACTAAAATGATAAACACGATAAACCCGAGCGAGATCATCGCTGCTTTATTCTGCTTTAAGGTACGGATGACTCCCTGTGTATAAGTCAGCGATACGCGGTTGATCTTCTGACTTGCCTTCACATCCTTGGGCACTCTCGTAAAGTCTTTTTTTATTTCCAACACTTGTTCTTCCATCGCAACCTCCTGTTAGCGCCCTTTGCCCGACAACCTGACACGCGGATCGATCAGACAGTAGATGATATCCACGATCAGTGTACTGGTGACGACAAAAATCGCATAAAAGATCGTCAGACCCATCGTCAAAGTGTAATCTCTTGATGCCACGCTGTTCACGTAATATTTTCCGAGTCCCGGAACTGCAAACAAACTCTCAATGACGAACGATCCTGTACAGATCGTACCAACCATCCGTCCCACAACTGTTACGACCGGCATCAATGCATTTCGAACCTCGTGTTTCCAGACAACTGCCATGTTAGAAATTCCTTTGCTCCTTGCAGTCTTGATATAGTCCTGACCGATCACATCCAGCATGGAGGATCGCATCAGGCGCGTGATAGTTGCGATTGATCCCATGCCAAGCGCAAACGTCGGTAGCAATGTGTATCGGAAGCTCTCCCAGCGGGAGATTGGAAAGAGCTGAAACGAAGTATGGAAGACATCCTTAAACCAGGTAGACAGCCACAATCCGAATACACACTGCACAAGCGTTCCCAGCACAAAGCTCGGAACAGAGATACCGATGATAGCAACCACGGATGAAAACCGATCCAATCCTTTGTTGTGATGAAGCGCTGCCCCTACGCCAAGCAGAATGCCTGCGATCACCGCAAAAACAAGCGCGCGCAATCCCAGATCCAGCGAGACAGGAAACGCTGTCTTTATAATGTCTGTAACGCTATGCTTCGGATAAGAGATCGAGGTTCCGAAATTACCGTGCAGGATGTTGGTCAGATAGATCACATACTGCTTTCCCAGCGGCTGATCCAATCCGTAGTTTGCCTCCAGCGCTGCCAGCGCCTCCGGTGTCATATTGTCATTTCCCGTCGTAAAAGGTGTTCCGGGAATCTTGTGCATCAGGAAAAAGGTCAGCGTGATCACCACAAATACCGTGATGACCGCGATCACGATGCGCTGCAGAATATACTTTTTCATGGCTATGTACTACTCCATTTTAAACTCTCGGGACGGGTATACCCCGTCCCGGATCTGTTGTCAGTGTTTTATTTGATCGTTGCAAAGTAAGTATCTAAGTAAGGTACGACCGCACGTCGAATGACGCCGTCCACGCGATCAGAAACTGCGTAATACTGCGCGGTGTAGTATAACGGTGTAACTGCCTCGTCCTCTAAGAGGATCTTTTCTGCCTCGCCCAGTCCGATGATGCGATCTTTCTGGTCTGTATTATAGACTGCATCCTTATATACCTTGTTAAACTCTTCGCTGATATACAGTGCAGGATTTGCGTCAGCCTCATGCTCATAACCGCCAAGGAAGTTCGTCGCGTCGTCAAAGTCAGCGCCCCAGCTGAGCAAAACCACATCATAATCAAAGCTCTTTCGCTTTGTGCTCACCGATGTGCTGTCCAGTGTCTCCACATCTACCGTAATTCCGAGATTTTCTTGCAAAAGCTGCTGCAATGCACCTGAGATAGATGTAAACTCATCTGTATTCTTTGCCAGAATCGTAAAGTGAATATCAGATGCTGAAATTCCAAGTTCCTGCGTTCCCTTTGCCAGCAATTCTTTTGCCTTGTCAAGATCATAAGTGTAATTCAGCGTGCTTCCGACAATATCGCGGAAGGTGGAATCCGCACCGGTCAGTCCAACGGGAACCAGTCCGTCTGCTACGCTTGAACCATTCTTTAACACACCACTCACCAGGCTCTCACGGTCAATGGCACTGGAGATTGCCTGACGGATATATTTGTTGGCTAGATACTCATTTGAGAAATTGTACTGCAGATATGCAGTTCGTCCGTTATTGTAGGATAATGCCTCAAAGCCTGCGCCCTCGATCGTAGACAATCGCTGTGCGGAAAAATCTACAATATCCAGCTCTCCGTTCAAAAACATATTTACCTGTGTATTTTCATCAGGTATCACATAAACATTGACCTGATCGATCGCAATATTGTCCTTGTTCCAGTAATACGGGTTTTTCTTCAGGATAACGATATTATCTGTCTTCCATGAATCAATATAGTAAGGTCCGTTTGACAATGTTGTCTCTGCGTTCGTACCGTAATTTGCATCGCCCCCGATAGATTCTACAAATGCACGATCAATTCCAAAATGCTGGCAGTGTGTGAGGAGCTTTTCAAAATAGGGAACGGGGTATGCCAGATCAAACTGTACCGTTTTTTCATCGATAGCCTTTACACCCAGCTCAGAAGGATCCACCTCACCTGCGAATATCTCGCGCGCATTTTTTATCTCGTAATTGAAATCCGGGTATGCGACCTCTGTAGAGCCATCCAGCAGACGGGTAATTCCGAATACCCAGTCATCTGCCGTTACAGGATCTCCATTGTTCCATCCGCTGTCTCTCAAATGAAAGGTCCACTGGGTATAATCCTCATTGTGATCGATCTTGTCTGCCAGTCCGTCCACGATCTTCTGATCGTCACCGAATCGTGTCAGGCTCTCCTCGGTCAGACCAAAAATATACATCAAACCGTCACCAATATTGATTGCCGGATCCAGACTGCCGGGATCTGCGCTGATTGCCACATTCAATACAGAGTCTTCGGCGTTCTCTGTATCTGCCTTAACGGCATCCGCAGCATCCGTGCCTGCTGCTGCTTCAGAATTTTCTATCGTATCTGTTCTTCCAGTTGTTCCGCAGCCGGTAAATACTGTTGCTGCGACTACTGTTGATAATAAAATTGCAAATATGCGGTTATGTATTTTTTTCATAATATTAAACTCCTTATCTTTTTTTATAATAAATCCTTTAATGGGTTAATGGACGCATCCACGGATAACGTACCATTTTTGGGGTTTCTGTCTGCCCAGTCAGGGCTGTTCCAGATTGTCTTTGAAATCTCTCCGGCATAATCTTCGTAAGTCTCATCTACCGGGTGTCTCAGAAATAGCTCATCAGGCGTCTTGCTGAGCTTTGCACGAGATCCATCATATGCCCAAAGCTTTTCAAAATCTACCTTCGGTAAGATTCTCTCATAATAGGGTCGGAAAAAATCTCCATTCGGCTCCCGATCCGCGTGTGCAAGTGTTCTGGCATTACTGCTGTTATGGAACGCGGGGATCGTGTTCAGTTCACGAATATAGCCCCAGATATTCTCATATTCACGCAGCGGCCGAATCGGTCCGACATTGCGGTAATACCCGACATCCCAGCGGACAAATGTCACATACGCTCTCACATCGCTGTCTGTAATGTAATCGCCAAAGAGGAATCGGTTCGTCGCAAGACGTCGATCCAGCTTTTCCAGTGATTCCTTAAAATCCTCATACGCCTCATCGTATGCCTCCGGCGACTGGCAAAATGCCATGCGGTAATGTGCATTATTGATATGAGGGAACAGCCAGTCGTTAAACTCATCGATCTCTTTTCTGAATTTCTTCGGATACAGATCCGGAGCATCCTTCGGCTGGAAGGGGCGAAACTGTACCTCAAGATAATTTGTCAACCGGTGGTAATCATTGTTCACTGCTTTCTTCTCTACGATATCTACCAGTGTCGGTGTCGTTGCCCTGCCCTTAAAATCAGGATTTGCTCGCTTATAAAATTCGCTTAAGAAATGTACACCCGTTAGCGGATCTCTATGCTCCGGCTGGTCACCAAAGCCGTGACCGTATTTATTGCTCTGCCCGGAATGTGAAGTCTTCTGATCCTTGATCTCATCCTGCAGTCCCAACAGATCTCTCACGATCACCGGACGGTTTGACCAGTTACATCCGGTGGCCCAGTAGATTGCATATCTGCCTGCCTCTGCCTTTAAATCTCCCTCCTTGTCTCCGAACGGCTGGATAAATGCATTTGGCTGACGGATAAAGGCACCCCTCTCGTCAATCTCATTGATCGTCTCGTTTGGTCTCGGATCAACGCCGGCCTCCTTTGCGTAACCTTCTGCCTCCTCGTCCGTATATGAATATAATAATTCCTCTGCACTAAGTCCTCCACAACATCCCATTTTTCTTTTCCTCCAATTCTAACTTTTTTGATCTACGGATTTCCTTTATCATGAATCGGGATCCATAGAAATGATGCTGAGCGGACTCGAACCACCAACTTCGGTTTTGCAAACCTATGCCATTCCTGCGGCTACAACATCCTGTTTTTGTTTCCCTACTTTTCAAATAGGGTTTGTGTGATTTATGTTGACAATTATACCCATCGACAGATTGGCTGTCAATGGGTATTTTATTATTTGCTAATACCTGTTTTCTTTTACTTGTTATAGGTTTTAGCTATATCATATGTATCTGCCCGGCACAGCCTCTCATTTTCCAATCACGCTTTTCCTGATCCGCTCCAACGCCTCCGTCAGTGTCGCACGCGGACATGCCACATTGATCCGCTGGAAACTGTTGCCGCTCTCGCCAAAAATCTTTCCGCTGTCCAGCCAAAGCTTTGCCTTGTGGATGATCAGATCGTCCAATTCATCCGCACTCAGTCCAATCTCGCGGAAATCCAGCCAGACAAGATAGGTTCCTTCATGGTCTATCATATGTACACCGGGCAGCTGTTCCTCTACAAATTTCTTTGTAAATGCGATGTTGTCTGCCACATAGCGAATCATCGCATCATACCATTCACCACCATCCCGGTAGGCCGCCTCACACGCCACCAGTCCCAGCACGCCGAGCTGGCTCAGTCCTACCGCATTCACATCTTTTCTGAATCTGCGGCGTAGCTGTTGGTTCGGTATAAAAATATTGGACATCATCATACTTGCCAGATTGAACGTCTTGCTGGGTGCGGTACAGATGACAGAAATGTCCTCATACTCTTTTTTTACATTGGCAAAAACCGTGTGCTCGCCCTGAAATACAAAATCATGATGGATCTCGTCGGCGACAACGATCACGTGGTGCTTCACGCAGATATCGCCAAGCTGCTCCAGCTCGTCTCTTGTCCAGACACGCGCAACCGGATTGTGGGGGCTGCATAACAGAAACAATTTTACGTTCTCATCAATGATCTTCTTTTCAAAATCCTCAAAATCTATGTGATAGCGGTTGTCATCACCCAGGTACAGCGTGTTGCTCACAACGCGTCTGCCGGCATCCCCTATGACCTCTGAAAACGGATAGTAGACCGGCTGCTGGATCAGCACCGCGTCCCCCGGCTCCGTATATGCCTTTACCGCTGTTGCCAGTGCAAACACAACTCCCGGTGTGTTGACGAGCCACTGTCGTTTCACATCCCAGTGATGGCGCTCACGCATCCATCCGCTGACACTCTCAAAATAAGAATCCATCGGTTCACTGTAGCCAAAGATCCCGTGTCTGATCCGCTCAGCGAGCGCATCCTGTATGTGGGAAGATGTCTCAAAGTCCATATCCGCCACCCACAGCGGCAGTACATCCTCCGGCATTCCGCGCTGCTTCGCAAAATCATATTTCAAACATCCGGTATTTTTCCGGTCAACAATTTTGTCAAAGTCAAGGTTTCGTTCACCAGTTTTCTCACTCATATTTTTCACCCACTGTCTTCATATTGCTTTCCATCTGTTGTTTTACAGAATCCCAGCTTTTATCACTATAACAAAGATCCCACTATTTGTATAATTCATAATTTTTAGAACATATAATAGCTATTTTCTATAATCAGCCCGAGCCCTACCTCAACCTGTATATAGGAACACCGGAGAATGATTTCCAATGTAAGACCCTTGAAAAGCGTCGGTACTTAGATTTTCCAAGTGATGTGTTTCACGATGGAAAATCTTTAGTAGCCGTTACGTCTTTTCACGGAGCGGGAGCGTGTCTTACATGGAAACATCTCCGGTGCCGAATTTATACGTCTTACCGGCTCGGGCGTACATTATTGTTTATCATAGTTCTCCAGAAAATGATGCTTCTCCCCGCCGGTTTTATAGCAGATCATCGTATCCAGATTCACATTCTCCACACTCTTGAAAATATTGCCCTCCACATACGGATTAACCTCTTTCAGTGTCCGGATCAGCTCCTTGATCTCCATCCGCTTGGATTTATTCTCCTCGTTATTACAGGTCGTGCATGTGTCCGTGAACTTGCAGGCGCACTGGATAAAACGAAGCCCGTTGTAATCCCGCCATGCCTTAATGTCGTCCTCCCGGACCAGATACAGTGGACGGATCAGTTCCATCCCCTCAAAATTGGTGCTGTGAAGCTTTGGCATCATCGACTGGATCTGCGCGCCGTAGAGCATCCCCATCAGGATCGTCTCGATCACATCGTCGTAGTGATGACCGAGCGCTATTTTGTTGCAGCCAAGCTCCCTCGCGTAATGATACAGGTGCCCCCTGCGCATTCGGGCACACAGGTAACAGGGGTTTTTCTCAATATGGTAGACACTGTCAAAAATATCTGACTCAAAGATCGTGATCGGAATATGAAGCCTTTTTGCATTTTCTTCGATCACCCTACGGTTTGCCGGACTGTAACCGGGGTCCATGACAAGAAATTTCACATCAAAATCGAACTTGTTATGCAGCTTCAGTTCCTGAAAACATTTTGCCATGAGCATCGAATCTTTTCCGCCGGAAATACAGACAGCGATCCGATCTCCCGGCTTGACCAGTTCATACGTATTGATCGCCTTTGTGAATTTTGACCAGATCTTTTTCTTGAACTTCTTCCGCAGACTCTGCTCTACGTTTTTTGCAAATTCATCGGCCGCTGCCTCCTCCTGTTCCTGAAAAAAATCTACCAGCCACGCCGCATAACCACCCTCAAGACTCACTGCATCAAAACCTTTTTCGCGAAGATTCTCCGCCACTTCCACACTGTATTTGCCTCTGCTGCAACAGATCACAAGCTTTTTCGAACGATCTGTATTCTCTCTTATCTCGATATCCTCCGGCCGCATCGCCAATGCACCCGGAATGGCTCCGTGAGAAACCTCGATCTCATCACGGATATCGATGATCTGATAATCGTTTTTATCCAATGCTTTTAATTCCTTTATTGTGATACTCATCTTTACCTACCTTGTCTGTGCCTATTCAAAACAATACTCCCGTCCGTTACCGGGCTCACCATCTATTCCATTTCTTTTTTGATCAGATCCTTCACCACTTCCCCGGCGATGATCAGTCCCGCCACGGACGGTACAAATGCGACACTTCCGGGAATTGCACGACGCTGTGTGCACTTGTGCTCTGCCCCCGGAGGACAGATGCAGTTTGTCCGACAGCTGACCGCCATATCCTCAACAGGTGTAAGCGGCTGTTCTTCGGAATAGACAACCTTCAGCTTCTTTACACCTCGCTTTTTTAATTCCCTGCGCATGACCTTTGCCAGCGGACAGACCTTTGTCTTGTAAATGTCCGCCACCCGGAACTGGCTGCCGTCCAGCTTGTTTCCGGCTCCCATGCTGCTGATGATCGGTATATCCTTCTCTTTTGCCTTCATGACAAGGGCGATCTTCGCTGTCACGGTGTCCACCGCGTCTACCACATAGTCGTATTCTTCAAACGGAAATTCATCCGCATTTTCCGGCAGGAAAAAGCAGTTGTGTATCCGCACATCCGCATCCGGATTGATGTCCAGGATCCGTTCCTTCATCACCTCTGTCTTATATCTCCCGACCGTCTTTCGTGTGGCAATGATCTGGCGGTTCAGATTAGTCAGACAAACCTTATCATCGTCGATCAGATCAAACGCACCCACGCCGCTGCGCATCAATGCCTCGCAGACATATCCGCCCACACCGCCGATTCCGAAAACTGCTACTCTGGCATCTGCCAGCCGTTTCATTGCATCTTTTCCCAACAATAATTCAGTTCTTGAAAACTGTGTCAACATGCGTTTTTCCTCCGATTTCTAACTGTTCCTTACGTTCTTCGCCCTGTTTTAAACGTTAATCATGGCGCTCCGTCGTACTGTCAAACGTCTCACAGAAGCGCGCCTGAAAGGACGGCTCCTCACTGTTTGCGTTCAAATGTGAAATATCTCCGAATCCTGTCATGCGAAACAGCGCGATTCCCTCCCTGCGCTCCTCCGTGACAAGTGTCGTCACCGAGCTGGGTGCCGCACATGTGTGATGCCAGAGCACCATCGGTGAAACATCAAGCAGACGACTGAGCAACACGCACTCCAGTCCAAAATGACAGAAAAATACAAGCGTATCCCGGTTTGCACACTCTGCACGATAAAAATGATTTTCTCGCACATAGCCATGTGATGCCAGCAGCGCATCGAAGCTGTCTATCACCCAGTCATACTGTGCTTTCACATCGCTCTCAGTCATAACGGGATGCTCTGCCCATCTCTCGTGGTCGTAAAATAACGGCTCCTTTGTCCAGTCCTGCGGCAGCCAGTCCCACGTGATCATCTTGCGGTCCGCCACATCCGGACGATGGATCGGTGCGTCAAATTCCCGCAGCCACTCACACTCCGTCGCTGTCTGATTCATTTTTTTCAAGGTTGCATTTGCCGTATCCTTCGCACGTCCGAGCGGAGATACATACACCTTCGTGACATCCATGCGTGAGATCCACTCGGATAAGTATTCTACCTCACGCCAACCCTTTGGAGTCAGTGAATCATGTTCATAATCAGGATCACCATGCCGTATGATTATTATTTTCATAATCGTTTCCTCTCATGTAACTGTTCACTGCCTTCACAGTTACCAGCTTTTTCATTTTCATACCTACAGAACCTGCCACCGGCAGCTTCTTACGGATGCATGACAACAAAGAGAATCCCGGCCACACGAAAGCCGGGAATCTCGATTCTTACAATTTATCACTATTTTATTGGTGATCGCGGTGCATAGAGAAGGCATCCATCGGATAGTTTTTCAGGTTGCCTGTGATGGAACGATCATCAGCCTGTGACAGCAACTCGTCACGGTTTTTCTTTGCAGAAGCGATCTCCTCAAACCGGCTCGGCCCGCCGACACAGCCGCCCTCACATGCCATGCCCTCAATGAAGTCCTCCGGCAGCTTGCCGACCTTCATGAGCAGCAGCGCCTTCTTGCAGTCAGCCGCACCGTTGACAGTACATACCTTTGCATCGCACTCCTGATTTGTCTCCTTCATATATTGCAATACGGAAGCAGTCACTCCGCCGGCGTTTCCGTAACGCTTGCCGTAAACAGAAGCCTCCTGATAGGTGTTTGCCTTCGGTTCAAGCTTCACGTTCTTCGCCCGGAAGATCGCACGCAGTTCGCTATAGGTCAGCACATAATCTGCATTTCCCTCGATCTTCTGGTCTACGACCTCTGATTTCTTCGCCACGCAGGGCCCGATAAATACGGTCACGGCATCCGGATGCTGTGACTTGATCATACGTGAAACCGCACACATGGGTGAAACTGTCGTGGAGATCTTATCTGACAGCTCCGGATAGTGCCTTCGGATCATGTTTACAAATCCGGGGCAGCAGCTCGTCGTCTTCTTCTCGCCGTTCTTATATGCTTCCAGCCACTCCTCTGCTTCACTGGCAGTCGTCATATCACCGCCGAGACCTGCCTCGATCAGATTCGTGAAACCAATCTTCTTTACTGCCTGACGGAAGCTCTGCATCGTGATACCCTCACCGAACTGCCCCTCCGTCGCAGGTGCAACGATCGCATAGACCTCCTTACCCTCGGTCAGTGCACGGATGACATCGACGATATATGCCTTGGAGCCGATCGCACCGAACGGGCAGCTGTGGATACACTGACCACAGCGGATACATTTCTTCTCATCGATCACGGAAATGCCTAACTCATTGTATGTGATGGCATTGACCGGACATTTAAACTTACAGGGACGTTTCAAATGCGCGATTGCACCGTAAGGACACGCCTTCGCACACTTGCCGCACTCCTTACATTTATTTGCATCGATGTGGGAACGATGCTCCCCAACTGAGATCGCACCGAAATTGCAGGCGTTGATACATGCCTTTCCGAGACAGTTCTGGCAGTTGTCTGTCACAACATAGCTGGAGATCGGACAGTCCTCACATGCGGAACTGATGACCTGAATGACATTACCGGTATCCTCCGTGCCGGGTGCTTTTCCTTCCGCAAGGCGGATACGCTGGCGGATGATCTCTCGCTCCTTATACACACAGCAGCGGAACTGCGGGGTCGGTCCGGGGATCAGATCCATTGGAATATGATCGCGCGCCTCCTCTAAATCTCCTGCGAACGCATGCTTTGCTACCTCGTACAGAACCTCATGTTTGATCTTGATGACATTTTCGTCTGCGTACATCTTCAATTATCCTCCCGTTTATCATTATCGTTAGGCTAATCATACCGTAGATTTCGCTATTTTTCTACTGATTTTTTGTCTTTAATTCAATACATTGTTATCTTTTTAACAATTTTTTATCGTTTTCCCCATGTCGTCCGGGAAAACAGGATCAAAATAGGGAAAATCTCCAGTCGTCCCGCCAGCATATCCATGATCAGGATAAGCTTGGAAAAAACACTGAACGTGCTGTAATTACACGTCGGCCCGACCACTTCCAGTCCCGGTCCGATATTGTTAAAACATGCCAGCACAGCGGACAGATTTGTTGTAACCGAAAATCCGTCCACGGAGATCAGCAGAAAACTTGCAACTATGATAAGGGCATAGGCTGCCAGATACGCATTTGTATTTTCCAACACCTTCTCCTCAATCGCACGCCCGTTGACACGGACGACCTCGACCTTTCCCGGGTGTACGATCTGACGGGCACTTCTGCGCAGTCCCTTGAATACAAGCAGTGCACGTCCGCACTTGAAGCCTCCGCCGGTGCTGCCTGCACAGGCTCCGAGCAGCATCAGACACAGTAGGATTGACTTTGAAAATGTCGGCCACAGATCGAAATCCGTCGTGGCAAATCCGGTCGTCGTCACGATACTTGCCACCTGAAATGCCGCGTGTCGGATCGTCTCTGTGATCGTCGCGTAATACCCCCTCAGATTCAGGACGATCAGGACGATACTGCCCAGCACGACACCCAGATACAGGCGCAGCTCCTCATCCTTAAACACACTCTTTACCTGCCGCAGCATCAGCATATAGTAGCAGCTGAAATTGACACCAAACAGGAGCATGAACACCGTGCACACATTTTGCAGATACGGACTGTAGCCCGCAATACTATCATTTTTTATACCAAATCCACCGGTTCCGGCAGTGCCGAACGCCGTGCAGATCGAATCAAACAACGGCATTCCGCCCACAAGCAGGAATACAATATTTAACACCGTTAAGATTATGTAGAGAATATACAGGATCTCCGCCGTCTGTTTCATCCGTGGCACAAGCTTTCCCACCTTTGGACCGGGGCTCTCCGCACGCAGGATATGCATGGTAAAGCCCTTACTGCGCTCATCTCCGGAGGAGACAGCCAGCAGAAATACCAGCACACCCATTCCACCCAGCCAGTGACTGAAGCTGCGCCAGTAGAGGATGCTCATCGGAAGTGATTCTACCTCAGGTAAAATGGATGCTCCGGTCGTCGTAAATCCGGAAACGATCTCAAACAGTGCGTCCACATAGTGCGGAATCGCCCCCGAAAAGAAAAACGGCAGTGCACCGAACAAGCCGAGTACGATCCAGCTGATCCCGACACAGACCATACCTTCCTTCGCATGAAATCCTTTTTTTGTACCGCGCGTGATACCGACCATCATGCCTCCCACAAGCATTGTGAGAATGATCGTAACAAGAAATGCACGTGCCGCTGCCTCCTCATGCTTATAAAGGCTGATGCCATATGCGGGCATCATAAATGCCGCCTCCACCATCAAAATTTTGCCGATAAATTTACCGATCATCTTATAATTCATCACTCTAAGCCTCAAAAATATCATTTAACTGATAGATCACTGCATCCATGCTCGTGACTACGATGACTGTGTCACCTTTTTCATAGTAAGAATCACCACCGGGAATTTCCTGCTGCCCGCGATGGGTAATGCACACAATGAGCACATTTTTCTTCAATTGCAATTTTTTTAGCGGCTCGCCGATATGCTTTGTATCCTCTTCTACACGAAACTCCAACGCCTCTGCCTGTCCGTCCGCGATCGTATGTACCGTCAATGCTGCCCCGGTCTGATTGCGAAGCGCCCGGACATAACGCACGATCGTATTACAGCAAAGCTGCTTGGGGCTGATCGTGCTGCCGATCGGCAGGCGGTCCAGAATATGGGAATTGTCCACCCGACCCAGCTTTGTGATCACCTGCGGCACATGACGGATCGTTCCCTGTAGGGAAATGACCATATTCAGCTCATCCAGACCGGTCATCGTCACCAGTGCATCACAATCGTCCACGCCCTCACTCTCCAACAGTCTTTCATCACTCGCGTCGCCATGAATGACCGTCACTCCCGGCAACAGATTCGCCAGATGCAGACACCGGTCATAATCCTGCTCGATCAGGCGCACTGCAATACCACTCTTTTCAAGCTGCTTCGCCAGATAATAGCTGAGACGTCCTCCTCCGCAGAGCATCACACGACGTACTTTGTGTGTAATAATATTCAGATTTTTCAACAAGGTTTCCAAAGCATCGGTTGGAGCCGTCACAAAAATGCGGTCACCCGCCAGCAGCGTATAATTTCCGTCAGGTGCAACTGCCGAACCATCCCGGAGTACCGCGCAGACCAACACCTTGCATCCAACTACCGAATCCATATCTGCCAAAGTGTGATCGCACAGAGGACTGTTCGCATCCACGCGAAGCTCCACAATCTCCACCCTGCCCTTTGCAAAGGTATCACGCTTTAAAAAGCCCGGATACTTGAGCAGACGTTCAATTTCAAGTGCGGCCTGTTTTTCCGGATTGATTGTCAGTGACAAAGGAAAGACCTCTCGCATCTTCATGATCTGATCGGTGTATTCCGGATTGCGGATACGTGCAATTGTATGTAACTTTTTATTCATGCTGTGTGCAGTCAGGCAGCACAACAGATTGATCTCATCCGCACTGGTCGCTGCAATAAGCAGCTCTGCATCCCTCACACCCGCCTGCTCTAACACCTCCATCGTGGCACAGTTTCCCTGCACCGCCATGATGTCATACATCTCCTCCGTGGACTCAAGCACCTTCGGATTTGCATCGATCAACGTGATGTCATATCCTTCTGCTGACAGCTGCCTGGTCAGCATCGACCCTACTTTGCCGTCTCCTGCAATAATGATCTTCATGACTACAAATATCCTCCTATGTTACTGCATGCCGCATATTAAGATTTCATATATTTTTTGAAATATATATTAAAATGGTATAAAGATATTATAACATTTACTAATATTTCTGCAATAGAAAAAGGCGTGAGATTCCTCTCCGCCTTTTTCATCTTTTCCAATCAAATTATTTTTGTCCTGCCCGCTTCTTTAAAAGCTCATACATCTTCTCCGACACCGGAGCCGCCACACCGAGACGCGCCGCCTCACGCACCAGATACCCGCTGAATGTCTCAATCTCCGCTCGTCTTCCTGCGTTTAGATCCCGCTGCAGGGAACTGGTCGCGTCATTCCGGTATACATAATGAAAACGGTCAAAAAACTCCTGTCTGTGCTCCGGGCGCACCGCCACACCCTTTGCCAGAGCCACTTCATACGCCTCCGTGATCAGATCCTCAAACTCTTTCGCCTTAACCGGATCAGCCCGCAGCTGACCGATGTTATTGTCATAAGCAGCCGTGGCTACATTGTAGGCACAGTTTAAAATATATTTGCGCCAGATCTCAAGTTCGATGTCATCCGCCACCAGATGCTCCACTCCTGCATCCGTCAGTATTTCGGACACCTGTGAAACCGCCTTTTGTTCGCGCTCATCTGCATCCCTGATACCGATGCGAAGCCGCGCAAAATTCCCCTGATGGACAATCTCTCCGTCTGATCCGATAAATGCCACGATATAGATCAGGGAATCCACTACGATTCCCCGTCCGAGTGCTGCGCGCACCCGGTTCCCGGGGTCCACACCGTTCATCACGGGGATCACAACCGTGTTCTCCCCCACTGCATGGCGGATCTGCGCACACGCCTCCTCCAGCGAATAGTTTTTTACGCACAAAAAAATGAAGTCCTGCTCCTCCAGTTCCTGTGCCGTCACGACTGCGTGCGGATGCACACAGATCTCACCCCGCTGATCGCTGTGAAGAATGAGGCCGCGCTCCTGCAAGTTTGAAAGACGCTCCCCTCTGGCAACCAGTGTCAGTTGCTCCTCATATGCACTTCCGATCGCACCTGCCAGAAATCCACCGACACCCCCGATCCCGACAACTGCTATTTTTTTGGTACTGTTTTCATGACTCATCGTTTTTCTCTCCGTCCTTATCTGTTTTATCATCTGCCATATCCCCTAACCGGAGCATCCGTACTTTTCCGGCATTCCTTTTAAGAGACAATTTCCGCATAATCCTCCGGCAAAAACCGGTGATAGATGATGTGACAGCCCTCATCCTTAAAACAATAATAGTACGGATCATCCCCCTCTGTAAAGCGTATCATCACATCAAACTCATCGCTGTCCATTTCTGTGATGATACAGGGTGTACACTGCGTCTCAAACAACGCTTTGATCTGTTCCATTGTCGTGCCATGACTTCCGATCAGCTCCACGAGCCGGCAGATAAATTCATTCTTCTCCATTTGTGTGTGCACATATTCCGTTCCGCTCTCCGGTATCACAAAGCAGAAACGATCCCCCTTGTGTGAAATTTCCACCGCACCCAGAGTAGCTGCCACCGCTTTCGGAAAATCAAAAATCCGCTGCTGCATCTCATCAGCATCATCTGAACAGTCATAAAAATGCCGCAGGGATTGCAGCGGATAATATAACCGGACTGCTTCCCTCCGGTAACCGAGCTTTGCCTGTTCTTCCTTGATCAGGTCGACCAGATTTTTTTCCAATCTATCATGTTTCTGCACTGTCAGTTTGATCATTTGAACGATCTCCCGGATCTGCCTGCCCGCGCAGTCGATGGTGACATCTGCATATTTTTCATAGAGCGGTGTCCGCTCCCGCATCAAATCGGCAAGTGTCTGGTCTTCACGGATCGACACCCCCCGCTCATTCAGGTCTCCCAGACGCTCTGACAATTCCTCATAGGGCAATGATAAGTACACCACCGTTCCGATCTGTTTTAAGTGTTCCATCGCCTGTCTTCCGTAAATCACACTGCCTCCGGTAGCGATGACAGCGCGACTGATCCCGATGGAAGCATTGACCCGGTTTTCCACCTCGTTAAAGCCTTCCAGACCGCGTTCCTCTATGATCTCATGCAGCAGCTTTCCCTCCTGCTCCTGAATCAAAAGGTCGCTGTCTACAAAGGAATAACCCATATTTTTTGCAAGCACTACACCTACCGTACTTTTTCCGACACCCGGCATGCCGATCAGAATAATATTATCTTTCTTCATCTTCCCATTCTTCTTCCCATTCTTCAGCATATTCATATTCATGCTCCATGCGCTCCTCGACCATCCGCTCCGTTTCACGAATCGCGTCCGAGTGCCCGGTCAGCGCCGCGAACGGTGCAAACTGTGCCGCCCGGTCTGCAAGCGGCATCTGTGGATGCGTTTTTGACACATGATGCGGCAGATTGATGATATCATCATAGTTACTCATGCCTTGTGTCCTCCGATCTGGCGGTTGCGCTCCATCGTGGTCGCACCTTCCTGAAGATTCATACCCTTTACCATCGCATTTTTCCCATAGCGCTTTTTCACGTCCAGCATCGCCTGCTGGAGCCTGCGCTCCCGCTGCAGCTTCTCCTCATCAACATGCTCCTCCTGTGTTTCTTCCGCAAAAAGGGAAAGCTGCTCGTAGCGTTCTTCTTGTACAGCCTCCGCCTCGCTCACCACACGGTTTGCGCACAGACTGATCCTGCGTACCAGCAGATCCCGGTTTACAATCTGCCCAAAAAGCTCCATCGTCGCATCAGTAATGAGTATCGTGGAGGATGTTTTTTGTTTCAGATTCGTCGTGCCGTGTGCATGCTTCGGCACCTGTCTTCCGTAATGATCCGTCGTCACCGGTCCCTTGTAGCGCTTTCTCCTCTCCGGGTCGGTCAGATTATCTATATCGTAGCCCACCGTGAGCACGATCTGATCCGTCACAAGCCGCTTTTCCACGAGATCCAATGCCAGCAGATCCGCCATCTCACGTACGACCAGTTCTGCCTGCACATACTCGTAGGGACAGCGCAGCACCTGTCCGGAAACAATACTATTATTTTCCGGCTTGTAGGCTTTGATCGCCGCCATGGTACATGGCTCATAGCCCCATGCATGATCAATGAGAAGCTCCGCATTGACACCGAACAGGCGATACAGCAATTCCTCGTTGTGAAAGTCCTCCGGTGCACCGATGGAACAGCGAGCCACATCACCCATCGTGTAAAGACCGTGTGCCGCCAGCTTTTTCGCATAGCCGCGTCCCACGCGCCAGAAATCCGTGATCGGCTCGTGCGCCCACAGCTGCCTCCGGTAGCTCATCTCATCAAGTCTGGCAATGCGCACACCATTCTCATCCGGCTCGGCATGCTTTGCCATGATATCCATCGCGACTTTGCACAGATAAAGATTGGTACCGATGCCCGCCGCTGCCGGAATACCTATTGTTTTATACACATCCGTGACCATTTTTGATGCCAGTTGTTCAGGTGTCATCCGATAGGTGTTCAGATAATGTGTCGCCTCAAACATGATCTCATCAATAGAATACACATGGATGTCCTCAGGCGCAATATATTTTAAATAAACTTCATAAATACGCGCACTGTATTTCAGATAGAGTGCCATGCGCGGTGTCGCCGTGATATAGGTAATCTGTTCTTCCGGCGTGCGCGTGGCATTGACCTCTCGCACCCGCTCCACAACTTCAAAAAGCCGCGCCCTTCCCGGAATACCAAAGGCTTTCAGGGAAGGCGACACGGCTAAACAGATCGTTTTATTCGTACGGCTCTCATCCGCGACGACCAGATTGGCCGTCATCGGATCCAGCTTACGTTCCATGCATTCTACCGATGCATAAAAAGATTTCAGGTCAATTGCAATATATACAGAATCTGCCACTATTTTACCAGAGTAAAGTAATCATCCAATTCGTCTGTCTTGCACTCTCCTTTACTCATCCAGAAGTCTGCCATCTCCCTGCACAGATCGTAAATGTTGCCCTCTGAGCCCTCGACAAGCAGTGCCTCATTCTCTTCCTTTCCTAAAAAGTGCAATCCTGCTGCGTCACTCTCGATATCTTCTGCAGTGACCTCCTCAAAACCGCTGGCCATATTTTCATATGCCTCTGTCGCATTCGTGTTATAAAAATCGACTGCCTTGTACCATGCCTCTGCGACTGCGTCCACAATCTCAGGATGCTCCTCGGCAAACTTCGCATTGACGACCAGACTGTCGGAGATTGCATCAGGATAGTCCGCGCTCGTTACAATTGTATGCGCTCCTTCCACTTCTGTCAATGCATCAGATAACTCCGGCTCCCACATGATCGCTGCGTCCACCTGTCCGCCGATAAAAGCGACACCTGCCTCCGTTGTATCTCCCATATCCTGCACATCGATATCATCCTCTGTCAGTGAAGAGCCACCCTCCAGTGCCTTCAGGAAGAAGTAATAGGAAGACGCGGATTTATCAAGTGCCACGGATTTTCCCCTCAGATCGTCCAGTGTCTTGATATCTGCGGTTGCCACCAGACCGTCTGCACCAAATGACTGATCCATCGTGAGCACATATTTGCTCGTTGCACCGTTTGCAAACATCTTGATGTTCGGGTCCTGTGCGGTCGCCAAAAACTGTACATCCCCTTTTGTGATCAGGCTGGCATAAGTGGACTCATCCTCAATGACCTGAATGTTCATCTTGATGCCCGCATCCTCAAAGTAACCCTGCTCCTGCGCGATAAACATCGGTGCGTAACCGGTAAAGGTACAGAACGCCATCGTCACCTCAGTCAGTCCGTCTGCATCTGCCTTCTTGCTGCCGCAGCCGGTAAATACCGTGCTGACAACTAACAGTGCCGCCAATAATAAGCTTAATTTCTTTTTCATAAGTTTCTCCTCTTTTCCTTGAATTTATGTATAGGTTCCGGTCAGCCGGACCGGAAGCGAATACGCCTAACTGTCCATCGCTGCGTCCATGCTCTCCTTCCAGAGCATGTCCATAATCTTTTTCTTTGTCGCCAGAAACTCCGGTAACACCAGACTCTCATGGCTGCGCACGCCGGGAATATTGACATCCAGCACCTCTCGGATCGTACCCGGTCTGCGGCTCATGACATAAATGCGGTCGCCGAGCAATACTGCCTCGTCGATGTCGTGCGTGATAAATAAAATGGTCGTTTTCGTTTTTTTGCTGATATCCGCCAGAAGCTCCTGCATGACAACTCTCGTCTGTGCATCCAGTGCACCGAAGGGTTCATCCATCAGAAGAATTTCCGGCTCGTTGGCAAGTGTGCGAGCGATCGCCACACGTTGCTTCATACCGCCGGACAACTGTTTTGGCAGTGCGTTCTCAAATCCGGTCAGACCCACCAGATCGATAAATTTCTTTGCCTGCGCAGCACGCTGTGCCTTTGGCATCTTTTTCATCTTCAGACCAAACTCCACGTTTTTTTGTACGGTAAGCCACGGAAAAAGACTATAGCCCTGAAATACCATACCGCGGTCTGCCCCCGGTCCTTCTACCGACTTTCCGTCCAGCAATACCTCTCCGGAGGTCGCCGTGTTCAGTCCGCCCAGAATATTGATCAGCGTCGTCTTTCCGCAGCCGGAAGGTCCTACGATCATGACAAACTCTCCATCCCTCACCTCGAGGTTTACGTGGTCGATCGCCGTGACCGGCCCTTTTTTGCCGTCATCAAATATTTTTGTCAGGTCAATTGCCTGTAATCTGTATTGTTCCATGTTTCACTCCTGTGTCATCTTCTCTCTGTCGCAGCTTTCAAAGCTGCCATCGGTCCGGAAACACCGCGACCTTTTACTTATCGGTCAGCCGCTCATGCCACGGTGCAACAATGCGTGTCAGCACACGGAACAAAAAATCCGTGATCAGTCCGATGAATCCGATCAGTATCAGTCCTGCAAAGATCGTGTCCGTTGCCAGATAACGCTGGGAACGCAGGATCATGTAACCGAGACCGTTCTGTGCGGCAACCATCTCCGCTACTACCAGATACGTCCACGCCCATCCGATCGTCAGGCGAAAGTCGTCCATCAGTCCCGGAAGTGCAGCAGGAAAAATAACTTCTTTATAGACCTGCCATTTTCCCGCGCCGAGGGTCTTTGCGGCGTTGATCAGGTTTGCATCCACACCGGACACCGTATCACACACCATGAGCACCAGCTGAAAGAAAGTTCCGAGGAAAATGATCGTATATTTCTGTGTCTCATCAATGCCCAGATAGAGCAGCGTCAGCGGCACTAAAGCCACGACCGGCAGATATCTGGCAAACTCGATGATCGGCTGGATAAACGCACTGAATTTTCTGGAATTTGCCATCAACATGCCACACGGAAGTGCCACGACAACCGACCAGAACCAGCCGATGACCACGCGGGCAGTTGACTCAAAGCAGTTCGCCCACAGGGAGCCGTCCTTATACAATTCCACGATGCGCTTTGCCACTGCCACCGGTGACGGAAGAAACAACTCCGATACCATCCCCCCAAAGCTCAGGATACACCACAGCCCGATGATCAGCGCAAAACAGATAAAGCTGAGCAGGTGCTCGACATTTATGTAATGTCTTTTGTTCTTCATCTTCATACTCTCCATTTATTTTCACTTACTGCACTTTGTTCCTTTTCCTTCATCCGGCGCTTGCACTCGTACATCCGGTCATCCGCCAGCCGGAACAATTCCTCATAGCTGTTCTCCTTACTGTGGACCGCATAGCCGTATGCGATCTGCAGCTTCCATGGCTTGCCGAGTGCCTTCTGCTTTTCTTCCTGTGCCTCCTCCAGCCTTCTTAAAAGCTGTTCCAGATATTCTTCTGTGGCATCCCTCACGATAACAACAAACTCATCACCGCCAATACGGTATGCATTTCCTTTGTCTTTAAACACCTTTAAGATGCAATCTGCAGCACTGCAGATGAGCTCGTCACCCGCCTGATGCCCATAACAGTCATTTGTATGCTTAAGGTTATTGATATCCATCACAATAAATCCAACGGATGCATCTGACGGAAGTTCCTGTTCTTCCTTCATGAAAGCTGCACGATTTCCAAGATCAGTCAGAACATCCCTGTACGCAAGCCTCCGGTAAGCCAGCACATTGGCATTGTGTCCCATCACGCGGTAAAGCCGCTCATATGCCGCCCAGATAACAAAGAAGATGAAAATGTATAATCCGATGCAGTAAATGACGGCATAGTCCGTTGTCGCCGAAATGTTGAACAGGATCAACGCTGCCACTCCGCAACAAGCCATTCCGATAAAACCGACCAGTATTTTTCTCATTTCCTTATTATTGTTTTTCTGCACATCCCGGATGCCGGCGAATATGGTTGCTGCAATCGTTACGGCCATCAGAATATGAAGTGTAAATAACGAGTGATCCAATGAGATCAAATGTGTCACATGCCCACCGATCATAAACAGAAAATCCAGCAAATAGCACACGGACAGAATGTCCAGAATTTTTATCCGGTGGTCTACCATCTCACTGACAAACAATACTAAAAACATCGGGAAAAACAGCAGTGCGCTATAGGTTAAAACCGTATTCGCCGCCACATTTCGCGACACCGCAAACAGAATCTGCGAATCACAGACGACCCAGATACCTGTCGTCAGGATAAACAGACCAAGATACCACAACCCGCGCTTCATGCCGTCATCCATCTGACGGCTCATCAGCCGATAGAAATAAATGAGCAGGATCAGCAAGAGACACACGCACACGGCAAATACGAGCGCATATGCTTTATCCGCTATAAACGTAAGATAGACCAGCGCGGCGTTACCGATATAGGTGTCCTCTTTCGCGGACATTTCCACCTGACTCTGCTCTCCCAAATACACCACATGCAACGTTCGCCCTGCCGCCCATAACGGCAGCCTGATCCATTGTCTGCCGAAGCCCTTGTCCTTGTTTTCGTCACTGAACTTGAGGAGCTGCCTGTCATCTGCATATACATCCACACTCACCCAGTAGGTCGCAACGCTGACTATATCATCCGCCGATATCAGATTCGGAAGTTTGTATGTATAATCCCATGTATTTTCTCCGACCTGCGTACAACTGTTCCATTCGATCTTATCCACGTGGATAGTAGAAGGCGCGATTTTATGTGCCAGTGGCTCCACCCCCAGACTCCTGACAAATGCCACGAGCAGAAGGATTCCCGCGCAGATACCCAGCAGCTTTTTCATTTTAAAAATTTTTTCATACATAAAATCCAGTACTCCCCATACTTTCTCCGTGATCCGGACAGCCGATCACGCCTTATCTACAGCTTACTCATGATCTTCACATGCTTTTTCAGTACCTTATAATAGCCGCTCCCCTGCTCCTGACCAAATTTCTTGACCGCTTCCACATTCAGCTTTTGCAGATTTTTTTTCGGCTCATCAATGTGATTATAGATCTCCATTACTTCATCCGTTCCCGAGGTATCACCGCCCGCGTGCGCCAGCGCCATCTGAAAATAGTTTTTCAGGCGTGCCTTACGCTTGGGCAGATAGTTTTCGGAGAGACCTGCCAGTTCCTCCTTGTGTTCCTTCATGTAATAGTAGATGCCATCCCCGATCTCCTGATCAAACATGCACACAAACGCATCGTGAAAAAGCGTGAGTTTTGACATCTGGATCGACCGGCTCAACTGCTCAATATCTGTCATATATGCAAATGCCTGCTCCGATGCATTGCCTTCCTCCTGCTGCTGACTCACAGGCTCAGATACAGACTGTCCCACAGCATGCTCTGCTTCCCCTGCGTGTTTGCGAACGAGTTGTCTGCATTCCGTGCTCTTCATGCGGCGCACATCCTTTTCGCGTTGTGTCCAATATTTGACCGCAGCATCAAAGCCATTGTCGTTGGATACGATGACAAATGCATGATCCGGCTCTGTAGCCACACGCGCGCCCAGTTCTGTCACAAGCTGAAAATCAAGTGCGTTGTTGCCTTCCACACATTTGATCCATTCAATCGGACGATCCGAAAGCTTCGTCAGTTCGATCACTTTCTCATAACTCATATGTGGGCTTTTCTCCGTGTAGAACACAAGAATCTCGTCCTGTGCCTCCATATTTGTCACAAGCCTGATCCATACATCATTTACATTTTCACTGTCCACCAGATAAATGGTAGGTTTCTTTTCCTGATTCATAATTTACTCCCGGTTTATTTGTACTATGATATAATTCAGAGTCTGATCCGACTCTGAATTATATCATAGCACAAAAGTATTGTGAAAATCCACCTCAAATGCTAGAATAAGTGTTAGAAAAAATTCTGTTAAAATACAGGAAAATCAGGAGGGATTTCATTATATGAAGACAAACACGATCTGTGTACAGGGCGGCTACACGCCCGGCAACGGCGAACCCCGCCAGATACCCATTGTACAGAGCACAACGTTCAAGTATAACACGAGCGAGGATATGGGAAAATTATTCGATCTGGAAGCAGAGGGTTATTTCTACACCCGTCTGCAGAACCCGACGAACGACTATGTCGCAGCAAAGATTGCTGAGTTGGAAGGCGGCACGGCTGCCATGTTGACCTCCAGCGGACAGGCTGCAAACTTTTTTGCACTGTTCAATATCTGCGAGTGCGGCGATCATATCGTTTCGAGCAGCAGCATCTACGGCGGAACCTTCAATCTGATCTCCGTCACAATGAAGCGGATGGGTATTGACGTTACCTTTGTTTCACCGACTGCCACAGAGGAAGAATTAAACGCTGCGTTCCGTCCGAACACCAAAGCAATGTTCGGCGAGACGATCGCAAATCCGGCGCTGACGGTTCTGGACATTGAATTGTTTGCAAAGGTAGCCCACGCGCACGGCGTGCCGCTCATCGTGGACAATACCTTTGCGACTCCGGTCGGCTGTCGTCCCTTCGAGTGGGGCGCAGATATTGTCACCCACTCCACCACGAAATACATGGACGGACACGGTGCCGGTGTCGGCGGTGCAATCGTAGACAGCGGCAACTTTGACTGGATGGCTCATGCCGACAAATATCCCGGACTCACTACCCCTGATGAAAGCTACCACGGCGTTACATACGCAGAGCGCTTCGGCAACGCAGGCGCATTTATCACAAAATGCACCACGCAGCTCATGCGCGATCTCGGCTCCATCCAGAGCCCCCAGAATGCATTTCTCTTAAATTTAGGTCTGGAGAGTCTGCATGTGCGTATGAAGCGTCACTGCGAGAACGGACAGGCAGTTGCAGAATATCTGCACGACCATCCGAAGGTAGCATATGTCAACTACTGCGGCTTACCGGATGATCCGTACCATGAGCTGGCGAAAAAATATCTGCCGAACGGCAGCTGCGGTGTTGTTTCCTTTGGTCTTGCCGGTGGACGCGAAGCCGCCAGCACCTTTATGAAAAATCTGAAGCTGGCAGCCATCGAGACACATGTGGCAGACGCGAGAACATGCTGCCTGAACCCTGCTTCCTCTACGCACCGCCAGATGACGGACGAGCAGCTCAAAGAGGCCGGCGTTCCCGCTGAGCTGATCCGTATCAGTATCGGTCTGGAGGATATTGAGGATCTGATCGCGGATCTCGCACAGGCGCTGGAGAAGTGCTAGTCGTATCATAAAAATATAATATTTAAAAAAGGAGATATATTTTCTGCTCGATTGCCCTTACACCTCGTCAAGCTCGGACGGGCAAAATCGCAGAAAACACATCTCCTTTTTAATTTTACTTTTCTTTCTTTATACAAAATTGATACAACATCACAATTAGCCCCACGCATATCATCAGATAGAAGCTCACGCCCCTGCTGATACATATTGATGCGGTCACATGTCCGGCCGTAAAAATATCCAGAAACGCACGCCGGTACATTGCCTCCGTGATGCCCTGCGCGCCCGGAATCGGCAGCATATCAACCGCTATGTACACCGCAGCCTGCAGCCACATGATCGTTGTCAGCGTTGCACCACTCAATCCCATACCCCTGTACACAATGTAAGTCAGCGCAAACACTGCCGTGCGCTGCACGACTGTTCCTAAAAGCACCGCCAGCATCTTTCCCTTGTGCTCTTTCAAAAAAGACAGTGCGTTCTGATAATTTTCCATAAAGTGATCCAGTCTTGCTTGTTTAGATCCCTTTTTTTTTATCAAATGCAGTCTGACTGCCAGCCACTCCACTTTACTGATCATCATCCGGATCACTGATGGCGTAAACATGACCATCAAAAGTCCCACGACGAGCAGTGTATTGAGCGTCAGCCCCAGCAGAAACAAACGGTAATAACCTCCGCCGAGATATCCCCGAAGCGGTACACGCCAGAACAGCAGGATCCCTCCTCCAAAGATCACGAGTACAAGTTTGTACATGAGCGCCACGGTCATGAGCACCACAGAGCTCAATGACCATGAATTGCCGTCTCTCTTCAGATAATAGAGCTGCATCGGCTGTCCTCCGGTCGCCGACGGCGTAATTCCCGAAAACAGAAAGCCAATAAAGGCACAGCTGATACAACTGAACAAGCTGCCCGTTCCATCAATGGAACGGAGAAGATACCAGATCATAACACCTTCCATACTAACGTAAAACAAAGCGACTGCAACTGCCAGAAGCAGATGTGCAAAAGACATCTGCTTCATGGCGGTCAACACCGCTTCCACTTCCTCGTCCCGAAAGACGAACCATATGGTAAATACCATGATCGCTAAAAATAAACCAACCTGAATAATTAATTTCTTTTTCTTCCGTGTGTCCATTTTTCAGACTCTTTTATTTCTTTCTACCAGAGACTTTTCTCAAAAACCGCTTCCCCGTCACTAGTCATTTTTTCAATCTCACGGATGACGGCATCAATGGCCTCCATCAACTGTTCGGAAACCTCTACTGCTTCCTCGTAAAGCGCCTGTCTGGACTCCGGATCCTGATCCAGCCGCTCAAGCACTGTCTGCCCCAGTGTATGGAATGTGCCATGCAATGTGCCGATCCGGTTCCACTGCTCAGACAGCAACGGATTGCTGACTGCCAATGCATAATAGTAATGACCGAATACACACTTCTTCGAATTCACCTGTATCGGCTGTGCCTGGCCTTCATCCGCAATCTGCTTTAAAAGCGCCAGCCAGTTCCCATGGGCCGTCTTTGCCTTTGTCAGGATATCAACGATTTCTTCATTTTTCGGCGCACGCCGGCTCTGCTCTAATCCGGCATAAATATTTTCCACAATTGCAGAAAGATCATCGTCGATCTGCGCAAGCTGCTTTGCATAGTCGACACTCTTTTCAGCGTCATCACGGATGTTTGCCGTCATACCCGCAAGCTGCTCCGCATCCTGCGTAGAAGTGTCCATCGCCTGATTGATCTCATGGATCGCATCCCGAATCTCTCCGACGGATGCATTCATCTCGCTCACTTCCTCCACAATACTGCCCAGACGATTTGTATTCGCCTGCACACTTGCGGTCGCTCCATCGATCATTTCGCCCATACGGTCTCCGGATGCCACTGATTTTTCCAGACTCGCCCGGCTCTCCTCAGTCGCCTGATTCATCTGACTGACAAACTGACGCATATCAACGAGCTGCTCATTTGTGTCGTCTGCAAGCTTTCGCACCTCGTCAGCCACAACGGCAAAGCCCTTGCCAAGCTCACCCGCACGCGCTGCCTCAATGGAAGCATTGAGGGCAAGCAGATTTGTCTGCCCGGCGATTGCCTGCACTTTGTCTACGATCTCATTCACCTCACCGACCAGATGCATGAGACGCGACATTTCCTCAGCCATAGTCTTCATATCAGCAACCAGCTCATCCTTCAGCTTTTTCGCATCATTTAAGAGCTGCTGGCTCTCCTCCGTCTTTGTCGCCAGAATCTTGGCATCATCATTCAGACTTCCAAGCATCGTAGCGGTCGTTTTCGCATTTTCATCTACCAGATTCAGGCTTGCAGTCGTTTCCTCCACGATCGCCAGATTGGAATCGCTGACCATTGCCAGCGACCTTGAATAGTCCATCAACTGACCGGATATATAAGTCATCCCGACATCAAAGCTGCTCAACGTACTGGTCGTATCCATCAGGGACTTCGATGCCTCTGACAAGCGAACCTCATTTGCGATCAGCCCCTGCAATTCTTCTTTTACACGTTGCTCGTCCACCTGCATTTCCCCGCCAAGCGGAGCTTGGGTAACGGCTTCCTCTGCCTCATTGATCGCATCATAAATCACCTGACAGGTATTTTTTCGTCTTCTCATTTGTCCAACATCTCCTTATTCTGTTATTTCTTTACCAGATGCACTGCAAATCCGCCAATTTCCTGCTCCAGATAGATTGCAGTCAGTTTGTCATCCTTATATTTTGCAGACTCCTGATTAAACTTCACACCCTGTGCTTCCAGATATTCCACTGCTGCCGCAACATCAGTCGTCCCTATGGCGATATGACCTTTTGCACCCAGATACGGTGTCTTCATGGCCTCCACTGCCGTTCCGGCGAAGATTGAGCTGTTTCCAACCTTCTTCGCGAAACCGAAAATATCACCAAACGTCTGCGCTACCGTATCAGCCTCTTGCTCATTCTCACAGTTGATGCCGATGTGGCGAAGCTCAAATCCCAATTCTTCCAAAGTTTTCATTGTAGTATAACCTCCTTATTTAAGCGTTACCGCTTGATATCATAATTCATATTCATCAGATTCTGAATCGTAGACACATCATCCGTAATGTTGCCGTCCCCACGGATCGTATGCTTGATCACACTGCTCGCCACCGCAAAATTTACGACATCCATCGGTTTATAACCGTTCATCATTGCATAGATCAGACCACTCGCAAAGGCATCTCCGCCTCCTACACGGTCTAAAATATTGAAGGTGAACAACTTACTCTCAAACGTATGTCCCTCATACCACATATACGCCTTCAGGCTGTTCTCGCTACCGCTGTGTGCATAGCGCACATGGCGCGCGATACATTTCAGATTCGGATAGCGCTCAATAAATGCATGAAAGATTTCATCCTGCTGCTCATAGCTGGGTTGCAGAGGTACACCATCCTTTACATCTCCCTTTGTATGATCATTTTCATCCTTCCATAGATGATACGGCTCAATGCCAAAAAGTACATCGATATACGGCAGGCACAACGTGCAGAAATCACGCGCCTCCTCCCAGGTCCACATCTTGCTGCGGAAATTGCCGTCAAAGCTGATCGTCATGCCTTTTTCCCGCGCAATGCGAAGGCTGTCCAGAATAAGTTTGCGACAGCTTTTCGAAATTGCAGGAGTGATACCGCTCAGATGCAGCCATGTAAAATCATCGAGCAGCCCGTTTAAATCCACCGTATCAAAATCGAACTCCGCCATCGCGGAATGTTTTCTGTCATAGGTCACTTTGCTGGCGCGTATCCCATAACCGGTCTCCAGATAATAACTGCCCAGACGATGCGTCGGTGTCTGCTCCGGTGTACTTAAGATCACGGGTCTGCAGTGAACATCATTACTGCGCAGCATGCGCACAGCACTCTTTCCGAGGCTGTTATTTGGTACAACTGTAAAAAAAGTGCTGTCGATTCCCAGATTGGCAAGCGCAAGCGCGATATTTGCCTCACTGCCACCATAGCTTGCCTCAAAGCTGGTCGCCATCCGGATCTTATCATAGTTCGGCGGCGTCAGCCGCAGCATGATCTCGCCGATCGTAATAAATTTGTGTGTTTCATGATTGCCCGCCAACAGCGGATTTTTATGCTCCATCCGATGCCTCCTGAAAAGTTTTCATAAGTAATATTGTAGTACAATTACTTCACGCTTGCAAGGAAAACAAAAAAAGAGATGCACCTGCTTTCGGTGCATCTTCCCACATGCTGTTTTTTGCTCTATGCAGGCGACAAAAGATCATGCGTTGTCTGCCAGTTTCTCGAAATCCCTGCGCGCATTCCAGAAGCAGTCCAGAAGCTTCGGAGAAAAGACACCACACTCTCCGGTCGCGATCATCTGAAATGCTTTTTCTTTGGAAAATGCACTCTTATATACGCGCTCATTGACCAGAGCATCATACACGTCCGCGATCGACACGATCTGTGCAGAGAGCGGAATCTGATCCCCCTTTAATCCATCCGGATAGCCCCTACCGTCATAGCGCTCATGGTGATGTCGGCAGATCTCATAGCTGACTTTACCGTATTCCTCATTCCATACATTTTTAATGCTGCTCAGTATCTCGGCACCCTTTGTCGTATGTGCCTTCATATATTCGAATTCTTCTTCCGTGAGTCTGCCCGGCTTCATCAGAATGGAATCCGGGATCGCGATCTTCCCGATATCGTGCAGTGCACTCGCGGATGTAATGACCTCCACCTGTTCCGGGGTCAGTCCATACTCCGGATAGTCCTTCATCAACCGCTCAGCAAGGATCCTGGTGTAACCCTTGACACGCTCGATATGCTGCCCGCTCTCCAGATTCCGATACTCGACAACAGTACCCAGAATATCGATCACGTTCGCACGGCTCTGCCGCAGCTGTTCCGCCTGGATCTGCAACAGCCGATACTGTTTACGCAGCGTTTCCGTCTGCTTTTCCACCTTCTGCTCCAGTTCCTGTTGGTACTGAAACAGGGATACAACGTTATTGACCCTCTTTTTTACGAGACGATTGTCAAACGGACGATGTACAAAATCGGAAACACCCAGTTCAAAGCAGTCAGCCTCCGTCTGGATCGTGTTGTCACTGCTGATGATAATGATTCCGATATTCTTGCTCCACGGACGGCGGTCCAATTCCCGCAACACCGCAAAGCCATCCATCTCCGGCATGACCAGATCCAGCATCAACACGGCAATCTGCTCATGTTGAGCTTCCAGGATCTTCATCGCCTGCTTTCCGTTCTCTGCCATCAGGATCTCGTATTCATCACCCAATATCTCTTCCAGCAATTCCCTGTTGATCTCTACATCGTCTACAATAAGTATCTTATCACGCATGCTTTTTCTCCTCGTACGTACTTTTCCTTCTATCGATTGGAAAACACAACTATTTTATTTTCTGATTTCTTGACCCGGACACTTCCCAGTCTCTTTGATGTTTTCCAGCGCACTCGCTCAATCTCAAACGTTACGCTCTCGTACAGCGTGGTCTCTACAACCGCACTGACTGCAGTAGCCTTCCGCTTTTCATCCTCAATCCGTCGTTTTTTATTCATCAACTGATCCAGCTCCTGCTCTTTTGTGTAGATCGCGCTCTCGACCTTTAAAAACAATTCCATGGAATTGCGAACCTGCGGCTGATATTTATTCATAAACTCAGTATGTGCATGGAAAAGCGCCTCCAACTCCGCACTCACATTCTTGACTGATTCACTTAACTCCAGCTCCTGCCTTCGCAAACGGTCGCTCACACCAAGCCGGATATAAGTCGCCAGCCCGGCCTGATTGCCGAGTCTGTTCGCCCGAAGCCCCAGCTCAGCACATGCATTGCCGCCTGCAAGACTTCCTTTTTTACCCATCACATCAATTCTTCCCTGTGCATAAAGTTCACAGTTCAGAAAATAATCCCCGTGAATATTTCCACCGGCATCGATATTTACTGCCTCGAAAAAGTAACCGTTCACATCACCTGCTGCGCGGATACCGCCTTCACCGGATCCATTCATACCCTGTCGGATCATGATGTTGCCGCCGGATGTAATGTGCGCAGCCTCCACAAACCCGCCAACAAGCACATCGCCGGTTGCATAGACTCCTGCTCCGCTGCCGACATTTCCCTTGACAAACACATTTCCATCAAAATGAACATCACCGGTTGCAAGTGTGACCGCCTCAACGGTCAGAAGATCTGTCACATCCATCCGTATCTCAAGCAGCGTATCTGTTCCTTCATAGTTTTCCGAGAGAGTGACAATACCATCCAGGTCCGCGACATAAGTGATGCCATCCTCCAGTCTGTGGAAACCGGTTCCGGTCAGAATACACTGCTCTCTGCCCTTGCGCGCCGGAATCTCCTTTCCCGTCACACTCATTCCGTTTGTCCCGGCGGTCGCTGCGTGATAACACGCCAGCTTCTGTCCCTTTTTTACCTGTTCAAACCACTCCACGTTGCGATAATCAACATTGCCGTCCTCCAATGTCTTCGGAGTCCGGGCAACATTCGTGCGGAAAAAATATTCATAGTATCCGTCCTGCCCGTCCTTAGGCATGGAACCGACTGCAACAAGCACGCGCCCGTGCGGTCCCTCACCCTTTGCCATGCGATCGATCGCATCATAACGGATACCATATGTAATGCCCCGGCTGTGCAGCGCCTGTAAAATCTCGATCCTCATCGTCTCTGATGCCTCACTGCACAAATCGGCATAGGCGGCAGTCTTTCCCTCCGCCAGCACAATGTGCACCAGCTCCGGTCCTTCATCCGCGGGCAACTCGTCCTGCTCACCACACACGGCAAGTGCCGGATTCTCCTGCAATTGAAGGCGTTTCTGCTCCATATCCGTCGCCGTGTACATCAGGCTGCTGAAATAGGAAACATCCAGTCCATCCTCCAGTCCGAGACGGATCTCGCGCATCTGCTGCCAGCTATAGTATGGATTTTTATAGCGCTCCACATCCACCATGTGCTCCATGCCATACCGGATCTCCCGCATCTGCTGCCAGTAATAACACGGATCTGCATAGACCGATACATCCAGTCCATGCTCCAATCCCAGACAAATCTCCCGGATACAGACTCCCCGAAATCTTCTGTCCAGATACGGCACAATATCTACCTTTTTTTCCAATGCCTCACGGATCGCCTCAAGCTGTTCCGTGTCATATCCCTCATTGATGTACGGGACAATCTTCACATGATGCATCAGTGCCAGACGAAGCTGTTTCAAGACACCTGCTTCCAGATGCTGAAACGGCGACAGATCGATCCCGTCACAGAGTCCGAGACGGATCTGCTTCATCTTGTCATTGGGAAGCTCCGGAAAAGCGTATGATTCTATGGGCAGTCCACCTAAGATTCCTTTTCGGATCTCCTCCATCTGAAACCAGTCGTACTTTGGATCCGCATAGGCACTGACATCCAGTCCCGCTTCCAGCCCGAACCGGATCTGACGCATCTGGATCGCGAGGAATTCCCTATTCGCGTATACGGAAACGTCAACTCCCGCCTGCGCCCCGGCTTCAATCTCCGCGATCTGATCAAATGTAAACCCATTAACTGAAAGCTTTGTTCTGATCTTTTCCATACGTTCCTATTCTCTCGTGTCTGATTCCTGCAACATACGGATTGCACCGGTCACTGCCTCATAGTCTGCTGTCACCTTCTGAAACAGCTGCGCACAATTCTTTTCATCCACCGGTACACTCTCCCATTTGCGCAAAGCCTCGGTCAGCGCCTCGGTTGAACGGCTCAGACAGTCAAAGCTCAAATTCTGGCTGACACCTTTTAACGTATGTACAGCCCGAAACGCCTCTCCATAGTTTTCCTGCTCTAATGCTGCGGAAAGATTTTCATAGCTTTTGTCTGCTAAAAATTTAATGACCAGCCGCTGAATCAGCTCATCTTTCATCAGACGCGATCTGACATCCTCATAGCTTCCTCCGAAAGACTCATAACAATCTTTTACCTGCATTTGTTTCTCCTTTGGTATGTATTTCGAAAAGTGACATTTTCTATGTCATTTCATCTAAACGCATCCGTGGATGAAATCACATACCTTACATTTTTCGACTTAAAATCAAATCCTATCATACCAGTATTTTCCCAGATTTACAACACTGTCCTCCAAAATGTCACATGCAATGACATGTCATTTCAAGTGACATTTTTATTGCGCGAATGTAATTTTTTTACTATAATAAGACTATTAGCAGATCAGATAACAGGAGGAATCGTCATGCAATTTTCCAATAAGCTGAATTTTTTGATGAATATCACGAATACTTCGAATAAAGAACTGGCTGAAGGGATCTCCGTCGACCGGTCTCTGATCAGTCTTCTGCGGAGCGGCAAGCGCAAAACGCCCCGCAACCATGACCACATCCTCCATATGGCTTCCTTTTTTGCCAGACGCTGTTCGGCAGATTTTCAGTTTCACGCGCTGGCAGAGATGCTGGAAAAACCGGAGCTGAGACCCGGCATGCCGGCAGAGCGCCTGACAGACCATCTGTATGACTGGATGCTTGGTGATAAACCCATGCTCGAGCACTTGTTTGAAAATGTTTCACAGCCTCCGGTCAGCTCACATACAGATCCGGAGCACATTCCTGCCCGCTTATCCACGCCGCCGGATAAACAGACACAATTTTTTTACGGAAACGAAGGTATGCGCGAAGCCATGCGTCGCATATTTGATGTCATTCTGCAGATAGACCGGCCCGGTCCCGTCTATCTGGTATCAGATCTCAATATGGAATGGCTCTTTGAAGATTACCAGTTTATGAACGAGTTTTCTGACGCACTGTATGCCATTTTCCGCAGGGGTTTTACACTCTGTCACATTATGCCTTCCCTGAATTATATGGACCGCTATGTGGAATCACTCCGCTACTGGCTGCCCATCTATGCCTCCGGTCAGGCACAGGTCTACTATTATCCGAGACTGCGTGACAATCTCTACCGCCGAAGCCTCGCCATCTTTCCGGATTACTGTGTGCAGGCCAGCACAAATATCGGCAACTCACCGAATACGATCATCGTCAATTCGACCGAGCCGGCACTGGTCGATGCTTACCACGCCCAGTTCGAATACCAGTTGTCCCTGTGCCGCCCGGCACTCATCACGCACAGAGAACCGGAGGCGTTTATCACCTGCTTCCGGGAGCTTTTAAAAGACAGCAGTCCGGCTATCCACATGGTATGCAAGCCGGCCCCTTATACACTTCCACGCAAGTTTCTGGATGAGTATATCAGCAAAACAGAAGATTCTGAATGGAAAAAGACGCTGGAAATGGACCGCGACGATGCGGAACTGTTTGAGGAAAAAATCGCACGCACCGGCTTTATTGAGATTTGTCCGCTCGCAACAGCGGAGGAGATCCGCGCCGGAAAGGTGCTTTTCGCCACAAACTACAAGATAAATGATTCTCACCCTGTTTACACACCGGAAACCTACGCCTTTCATCTGGAACACATTCTGGAGTTAATGAACAAATACGAAAACTATCATTTTGTTCCGATGAAGCCGACAGAAAGACAGGACTATAACTTATTTTCCAGCGAATCCGGTCTCACGCTTCTGGTCAGTAATACACTCCCACCGTTTATGCTGGAGATCCGGCGTCCGGAGCTGTCCCAGGCATGTCATGAATACCTCATGCGCACGGCAGACCTGGTCGGCTACACCGGCATCCGCCGCACCAAGATCCGTATGCAGATCAAAGAATTGATACAGGAGCTGCGCAGATAGCAGCTCCTGTCATTTACCATCCCATATCTGTAAGCCATTTACCTACCGCTTCTTCCCGTGCCCTCGTTTCTGTCAGACCAGCAAGTGACAGTTCACCCTCAATCATTCCATCCAAAAGATAGAGGATCCGACTACAGGCTGCCGCCACCTTGCTGTCATGCGTAACCAGAAGGATCGTTGCCCCCTCACGGTTGAGCCTGACAAACTCCTCCATGACCTCCTTTGCGGCACTCCGGTTGAGTGCTCCCGTTGGCTCATCGGCAAACAGGATCTTCGGATCATTGATCAGACTGCGACAGATGCAGGCAACGTGATATTATCGATCAGGTTTCAGATTTTTCAGCATATTCATCTGTTGAAACACAAATCCCATCCGCTCTAAGCGCAGCCTTGCACGCGCGTCATCCGACAGTTCACAGATCTGTGTGCCGTCCACCCGCACTTCCCCCATATCCGCTTTTTATTCAGCTGCCGCTTCCTCCAATTTTATTGTTTTTATGCGAAAGAAAAAATACCAGAGATGCCACACCCATACAACCGCGAGGCAGATTCTTCCCACCGGCACATGTTTCATACAGAGGAAACTGATTACCATCATTACGGTCACCGTACAGGTAACCCGCAGCTTCGTGCCCATCGTCATCGCGCGTTGTCTGACAAAGCTGTCCAAATGTTTTTTGTAGAGCTTCGTTCCGATGAACCAATCGTGGAGCCTTTTTGAACTTTTTGCAAAACAGAAAGCAGTTGCCATATAAAACGGCACAGTCGGCAAAATCGGAAGTACCACGCCAACCGTTCCAATTCCCAGACAAAGAAAACCGAGTGCGATCCAGAGAAACCGCAAGGGATTTTGTTTTATCATGATTATTTACCGCCTTACTTTTTTATTGTCGATGACATTTCTCACCATCAGACTCGATTACTCTGCACTAACTTTTGTTTGTTGTCAATTGCATTTTTTTACCATAAAAATACCTCCTAAGTAGATTATGGTGATTAACCTTGTCTACTTAAGAGGTATCATATCAATCATTCTACAGGGCTCTCTGTTTCTTGTTCCTTTACAAATTGCACACTGCATACAAAGGAATATTTGTCAACCATTCTTCTTCCCGGTAATCTTTCATTGAAATTCGTACAGCGTACTCCGGGTTATATTTTTTGCAATACATTTTCAAACTTTTTGCCTGATTGCTTACTTCCGCTTTTACTTCAATCGGAACCACATTTTTACCTTTCTGAATTGTAAAATCCATTTCAAAATTCGCACTTTCTGTACCATAATAGTAGGGCGTATATGCTGTATCTGATATGAGCTGCTGAAGAACATACTGCTCGGTAAGCGCACCCTTGAACTCACGAAATATTTCGTTACCTTCCAAAATAGATGTGGCATCCAACTCACTCATTGCACCTAAAAGACCAACATCCAAAAGAAACAACTTGAAAGCACTGAAATCAATGTACGCTTTCAATGGCATAGACGGACTGCTGACTTTATAAACTTTCACGATCAAGCCACAATCCACCAGCCATTCGATTGCAACTTCAAAATCTTTCATTCTTGCACCTTTTTTTATCTGTCCAAAGAAAAATTTTTTGTTTTCCTTAGCAAGCTGCATAGGAATGGAATTCCAGACCATCCTGATACGTGCCAGATCTGTATGATCAGTATGCTTTCCAAAATCATCTTCATACTGTTCCAGTATCGACTTTTGCAAACGTCTTACTTCTTCATAGTCTTTATGCTCTGCAAAAAAAGCTACAACTTCAGGCATGCCCCCAACATAGTAATAGTTTTTCAACCAGAAAATATACTTACTGCTAAAATCACTGATCAATGTATAATCACTCTTGCCGAGCAGGCTGACAAGCTGCGTTTCGCCAACGGCTTCAAGAAACTCCCGAAAGTTCATCGGATATAAATCTAATGTATCTACTTTGCCAACCGGAAATGATATGTTCTGATGAAGCGCAACTCCTAAAAGCGATCCTGCTGCGATCAGCGCATATTCAGGAGCATTTTCACAAAAGTACTTCAGAGATTCCAATGCGCGCGGCGCTTCCTGGATCTCATCAAAAATAATCAACGTATCTCCGGGCGTCACTTCTATCTTTGTTTCAACATTGATATTCATAATGATTCGTTCAATATCATAATCATCCTCAAAAACATTTGCCATTCGCTTATTGTTATAAAACGTAATATACGCAACTTTTTTAAAACATTCAGCTCCAAATTCTTTCATAAGCCATGTTTTTCCAACCTGCCTTGCCCCCTTTATAACAAGCGGCTTCCGGTTTGGACGATTTTTCCATTCAATAAGTTGCTGCATTGCATACCTTTTCATAGCAAGCACCTCCTGTATATTATAGTATACTCCAAACCAGCATAATATATCAACACTTTTTCATAGAACAATTTCTACTATTTATACACTTTTTAATAGGAATTTCATGTTGTATATCACGTTTTTTAATACGTCTTTATTCTTTACTTGAAACAAACTGTAGCAGTCAAGAAAAGTGGACACGAAAAATTGTAGCAGTCAAGAAAAGTGGACACGAAAAATGTTTTTTCTTTGTTTTATTTTT
>JBJEML010000071.1:0-1983 GCA_051879675.1 Lachnospiraceae bacterium | reverse complement strand
TCCCTCTTTTCCATGATACCCTTGATGGACACGCAGTCCTCACGGCTTAAACCTTTTAACAGTGTATCATCTCTGAGCACGACCTGCAAGATACCATACATATCTCTTAAGTCGATAAATGATACACCGCCGTGGTCACGGATATTCTCGATCCATCCTGCGACACACAGTTCTTTGTCAATGTCTGCTTCACTGATCCGGTTAAGTGTAACGTCTCTGTACATAATAGTAATCCCCTTTCCTTATCCATACATCCTGGCGCTTGCGAAACTATTCATGTTATGTTTTTGGTCATGTGAACACCTGTATGGCAGGCACGCTCTCGCTACTTGTCGCTGGCAGTGGTACATAAGTGACCAAAATACGGTCACTAAGTACCAGCCGCTCCAAAGTGCACTGCCTGATACATGGTGTTTCACATTCCCTATTCACGTTATAAATGAGTTTCGCAATCACCCATGTATATATTTGCACCAATAAAAAATCCCGAGATATGAAACATCATATCCCGGGACGAATTTTTGATATAAAATCCGCGGTACCACCCGCTGTTGAGTCATGTGCTATTTTGCACCTCTACTCCACTCTTATAGCTTAACGCGCCAATGACGAGCTGACCTACTACTGTTTCAACCAGCCTGCTCCGGAGTGTTCCCGCCATTTCCTCTTTCAAACAGCGCTCTCAGTCGGTGACGCTGTATTCCTGTCGACGTCTGAAAATGGGAGTCTCTTTCTTCGCATTTTCTTTTGATTATTATGGTTACAGATAATAGCACTTATTATTCACTTCGACAAGTGATTTCCCCGAATTCCTAATTTTATTAAGTTTGTCATTGAAACCGTTGAAAAATCTTGTTATAATTTGACACAGTGATTTGTATTATTGATTTGGGAGGATAAAATATATGGCACAGTCAATCTTTCCTGAGGGTTATGAATCTGCGCTCAATCTACACGACACGCAGATCGCGATCAAGACCGTCAAGGATTTCTTTCAAAAGCATTTAGCACAAAACTTAAACCTTGCCCGCGTGTCCGCTCCGCTGTTCGTACTGCCGGAATCCGGCTTAAACGACAACTTAAACGGTGTGGAGCGTCCCGTGTCATTCGGTATCAAGGAGCAGGGCGACAAGGAGGCAGAGGTCGTTCACTCACTGGCAAAGTGGAAACGCTTCGCTCTGGACAAATACGGCTTCGAAGCCGGTGAAGGCTTATACACCGACATGAACGCCATCCGCCGCGATGAAGACACCGACAACATCCACTCCATCTTTGTGGATCAGTGGGACTGGGAAAAGATCATCACAAAAGAGATGCGCACGATTGACACCTTCAAAACGACGGTCAGCGCTGTTTACAAGACGCTGCAGCAGACCGAGAAATACATGTCTATCGAGTATGACTATATCGGCGAGATCCTTCCGAAGGAGATCACCTTTATCACCTCGCAGAAGCTCCTTGAAAAATACCCGGGGCTGAATGCCAAGGAGCGTGAATATGAGATCACCAAGGAATGCGGTGCTGTCTGCATCATGCAGATCGGTGACAAGCTCAGTGACGGCGAGCCCCATGACGGACGTGCACCGGACTATGACGACTGGGCATTAAACGGTGATATTCTTGTCTACTATCCGGTACTGGACATTGCACTGGAACTGTCCTCCATGGGTATCCGTGTGGATGAAGACTCACTCGTGGCACAGCTGGCAAAAGCAGGCTGCCCCGAGCGCGCAGATCTCCCCTTCCAGAAGGCGATCATCGAGAAGCGCCTGCCCTACACCATCGGCGGCGGCATCGGTCAGTCACGCATCTGTATGTTCTTCCTGCGCAAGGCGCATATCGGAGAGGTACAGAGTTCTATCTGGAGAGAGGATACGATCCAGGCGGCGAAAGAAGCAGGTGTAAGACTGCTGTAATTTCATTTGCATCAATCGAGTAGGAGGCGGTGACTAACCGCCGTCCTCTCACACCACCGTGCGTACC
>JBJEML010000070.1:0-48368 GCA_051879675.1 Lachnospiraceae bacterium | reverse complement strand
AAATGTTTCGGGATCTGATCGCATACCGGATCATAGTCTTGAGACTTGCAATTTTGTTATTTTTTGTCATAATGAACTGTAATAAGAAGAGTGAGGCAGTATGATGAGGCAAAAAGAGACACGAAAGCGCAAACAGAAAAAGAGACAATGGCTGGTGACACTGCTGACGGTAGTCTGCGTGTTAGCAGCCTTGTATATTTTTTATGGAAATGCCGGACAGAAGGGAACTTCGAATGATCATGGTGGTGCTTTGCCCAATGAAACCTCATCCGGCATGGAAGTGCATTTCATTGATGTCGGTCAGGGGGATGCGACGCTGATCAAGGCGGATGGGCATGCGATGCTGATCGATGCGGGGGAAAATGATAAAGGCACGGCAGTGCAGCTCTATCTGAAAAAACAGGGTGTCGAACGGTTGGATTACCTCGTTTTGACACACACGGACAGTGACCACATCGGTGGTGCGGACGTGATCATCTCCAAGTTTGACATCGGACAGATCTTTTTAAGCGATTTCAAAAAGGACAATAAAACTTACCGCGAGCTGATGGACAGCATGAAGAGTAGGAACATGACTTACTCCACACCGGAGGTCGGCGAGGAATATGAGTTGGGAAATGCGACTTTTACGATCATTGCTCCGAACGATACCTATGAAGATCCAAACAATAGCAGCATGGCGCTGATCGTAGATTACGGCGACAATTCCTTTTTGTTCAGCGGCGACTGCGAGGAGGAGGCAGAGCGGGATATTCTGGAGAACGGGATGAATATCGATGTGGATGTCTACCAGGCAGGACATCATGGCAGCAGATCGTCCTCCACGGAGGAATTTCTGGATGCAATGTCACCTGCGTATGCGGTCATCAGTTGTGAGGAGAAAAACAGCTACGGGCATCCGCACGCGCAGACCCTGAACAATCTGCGAGCAAGGCGTATCAGGGTATTTCGTACGGATGAACAGGGCAGTATTGTGGCATACAGCGACGGAGCACATATCACATGGAACTGCTCACCGAGCGAGAGCTGGCAGGCGGGCGAAGCCGCCGGAAGAACTGACGCATCTGATACAGATAACGGGGCTGAACGGAAACGCTGAGACGAAAGAAAAACAAGATATTTGGTGATATTTTATTCAAAAATAACGGAAAGTAATGTATTTTCATGCGTTTCGACCATTGTATTTTGCATAATCGTACTGTATAATACTTTCGACGTTAGTAAAAAGAGGTACTGATTCAGGGCTATCCGGTTGAACGGATTTTGCAAAGGCCTTGGATGAAAGAAGGAGGAAGCAATATGAAAAAGAGAATGTTATCAATTGCGCTGATCGTAGTGCTGGCTGCAACGATGTTATGTGCCTGCGGTAAGAAGAATACGGGCATGACCGTAAAAAAGGGCGTACTCACCATGGCGACCAATGCGGCTTTTCCGCCTTATGAGTATTATGAGGGGGATGAGATCATCGGAATCGACGCGGACATTGCAAAGGCAATCGCAGATAAGCTGGGACTGGAGTTGAAGATCGAGGATATGGAGTTTAACTCTATCATTACTGCCGTACAGACCGGTAAGGTAGATATGGGTCTCGCAGGAATGACGGTCACAGATGAGAGAAAGAAAACCGTTAATTTCTCTGATACATATGCAACCGGTGTACAGGTTGTTATTGTGACAGAGGATTCCGACATTGCCAGTGTGGATGATCTGGAGGGAAAGAAGATTGGTGTACAGCTTTCTACGACCGGCGATCTCTATGCGACAGATGATTATGGCAAGGACTATGTAATGCAGTATAGCAAGGGTACGGAGGCTGTGCAGGATCTTACAGCCGGTAAAGTAGATGCAGTGATCATCGACAACGAGCCGGCAAAGAAGTTTGTAGAGAAAAATCCGGGGCTGAAGATTCTCGATACCGAGTATGTGACCGAGGATTATGCAGCATGTATCAACAAAGAGAATGCCGAGTTGTTAGACGCAGTCAACGGTGCAATTGCCGAACTGAAGGCAGATGGAACTTTGCAGAAGATCATTGACCAGTACATTCCCGTAACCGAAGAATAATCGGAGTTGCTTACAGGAGGCGGGTATATGACCTGCCTCCTTTTCACTGTGGGGAAAGGGAAGACAGATATGAATGCATTTGAAGAATTAAGACAGCTGATCATACTCGATTTCATAGAGGATCAGCGTTATATGTACATTGTGGAAGGCCTTCGGACAACGATCATTGTCACACTGCTTGCGTTGCTGCTCGGTCTCGTCATCGGTATTCTGGTCGCTGTGGTGCGAACCACACATGACCAGATGGGAAAAAAGGCATTGCGGGGGCCGGCAGGATTTATCGTAAACGTGTTGAATTTGATCTGTCGTCTGTATCTGACGGTGATCCGAGGAACGCCTACGATGGTACAGCTTCTACTGATGTATTTTGTGTTTCTCGTGAGCAGTACAAACAAGGTAATGGTGGCAGTGCTGACATTCGGTATCAATTCCGGCGCATATGTGGCCGAGATCTTCCGTTCCGGTATCATGTCGATCGACAAGGGACAGATGGAGGCCGGTCGCTCACTCGGTCTTGGTTATCCGAAGACCATGCAGAAGATCATCTTGCCGCAGGCGATCAAGAATGTGCTGCCTGCACTGGTCAATGAAATGATCACCTTGTTGAAAGAGACATCTATCTGCGGATATATTGGACTGAATGAACTGACAAGAGGCGGAGATATCATTCGTGGTATTACATTTGACTCGTTGCTTCCGCTTCTCGTAGTAGCGGCGATCTATCTGGCGATCGTTATGTTCTTTACATGGATCATGGGCAAACTGGAAAGGAGGCTGCGCGAAAGTGATAACCGTTAATCATTTATACAAGAGCTTTGGCGACCACGAGGTACTGGTCGATATCAATGAGCACATTGCGCAGGGGGAAAAGGTTGTTATCATCGGCCCCTCCGGTTCCGGAAAATCTACCTTTTTGCGCTGCATGAACCTGTTGGAACAGCCGACGAGCGGTCAGATCATTTTTGACGGCGTAGATATCACACAAAAGGGTGTCAATATCAATGAGATCCGTCAGCATATGGGAATGGTTTTCCAGCATTTTAATCTGTTTCCGCATTTGTCGATCATGCAAAACCTGACACTCGCCCCGATTGCGTTGAAGCTGATGAGCAAGGAACAGGCGAATGAGGAAGCATTGCGTTTATTGAAGCTCGTCAATCTTTCAGAAAAGGCGGATACCTATCCGGGTCAGCTATCCGGCGGACAGAAACAGCGTATCGCGATCGTTCGATCGCTCATGATGAAGCCGAAGATGATGCTTTTCGATGAACCGACTTCCGCGCTTGACCCTGAGATGGTCGGTGAAGTGCTGGGCGTGATGAAGGATCTGGCGAATGACGGCATGACGATGGCTGTCGTGACGCACGAGATGGGCTTTGCGAGAGAGGTGGCTACCCGCGTGCTCTTCATGGATGAGGGAATTATTATGGAGCAGGGAACGCCGGAGCAGATCTTCAATGATCCGCAGAATGAACGTACCAAAGAATTTTTATCAAAAGTGTTATAGTTTTACCGCCCGGAACCTTCCGGGCGGTTTTTGCATATTGTAACATAATGAGAATGGCAGGGAGTATGAAATATGGATGAACAGCAGTGCAGGGAAGCTGTCTACTCAAACGACTGGTATGATCTTATACTGCGCAATGACGATATTGTGGAGGGAATGACAGAGACGGAGTGTCTGATGAAGCTGGACGGAGCGTATCAGATGTGGTATTTCAGCCGGGATATGCTGCCTGAGATCAATTTTGGAACTTATACCTATAGTGCGGTGCCGAAGTGTCTGACACCGCTCTCGGAGCGCGCACTGGATGCCAGTGGGATATTGAGCATCCGCAACCAGCCGAATCTGGCGCTCACAGGTCAGGGCGTTTTGATAGGGATCGTGGACAGTGGTATTTCCTATCAAGATGCGGCATTTCGTTATGAAGACGGTTCCACTCGTATCGTATCCATCTGGGATCAGACAGTGGAGGACGGAACTCCGCCGGAAAACTATTTTTACGGGCAGGAATATACGCAGGAGATGATCAATGAGGCACTGTCAAACGAAAACCCACTGCTCATTGTGCCGGAAAATGACCCGGTCGGACACGGCACAGCAGTCGCATCGATCGCAGCCGGCTCGATCGATCCGGTCACCGGCTTTTCGGGGGCTGCGCCTTATGCGGATCTGGCAGTTGTGAAGCTCAAGGGTGCAAAGCAGTATCTGCGCGATTTCTATTTCATTCCTGACGGGGCGGTGGCCTATCAGGAAAACGATCTGATGCTCGGTATCGATTATCTGAACCGCCTTGCCACGGAACGCAATCAGCCGCTTGTGCTGCTGGTGGCGCTGGGCACAAACAACGGAACGCACGGAGGAAATTCCTACCTGTCCAACTTTCTGGATGATATCGGGCAGCGGCGGCGCCGCGTGATAGTAGTGGCGGCGGGAAATGAGGCGAATGCACGCCATCACTACTATGAACAGGTGATGGATAAGGATTCCGTAGGGACCGTTGAGGTAAATGTGGAGCGCACGATGAGCGGGTTTGCCATTGAAATGTGGTCGGCGGAGCCGCAGCTGTTTGAGGTGGCGGTCGTTTCGCCTGCCGGGGAGCGGCTCTCGCGGATTCCGGCAGAACGGTTGGGACGGCGTGAGTATTCGTTTGTGCTGGAGGGAACAACGCTCACGGTAGATTACCGGATCGTGGGCACGCGCAGCGCCAATCAGCTCATCTATCTGCGCTTTGACCGACCGACGAAGGGAATCTGGAAGATCCTTGTGTTTCCGAAAAATTTTATTTACGGGTCCTTTCATATGTGGCTGCCGATCAGTGCTTTTTTAGAGTCACCGGTCTATTTTCTTTCAGCCAGTCCGGACACAACGCTCACTGTACCAAGCACGGCCAGAGTGCCGATCACGGTGGGCGGATACAATGACCTGAGCGGAGCGCTCTTTCTGGAGTCCGGTCGGGGATATACGATCACAGGGGCGATCAAACCGGATTTTGTGGCACCAGCGGTCGATATCACGGGTGCCGGCGGGCTGGAGCATACCGGTACTTCCTATGGTGCCGCAATCACCGCGGGTGCTGCCGCTATGTTCATGGAGTGGGCAGTCGTGCGCGGAAATCTGTCCGCAGCAAACACTGCGGATGTAAAAAGTGAGTTTATCCGCGGTGCGGTACAGGAGAGCGGGCAGCTCTACCCGAATCGGGAATGGGGCTATGGAAAGTTGAATCTGGCGAGGACTTTTTTGAATTTAGCAGGGCTTTCCTGATTGCCGGTAGTAGTTTTTTTGACCGGTATCTGTTAAAATAAGTAAAAAGGATAACACGTCACGTAAAGTGGCGGGGAGGACAATCGAATGAGCGAGAAGAAAAAACTGTTACTGTTTGGCGCGAACGAGTCGCTGATCAACGATTTTTTCGCGCAGCTGACGGAGCGCTTTGAGATGCTCAACTGCAGCAGCCGGGAGGAGGATCTCTTTGGACATCTGAAATATTATGATGCGGATGCACTGGTCTTCTGTCTGTATGACGAGCGGCGGGAGGAATTTTCCAGGTTTGACGGTGTCAAAAAGCTGTTGAAAGAACGGGGAAGTGTATTCATTGTTGCCGGTGACGGTACCAAATGTGATGAATTCGAGCGTCTGATGCCGGGAACTGCCGACTATATTTCCCGGAGGAGCAGGACGAATACATGCAAGGTCATGGGGATGCAGATGGATGAGTATCTGGATTCCATGAGCATTTTTCATTTCTGGAGAGCAGACGCACAGACCTGATCCTGCTGGATTATGAGATGCCGGGGCAGAGTGGAGCCGAGGTATATGAAAAGATCTTACAGAATCCTGCCCTACGGCACATTCCGGTCGTTTTTCTGACCGGTGTGTCTGACAGGGATCGCATTGCGGCAGTGTTGGCATTGCGACCCCGCGGCTATCTGCTCAAGCCGATCGACAGCGAGCGGTTGAAAAAGACAGTGGCAGAGATAGTTGGATAAAGTTGTCTGGAGATGATTATCCGGCAATAAATGGAATCATTGGAGACCTGCGAGGCTCTGATCAGTGAATGGAAGAAAAGGGAAACGATGTGATGGTGAGATGGATCGGAATTCCGCTTGCAATCGTACTTGGCGATGGAGCGGTCAAAAAATGTGCGGAGGAGAAGCTGGCGGATGGGAAAACGAAAGAAATCTTTGGCGGACATATCCGACTGCAGCTGCTCCACAATCCCGGTGTGGCGCTTGGCGCACTTGCAAAGGATCGCGCGCTGGTGCTCGTGATCAATAGTGCACTTCTTGGCGTGACCGCGGGTGAATTTGCCCGTTTGCTGAAGGGGGAGAAAGAAACAGCGGCAAAGGTGGGACTTGCGCTACTGCTCGGAGGTGGTACAAGTAACCTGATCGACCGCCTGAAGCGGGGCTATGTGACGGATTATTTTTCCATCAATGCCGGTGAGCGATTCCGGAAGCTGCGAAACGTCGTGTTTAACTGTTCGGATTTTTGTGTGTTTGCCGGAGTTTTATGTTATGTTTTTGGAAAGCGGAAACATTTGTAGTCCGCAGAACGGATGAATGCCCCCCTGTTTCAGCACACATCAAAATCAATGCCGTGGCTGCTTAAAAAGCGTGTTGCCAATGTATCCCATGCCTGATCAAAGGAATGGTCCGGAGTGAACGTGCGGTAGGAAACGCCGGTAGTGAGTACCAGCTGACCGTCACGGAAGGTCAGGTTCAGAAAAATGCCGTTCACATCCTCTGCGGAAAAACCGGTATCTGTCGCAGCAACAGTTTTTGCCGCATTGGCGGGGGAGAGCAGAAAGACAAATTTCATGTATAACGGGGTGTGTTTTCCGCGGATCAGCTCATAGCAGATCGGGCGGAAGTAGGAAAACGGAAGGTATTCGCTGCCGTCGGAAGTGAGTTCCGCCAGCTCCTCGTGATCAAAAAACTCCCGGTTGATATGCCCGTCCACGCTGTAGGAGATGGCACCGTGGATCGTTGCCTCTGCCAGCAGGAAATGGTCAAACAGCTCGCTTTTTAAGAGCCGGTTCATAAATTGTTTTTGGTCTTTTAAGTAGAATGCTTTCATATGTGTACTCCGATGACTGCTTTTCTGCTATTATATCATATAAGTCCGCGACAAGCCAAACGAAAATAAACGCGGTGGGAGACGTTATGAAGTCAACAAACGGATGGAAGAAAATAGCTTGTGTGTTGCTGATAGCGGCAGCGCTGCTGTTCTCTGCCGGGTGCGGAAAGGAACAGCTTGCAGATGTTTTCGGCCTTGCAGTGTCCGGAAGCGGAAAGGAAACGGTCATCTGTGTGTCGTCAGACCGCTATGTACATAACACGATGAGTGAAAAACAACAGATCGTCTACGATGAGATGCTCCATGCCATTATGAATATGAAAGAAACTGTCAGTCTTTCAACGACAGACAAATCGGACGTGAAGAGATGCTATGATGCCATTTGCGCTGACTATGGCGAAATCTTCTGGGTAGATGCCTGCTCGTACAGTGTGCTCACCGTGTTTGGAATACCCCGGTCGGTCAGATTTTCCGTAACGTATGCTTACACGCCGGAGGAGGTGGCAGATTACCGTGTGCAGATGCAGCCGGTCATAGACGGATATCTGAAACGGCTGGGGGAGTGTGGGAGCGATTACGAGAAGACGGAGGTGCTCTACCGCAAGCTGATCCGGGAGGTTGCGTATGATATGGAAGCCGAGAACAACCAGAATATTTTGAGCGTTTTTCTGGGAAAAAAGACGGTGTGTCAGGGTTATGCGTGCGCAGCACAGTATCTGTTGCAGCAGGCCGGTATACCGTGTGTGATCATTACGGGAACTGCACAGGGGCAGCCCCACGCATGGAATATGGTGTTACTCGACGGGGACTATTATTATTTCGATGTGACCTGGGGCAATGCCGATTTTCTGGGTGAGAGCGGCATTGCGGCGGGCAGCATCAATTATGGTTACTTAAATATCTCATCTGATGAGCTTTTGATCAATCATCAGCCGCAGGTTGATTTTCCCCTCTGTACATGTGACAGTACGGAAAACAATTATTATGTAAAAAAGAACCTGTTTTTTGACAGATGGGACCCGAAAGCTATCGGAGCAAAAATTGCACGTGCATATGAGAAGAATAAGGATAATGTTTCCGTGAAATTTGCAGATGCAAAGCTGTTTGCAAAGGCAAAGGATTATTTTATTGATGAGCGGCATATTACGGATTACTGTAAAGGGATTTCGCAGATCTACTATGTGAAGGATACGGATCTCAATATTCTCACCATATATTTTAAGTGAATATAAATTTTTAATAAATTTGGGAAAAAGGCTTTTCAAATGATAATAAGTATGCTACTGTTAATGTAGTAATAAAAACTACGTGATATAAGAGCTGAAAAAATATCATGTAATTTTGTGAATGGTATATACTAAATATAAAAAAACGTTGAAAGTATACAGGAGGCAGACATGCGTTATAAGATCGTGATCGACAGCTGCGGTGAGCTGACGGATGCATTGAAAAAAGACCCGCATTATGAGAATGTTGCATTGGAGCTGGATGTGGATGACTATCACATTCTGGATGATGCAAGTTTTAATCAGCAGGAATTTTTGCAGAAGGTAAAGGAGAGTCCCAATTGTCCGAAGTCTTCCTGCCCGCCCCCTGCACGTTTTATGGATGCTTTCGGTGATGACACGGAGCATGTCTATATGGTTACATTGTCTTCCCAGCTGTCAGGTTCCTATAACAGTGCGATGCTGGCAAAGGAACTTTATGAGGAACAGCAGGAAACTCGCGAAGAAGTACGGAACACAAAGATTCATGTGTTTGATTCCAAGTCAGCTTCCATCGGTGAGACGCTCATTGGCATGAAGATCCAGGAGTTTGAGGAGGCCGGCGAGTCTTTCGAACAGGTCGTGGAGAAGGTGGAGAACTACATTGCTGAGATGAACACGTTTTTTGTGCTGGAATGTCTGGAGACACTGCGCAAGAACGGACGTCTGAGTAACCTGAAAGCGGCTCTTGCGACTGCACTTAATATCAAGCCGGTCATGGGCTCAACGGATATCGGTTCCATTCAGCAGCTTGGTCAGGCGCGCGGTATGAATAAAGCGCTGGAGAGCATGGTGGAGAAAATGCTTGCCGTTACGAAAAACTGTGAGGAAAAGGTGCTTGCGATCTCCCATTGTAACTGCCCGGAGCGTGCAAAACGGGTGCGTGAGCGCATCGAGAAGCTGGCACACTTTAAAAATATCGTGATCGTGGACACTGCCGGTGTCAGCTCCATGTACGCAAATGACGGCGGCGTGATACTTGCAGTATAGAGTTTATAGAAAATTAAGGAATACAGATCGAAAAGCAGGGCTTCGTGCCTTGCTTTTTTGATATATAAAATTTATAATAAAGCTTTAAGAAAGTACAAGACCGTGCGGGCATCAAACGGTTATGGAAGAGGGTGTTTATTTTTGCATGAATCCCGGCATCCGGTGGAACGCTTTGTGACAGATCCTGTAGTCGGTCTGCAGGAGACACAGGTGTGGCAGCGTCAGGAAGAAGGTCTGACCAATCGGAGTGTGTCATCTGCGACAAAGACGACATCGGATATTATCAAAGAAAATGTTTTCACATATTTTAACGGTATTTTTCTGATCCTTGCGATCCTGCTCATAGCGGTAGGTTCTTTTCGGGATCTGACATTTTTGGTTGTGATCACGGCAAATTCCGTGATCGGTATCATACAGGAGCTGCATGCGAAAAAGGTACTCGATGATCTGACGCTTGTCGGGCGCGCGAAGGTGACTGCTGTGCGTGACGGCATGCAGGTGGAGGTGGACTCCGAGGAACTGGTGCTCGATGATATGGTGATCCTGACGGCAGGCTGTCAGATCCCTGCGGATGCAGTGGTGCAAAGAGGCAGTGTCTCCGTGAATGAATCGCTTCTGACCGGTGAGTCGGATGAGATCGTCAAGCGTCCGGGTGATGAATTGCTTTCCGGCAGCTTTATCGTGTCCGGTGAGTGTATTGCCAGACTGGAGCAGGTGGGCGCAGATTCCTATATCTCAAAACTGACGCTGCAGGCGACCAAATCAAAGGAAGGCGAGCAGTCAGAGATGATCCGTGCGCTGGACAAGCTGGTAAAAGCGGTGGGTATTCTGATCATTCCGATTGGTATTACCCTGTTTGTGCAGCAGTACGTGATCAGCGGTAATGATCTGAAAAACAGTGTGACGGGTATGGTTGCCTCCGTGATCGGAATGATCCCCGAGGGACTGTATCTGATGGCAACGGTGGCGATGGCGGTCAGTGCCACACGTTTGGCGACCAGACAGGTATTGATCCACAACATGAAATGCATCGAGACACTGGCGCGTGTCGATGTGCTCTGTGTCGATAAGACCGGAACGATCACGGAGCCGCGCATGAGTGTCCACGCGGTGCTGCCCATGCAGGATACGTTCTGCGGCAGAACTTCCGAGGAGTGGCTGGCTGCATTTGCGGCAGCACAGGCACCGGACAATATCACGATGGAGGCGCTTCAGGAGTATTTTGCCGATGCGGCTGTGATGTTCCGCGCAGATCTGGTACAGGGTTTCTCCTCAAAGACAAAATATTCGGGTGCGCAGTTTGGAGAACACTGCTTTGTGCTCGGAGCACCGGAGTTTGTGTTGCGGGGAGACTATGCGGCGCAGGCGGCCATGATCGAGGAACATTCGCGCGCGGGATATCGTGTGCTTGTCTTTGCATCCTATGACGGGAAATTGAACGGGGAGGCGTTGACGGGAAGGGCAACGACACTCGCCTATGTACTGCTGTCTAATCCGGTCCGCGAGGGCGCAAAGGAGACATTTGCATATTTTGCCAGACAGGGTGTGCAGGTGCGCGTGATCTCCGGTGACAATCCGGTGACCGTGTCGGAGGTGGCTGCGCAGGCCGGTATCGCGAACGCAGGACGCTATATTGATGCCTCGACATTGAGAACACCGGCAGATCTCGCAAATGCCGCTACAAAATATGTAGTGTTCGGCAGAGTGACACCGGATCAGAAACGCGCGCTCGTGCGTGCGATGAAGGCACAGGGAGAGACGGTTGCAATGACCGGAGACGGTGTCAATGATGTGCTGGCGCTCAAGGATGCGGACTGCAGTATTGCGATGGCATCCGGCAGTGAGGCAGCGTCCCAGGTGGCACAGCTTGTGCTGCTCGATTCGGATTTTTCACGGATGCCGGCGGTTGTGATGGAAGGACGACGGGTTGTAAACAACATCGAGCGGACCGCATCTCTGTTTCTTGTGAAAAATATTTTTTCCATGCTGCTGTCGATTTTCTCTGTATGTATGGTGCTTGAATATCCTCTGGAACCGGCACAGATTTCGCTGATCAGTATGTTTACGATCGGTATTCCGGGATTTATCATGTCGCTGGAGCCAAACAAAGAGCGGATACGCGGCAGATTCCTCTCCAAGGTCATCTTAAAGGCTTTGCCGGCGGGATTGACAGACTTCCTTGTCGTCAGCGCAATGGTTATTTTCTGCCGGGAGTTTGCCGTGAATACCGAAGATGTATCCACGGCGTGCACGATCATTGTGGCGATCGTCGGCTTTATGATCCTGTATAGGATTGCGTCTCCGATGACAAAAGGACACTGGATCATGCTGATTGGCGTGATCGCAGGCTGGCTGTTCTGCGTCATGGAGATCAGTCATCTGTTTGCGATCAACAGTATTTCCAAGCAGTGTGCAATGCTTCTGATCGTTTTTGCGATGCTGACAGAACCTCTGCTGCGCTATCTGAGCCTGCTGATCGAAAAGGCAAATGAACTGTATCGCAGGTTGTGCAAAAGAATAAAGCGTGCTGGAAAAAAGGAGTAAGCGCATGGAGCAATTGACCGAGAAAGGGAAGATCAGGAGTCAAAAAAAATCAGACAGAGACGCACTGACAGCCGCAGAGCGCGAGAAACGTTCGCACGCAATCTGTCAGGCTCTGTGGCAGATGCCGCTTATACAGGAAGCGCAGGCAGTTTACTGTTATGCATCGATCGGGAGTGAGGCAGATATCTGGGAGCTGGCAGAGCGTCTGTGGGCAGCCGGAAAGCGTCTGGCATTTCCGCGCGTGCTCGGAGCAGAAAGCGCAGACATGGAGTTTTTTGAGGTAAAAAACCGAAAAGAGCTTGCGGAAGGTGCTTTTCATGTGCCGGAACCGGACGTAGAAGGACGTACGCCAGTGGACTGGAACGGCGCACCCGTGCTTGTGCCCGGCGTGGCATTTGACGCATCCGGGGCGCGCTGTGGCTATGGAAAGGGTTACTATGACCGCTATTTTGCCGCTCATCCGGAATTGGTAAGAGTAGGTGTTGCATTTGAATGTCAGATGGCAGAGGAACTTTCTGCGTGCTGTGAAGCGACAGATGCCCGGCTGGATTATGTGCAGACGGATCGCAGCTGTTATGCGGCGGCGGATGCAATGACCTATGAGAAACTGGTAGAAAAGATCAGCGCCAGCAGGCGCTTTGGCAGGGCACCGGGTGTGGTGTGTTCGAATGAAGTATTGGAGCTGTTGGGACACCCCGAACAGGGCCTGTCCTTTGTACACATCGCTGGGACGAACGGTAAGGGCTCTGTGGCGGCATTTCTGCGGGAGGTCTGCGAAAAAGCAGGGCTGCGAGTGGGGCTGTTCACATCGCCGCATCTGCAGGAATTTACCGAGCGCATACAGGTCGGGCACACACAGATTCCCCGCGAAAAGGTGTTGCAGCTGGGACGGATCGTTATGGCGGCAAACCACCGGCTGATGGTATCGCGCGGAATCAATCTGACAATGTTTGACTATTGCCTTGCAATCGCGTTATTATATTTTAAAGAGCAGAAGGTCGATCCGGTGATCTTAGAGACCGGCATGGGCGGCAGACTGGACTCGACGAATATCATTGCCTCGCCTTTTGTGTCAGTGATCACGGGCATTGGGCTGGAGCATACGGAATATCTGGGTGATACGATCGGTGCGATCGCATCTGAGAAAGCCGGTATTTTAAAGCGTGGAACACAGGCGGTGCTGATGGATCAGGACGCGCAGGCCCTGGATGTACTCACGGAGCGCTGTAGGGAGCTGGGCATTCCTTACCGGGTGAGCGGCAGTCTGGACGCGGCAGGAAGTTATAAAGGTGCTCATTATGAGATCGGTATGCAGGGTGTTTACCAGAGAAAAAATGCGGCGGCGGCGATCGAGGCGGCACAGATGTTAGTGCAGCAAGGCTATGCGCAGATCACGCAGGAGGCCATCGCGGAGGGAATCCGTGATGCACGCTGGCAGGGAAGAATGGAGGTTGTGAGTGAGCATCCGTGGGTGCTTTTGGACGGTGCACACAACGTGCACGGGGTGACGGCACTGGCCCAGAGTCTGCGTGAGCTTGGAGGCGGAGCGAAATATACTTTTTTTATGGGTGTCATGGCAGATAAGGACTATGAGACCATGGCAGAACTGATCCTTCCTCTGGCGAAGCATGTCTATGTGCTGACCCCCGACAGTGGGCGCGCACTGCCCGCAGACAAGCTCTGCTCGCTGATACGCACAAAGGGCGGAACAGCGGACGTCTGCGCAGATACAAAGCAGCTGGCAGAGCTGGTGTACGCGCAGCCGGAGCATGAAAAATGTGTGATCTTCGGATCGCTGTATCTGATCGGAGAGGTCAGACAGCGGCTTACAACAATATAAAGAGGAAAGGAATGCAGCCGCAGGATGACGATGGCTGCATAGGGGATTTTTTGTTATGAGAGTTACGGTAAAGGTGGGTACTTCCACGCTGGCATATCCGACCGGGCGGCTGAATATCCGTCACGTGGAGGAACTGGTGAAGGTGCTCAGTGATCTGAAAAACGCAGGGCACGAGGTGGTGCTGGTGTCGTCCGGTGCGATCGGCATGGGTGTGGGAAAGCTGCCGCTAAACGAGCGGCCGACGGATATGCCTACCAAGCAGGCAGCCGCGGCAGTCGGACAGTGTGAATTGATGTACACATATGACCGCCTGTTCACGGAATACAATCATGTAGTGGCACAGATTCTGCTTACCGGCGCGGATTTTGATCACGAGGATCGCAGACAGAATCTGGAAAATACGATGTTCCGGCTCCTGGAGCTGGGCGCGATACCCATCATCAACGAGAATGATACGATCGCGACGGAGGAAATCTCTGTCGGTGATAACGATACGCTGGGTGCGATCGTTGCAAAATGTGTGAAATCCGATCTGCTGATCATCTTGTCTGACATAGACGGATTATACACGGCAGATCCGCGCCGGGATAAAAATGCCCGTTTTATTTCCATTGTGGAGGAGATCACGCCGGAGATCGAGGCACTGGCGGGCGGCAGTGGCACCTCGCTTGGAACCGGAGGTATGGCAACCAAACTGCATGCGGCACATATTGCGACGGAGGCGGGCTTTGACATGGTCATTGCCAACGGAGCACGACCGGAGATCCTCTATGATATCGTAGACGGAAAGCGCGTCGGCACCAGATTTATCGGGGAGGGAAAACGATGACAACACAGGAAATTTTAGAGGCTGCGCGCAGCGCAAAGGCGCAGATGGCACAGGCGGACACTCAGAAGAAAAATGCCGCGTTACACGCAATGGCAGACTGGCTGGTATCCGAGACGAATGCGATACTGATCGCGAATGAGGCAGATCTGAAGGCGGCCGAGGGAACCATATCAGAAGTGATGCTGGATCGGCTGCGCCTGACAAAAGAGCGCATCGCTGATATGGCAGAGGGCATCCGTCAGGTGGCTGAGCTGCCCGATCCGGTCGGGAAGATCCGTTACAGTCACAGCAGGCCGAACGGATTGAAGATCGATCGTGTGGCATGTCCGCTCGGCGTGGTGGCGATCATTTATGAGAGCCGCCCCAATGTGACGAGTGATGCGGCAGCATTGGCGATCAAGAGCGGTAATGCATGTATTCTCCGATGCGGTAAGGAGGCATGGAGATCAAGTGCGGCGATCGTCCATGCGCTCAGACAGGGACTTGCGGCAAAGAAGCTGCCGATGGATGCGGTCAGCCTGATCGAGGATACCACACATGACAGCGCAAATGCGCTGATGACGGCAACCGGTTATGTGGACCTGCTCATTCCGCGCGGAGGCGCAGGACTCATCAATGCCTGTGTGCAGAACGCAAAGGTGCCCTGTATCCAGACCGGCACAGGTATTTGTCATATTTACGTGGACAGCACCGCAGATTTGGCGCAGGCGGTAGATATCGTGGAAAATGCCAAGACCAGCCGTCCCAGTGTCTGCAATGCGATGGAGGTGTGTCTCGTGGCAGAGGATGTGGCAGAAGCATTTCTCCCGGCATTAAAGGCGCGTTTGGTAGATGCGCGAGAGGCAGCGGGAAAGCAGCCGGTGGAGCTGCGGCTGGATGCGCGTGCGGCACAGATCATAGAGGGAAAACCGGCATCCGAAACCGATTTTGATACAGAATTTCTGGATTATATCCTTGCGGTGAAGGTGGTGTCCGGTGTGGACGAAGCAATCGCACATATCAGTGCCCATTCTACCGGACATAGCGAGTCTATATTGACAAAAGATGAGGAAAGTGCAAAAAAATTCACTACAACAGTGGACTCTGCTGCAGTATATGTAAATGCTTCCACACGGTTCACGGACGGCGGTGAATTCGGACTGGGATGCGAGATGGGCATTTCCACCCAGAAGCTGCACGCCAGAGGGCCGATGGGTCTGGAGGAGCTCTGCAGTTACAAATATGTGATCCATGGTGACGGACAGATTCGATAGGTGGTGTGTGTATGAGGATATGGAAAATGAGACTTTGCATGGCGCTGGCATTGATCCTGACGGTCTGTATGGCGCAGTCGTCTGTGATACTGAATGCGGAAACGGTGTATGAACAGAAGGTGGAAAGAGTCGGTGCATCGTCTGCGAAAACGCCCTTTCAGAAATATGGGAAGCTTTCGGTAAAAGGCGGCCGGCTGGTCGGTAAAAATAAAAAAGCCGTTCAGCTGCGCGGCGTCAGTTCACACGGTATGTCCTGGTATCCGCAGTACCTGAACGAAAAGGCATTCCGCACGATGCGTGATGAATGGGGCGTAGAGGTCGTGCGCCTTGCGATGTACACAGCGGAATCTAACGGGTATTGCACCGGGGATGCAAAAAATCAGGCGAAGCTGTGCCGCCGGATTGACGATGCGGTGAAAGCGGCAAAAAAGCTTGGGATGTATGTGATCATCGACTGGCATATTTTGAGTGACAGCAATCCGCAGACCCATCAGAAAGAGGCAAATGCGTTTTTCAAAAAGATGGCAAAGCGGTATGCGGATGAGAAACATGTGATCTATGAGATCTGTAATGAACCAAACGGAAATACGACATGGCCGCAGATCAAAAAGTATGCAAGATCGGTCATCAAGACGATTCGTACCTATGACAAGGATGGGATCATCATTGTGGGAACTCCTACGTGGAGTCAGGATGTGGATCAGGCGGCAGCATCGCCCATCACAGGATATAAAAATCTGATGTATGCGTTTCATTTTTATGCGGATACCCACAGGGACAGCCTGCGTGCGAAGGTGAAGGCGGCAAAAGAGGCCGGATTACCGATCTTTGTCACGGAGTACGGTGTTTGTGACGCGTCCGGCTCCGGTGCAATTAATAAGGAAGAAGCGGCAAAATGGATGAAACTGCTCAATGAGTACAAGATCAGCAGCTGCATCTGGAATCTCTCAAATAAATCGGAGACCTCCGCAATGCTGAAACCGAACTGCACAAAGACTTACGGATGGAAGTCGTCAGATCTCTCGGATTCGGGGAAGTGGTTTGTGCGGATGATGAAGGGTTCGCTGGCATCTGTCGGAACCGGTACACAGAGTGGGCCGGCTGCGGGCGATGGATCGGACAGTGGATCTGCATCGGTGGATATCCCAGAAACAGTTGAAAACAATGTCGGAGATGTGACATCTGACTCCGATGGATGCAAGATCCGCGCGGCTGTGACGAACAGCTGGAGAGAAAATCCGTATTATCGGCAGTATGCGGTAAGTATTCAAAATACAGGGACAAAGACCTGCGAAAACTGGAGGCTTGTACTCTCCTTTGCGGATGATATTAAATTGGAATCCGGCTGGTGCGGAAGTTATCAGGTAAAAGGGAAAACATTGACAATTACTCCGGAAGCGTATAACAACCGGATCGGAGCCGGAACCGGCGTGGATAATATCGGATTTATCATAAAAGGAGCGCATGCTCCTAAGCTCGTGAAGCTCACATTGCAATAGTTTTTGGAACGAGAGAGCAGCCCGGTCAGTTATTCTGACGGGGCTGCTTTTTTCAGTGCCTGATCGATCGCGTTTAACAGGACTGCCGAGGTATATTGATTTTCGGCTTCGTAGGTGATGCCATCCAAGGACTGCCGGTCAAGAATCTGATCACGCAGATGTTCGATCGTCGGCTCCATCAGCGGATACATGACGGCAACGCTGTCCTCCAGATTAACCAGCGATACATCCTTGATGCGGTTTTTGTCTACAATGACCTGAACATCCACACTGCGATTTTTGAAATTGATGGATGAGGTATAAATACCCGGTATGTAGGCTGCGCTTTCTGCGGTGGGCGTCTCTTTTTTGCCCGTGCCAAACATTGTGACGAGCAGTATGACGAGAATGATGCCAAGAACGAGAAAGATCGCAGTGTACACCAGCTCTTTCATATGAAGTACAAGAATTTTTGTCTGACGGCTCACTGGCTCGCACCTCCCTTTCGTGTTTAGTTCAATATATGAAACGGATATAAAAAATATTAAATATTTTTAAAATTAATGCTTGACTTTTATCAGACCATAGGTTATTATAATACCTGTGCTAAGGAACGGCACGAAAAAACATAGGAAATGCGATAGTGGCGTAGTTGGTAACGCGCGACCTTGCCAAGGTCGAGACCGCGGGTTCGAGCCCCGTCTATCGCTCTTCGGGAATCCTCGGAAACGCTGATAAGCAGCGGGTTCGGGGGTTTTTTATTCGGACAAACGCAGGCGGAAAACATCATTTTGTTTTCCGCCTGCGTTCGTTTGTTTTATTCTTCTGTTTCCAGTCCGTCAAGGTAATCATCCACGGCATCAGTGTTGACTGTTACAGTGGAGTTTTCGGCGTCTGCGCCTGTGCTTCCGGTCGTTTTGCCGTAGACGGAGAAGCCGATCCATACACAGATCGCCGCAACGATCACGATTCCGAGTGCACCTACAGCAATGCGCTCGATTTTTTCCTTGCGCATTTCTTTTTTGCGGTTTGCTTTTTGCTTTTTATACTGATCTACTTTTGCCTGACTCATAATTTCTCTCCTTTTGTTTGATAATAGGGGCAGAGCTTATACTGCCTGCTCACCCAATAAATAACAGTATACACTATTTTCGATGATTGTGGTTGAAAAACACAAAAAATACATATAAAATTGATGAAGACTATCTTTTGGAGGAAAAAAATGAAAACCGGAATTATTTTTGATATGGATGGAACGTTGTGGGATTCGGCCAGGGAGGTGGCTCTGGCATGGAACCAGGTGATCACAAAGAAGGGGATGAAGCCGCTCACAGATCAGGATCTGGCACGTGTCATGGGACTGCCGATGGACAAACTGGCAAGGGCTCTCTTTCCTGAGATGGAAGCACAGGCATCCTATGATCTTATGGATGAGTGTGTGCTGGTGGAAAATGACTATCTGGAAGTACATGGCGCGACACTCTATCCGGGAGTGGAGGAGACATTGCGCGCGCTGGGACATGCCTATCCGCTCTATATTGTGAGCAACTGTCAGTGCGGTTATATTGAGGCGTTTCTGACGCATTACGGATTTGAAGATCTGTTTTCCGACTTCCAGTGCTATGGTGAAAACAGAAAGCAGAAGGGAGAAAATATCCGCATTGTCGCCGAGCGGAATCATCTGGATCGTGTCATCTATGTCGGAGATATCGAGGGCGATTATCATGCTACGGTAGAGGCCGGTGGTCAGTTTATCCATGCAGCTTACGGATTCGGCACGCTGCCTGATGAAATTGCAAAAAAAGTACCGGCAATCCGAAGATTTTCCGAACTGCCGGCGGTTATAGAACAAATAAATTGATAGCATTTATATGGGTAATATGATATACTTGCAAATATAATATGCCATTTGAATAGATGCGGGTTTGTGTTCTAGAGAGGAGTTTGCGGTGGGTTATGAGATCGGGCTGCAATGGGCAGCAATTATTATTACTCTGATCATTCTGGTTCGGACGAATCGTGGGAAAAGTACCAGAGAGAAAAAAGCGGGTATGTCATTCCTCGTGATGACATTATTGCTTAATATCGGATATCTGTTTGAATTAATGGCAGTTGATAGATCGGCTGCTTTTATGTCGCTTCAGATTGAATATGCCGGTCTCATTTTTATGGGCTATTTTATCTGTCTGTTTTTTTCCTATTATGCGAAAAGAGATGTGCCTCAGTGGGTGGGAGTTTACACGCTGATTTTTGACATGCTTATCTTAGTTGTCACATGGACAAGCAACTGGCATGAGCTGATATTTAAAAACGTGCATTATGGACTTGTGGATGGCAGATACGAGTTGCTCTATGAGCGTGGTGAACTCTATATATTTATTATTTTAGGCTGTGAACTGGCACCGCTTGCTATGGCGGTCATAATGCTCATCTCCTACATGGGAACTGAGTGGGTGGCACGTCTGCGCAGACAGGCAGTGTTGATGGCGTTCATGCTGTTTACGGCGTTTGGGCTTTCTGCTGTATTCTTTATGAAGATCAGTCCGTTCCATTATAATTTTGCAGGTCCTGCAAGTATGCTGCTCGCAGATCTGTTTGCACTGCGTTTCTGGGGGAATGAGGGATTCCATCCGGAGACGGCATCCATGCAGACTGCCTTTGATAATCTGCGTGAGGGCGTGATCATTCTGGACGGTGCAATGCAGTTGAAGTCATATAATCAGGCAGCAAAACATATTTTCCCGGAACTGGAGCCGTCGTTGGTCAATCATAACATCAAACGTCTGTACAGTATTCCGCTGGAGATTTTCGAGGAATATGACAAAAAAGAGGTTGAATTCGGCAACCGTCACTATGAAGTTTCGCGTTATGAGGTGCGTGATTCGTGGAGTTCGATCCGCGGTTATGTATTGATACTGAATGACAAGACGATGGAGTGTAATTACATCGCGGAGATCTCGAGCGGAAGAAAGCGGGCAGAGGTCGCCGAGCAGGAGGCGTTGCGTGCGCTCGGAGAAGCAAAAAATGCCAACCGTATCAAGACGGATTTCCTCACAAATATATCGCATGAGATCCGCACCCCGATGAATGCGATCGTAGGTCTGGCAGAACTGATCATCGAGGAGAGCCGCGGAAGAAAGGTGTATGACTTTGCATGTGACATCAAAAATGCTTCTACGAATCTGCTGGCTGTTATCAATGACATTTTAAGTCTTTCCAAGCTTGAAACGGGTCAGATGACGCTGGAGCAGGAAGAATACAACACGGAGCAACTGCTGGAGGAGACGCTGCATCTGGCAAAGCTTACCGCTTCGTCCAGAGGGCTGCAGCTCAAGCGTGACATTTCGCCTAAGCTGCCGTGTCAGCTTATCGGTGATCCGATGCGTATCCGCCAGATGATCAGCAATTTCCTTGATTTCGGCATGAAATATACGGAGCGCGGTTATGTGAAGCTCACAGTGACGCACAGATGGTTGAATGAAAAACAGGTGCTGATGGTTTTCCAGTTTGAGGATACAGGGGTTGGCTTTACGGCAGAGGAAGCGGGCAGTCTGTTTGATCAGTTTCGGCGCATGGATGAGAGCAAGGAACGCAATCTGGAGAGTATTGGTCTCGGCATTGCGATCACAAAGCGTTTTGTGGATCTGATGGACGGTACCGTGGAGGTATCGAGTGAGCCGGGAGAAGGCACCGTGTTTACGGTATGCTTCCCGCAGATCGTGGCAGATATCCGCAGTATCGAGCAACAGCCGTGGCGCAAGCATGATGTCATGGCCGACATTGACCGGGCGTTTGTTGTGCCGGGTTACCGGGTGCTCGTAGTGGATGATAATAAGATCAATCTGAAGGTGGCGAGTGGTGCACTGTCCCCTTACAAATTCAGTGTTGATGAAGCAAAGAGCGGTCAGCAGGCGATCGATCTGGTGAAGAAAAATGTATATGATCTGATCTTGATGGATCACATGATGCCGGAGATGGATGGTATCGAGGCGACCGACCATATCCGCAGAGATTGTGGCGAAAACGGTAAGAGGCCGATCATCATCGCACTTTCTGCCAATGCGTATAACAATGCGCGCGAGATGTTCTTAAACAGCGGTTTTCAGGATTTTATCGCGAAGCCCATCGATAAAAATGAACTGCATCAAATGCTGTGCAAGTGGATTCCGCAGGATCAGCGACAGTCTGTGGAGGGGACAGAAGAGACCCAGGAGAAGATCGCACGTGCAGGCCGTGCAGAGATATTTATGACGGGCGTTGATGTAAACGCAGTCATGAATACACATACCGGAGGCGTGGAGGATTATCTGGAACTGCTGGAACTCTATTATATGGATGGGGCAGAAAAAGCCGGGCTGTTGGAGCGGCTGGTGCGCGAAGAGGATTTCAAAAATTATGAGATCGAGGTACACGGACTCAAGAGTGCATCTGCCAATATCGGTGCTTACGAGTTTTCCGATCTGGCGAAGATCCATGAGTTTGCCGCAAAGGAGGGGGACTACCAACTGATCAGAGACGGTCTGACAAAGCTGTTATCCGAATACAATTTCCTTCTGCACGAGATCGAGCGGGTGCTGAAGACGAAGGGATATCTGAAGGAGGAGGCAGAGAATGCAGGTGCCGAAGAAGACTGCATGCCGCCCGAGGAGACGTATCGGCGGATGTCAGACATACTGACAGATATCGAAAATTTCCGTTCTAAGCCTGCAGCACAGAAGACAGAGGAGCTTTTGTCTGAAAATATTGAAAAAAGTGCGAAAGACTGCTTGAAAGATGTGCGAAATAGGCTTAAAATGTATGATGACGACACCGCTGAGGATTTGCTGAGATCGTTCCTTGAACATGTGGGACAGGCTGATTCTCAGGCGATTACATAGGAGATACAAAGATGGAGAAGATGAGAATACTTGCGATTGATGACAATACTGTAAATCTCGCAACGCTTGAGCAGGAATTAAAGTCAAAATATGAAGTGATTCCCATGATATCCGGTCGCAGAGCGATCAAATACCTGTACAGAGAACAAGTGGATCTGATCTTGCTGGACGTTGAGATGCCGATCATGGACGGTATCGAGACATTAAAGGAAATCCGTGCTCAGGAAAACGGAGTAACCGTACCGGTCATTTTTCTGACCGCAAAGAAAGATAAAGCGACCGTGATCGATGGCGCAAAGCTGGGAATCATGGATTATATTACCAAGCCCTTTGATCCGGAGGATCTTCATGAGCGTATTGAACGAGTATTTAAGAGGCTCGGTGTACTCCCGATGGAGGAGGAAGAGTTATACCAGCGTGTGATCGGTATCCTGAAGGATATGAAGGATGACCGGATCAAACAGGCGATCGTTAAGACAGAGGAGGTCTTAAATTATCAGATTGACGAAGAATTGTCCGGGCGTATCCGCAACGTGCTTGGTAAGTTAAAGCAGGATAATGTTGAGAGCGCGGTTGAAATGATGGAGCGTGTGGTTGATTATCTGGATAATCGTCTGAACACCGGTAAAAAGGCAAATGTCATTCCGATTGCGGAGAGCGAGATTTCTGTACGGATTCTCTATGCAGTGGACGATCTGGCGAACTTTAAGCGCAAGGAAGCGATCGCAAAGCTGAAGGATCTGCAGCGGTTTGATATTGGCAGTTATGTGTACCATGTGACAGATGAGGTTGTAGCGCTTTTGGAGGATTATGATGAGGTCAAGGCAACGGAGATACTGAAAAGTCTGTTGACAGATCTGAAAAATGCGCCGTCCAGCGAATTGTCCAAGATGGAAATGGAGAGTTCCGTTAAAAGACCGCAGGGCTATCATTCTACGATGAATAAATAAATGGAAGAAGGGGACGTCAAATAATGAGCGGAGAAAAAAAGATTCAGGATATGACGAGACAGGAGTACACAAGTTACGTGCAGTATCATTATCGAAATGATCCGCAGTGGGTGCGTACCATGCTGATCTCAAAATATGACAGAGAACATAAAACAAAAAATAATAACGGCTAAAACAACAGCAAAACAGAAAAAACCACAAAAAAACAGAAAAATATGTGGTTTTTTCTTTTTCACTGTGTTATACTCTGATATAGAAGCTGCAAATAGAAAACTTTCTATAAATTTATATATGTGGAGGAAACGATTATGCCGAAACAATATTTTGACGGAGAGATTGCTAAGTCTCCCAGAATTCCGAAATTGATCGACCATTTATTCGCAAATATGCCGGTGATCGAGGCTGACCGTGCAGAGATCGTCACAGAGAGCTATCGCGAAACGGAGGATGAACCGATCATTTTGCGCCGCGCAAAGGCTTTTAAGGCAATCTGTGAGAAGCTGCCGATGGTGATCCGGCCGTTGGAGCTGATCGTTGGAAGCAATGCGATCGCACCGCGCGGCTGTCAGATGTTTCCGGAGTATTCCTATGCATGGATGGAGGAGGAGTATGACACGGTAGCATCGCGTGAGGCAGATCCGTTTTATATAGCAGATGATACCAAAAAACGCCTGCACGAGGCGTATAAATATTGGAAGGGAAAGACGACCAGTGAGCTTGCGACTTCCATGATGGCGGAGGAATCGCTGGTTGCCATGAAGCATAATATTTTTACGCCGGGCAACTATTTCTATAACGGAATCGGACATTTTACCGTAAAGTATGAGGAAGTGCTGGCACTTGGATTTGAGGGCATTATCGAAACGATTGATGGGGAGCTGGACAAGCTGACGCTTTGTGCGCCGGATTATGCCACCAGACACGCCTTCCTTACAGCTGCAAAAATGAGCTGCGAGGCTGCGATTACATATGCAAAACGTTATTCTGAGCTGGCAAAGGCCGAGGCAGAGAAGGAGTCCGATCCGACCAGAAAGGCAGAGCTGCTCGTTATTGCGGCGAATTGTGCAAAGGTTCCCGCTAAGCCGGCAGAGAGCTTTTATGAGGCATGCCAGTCCTTCTGGTTTGTGCAGGAACTGCTGCAGACGGAGTCCAGCGGACATTCCATCTCACCGGGACGTTTTGACCAGTACATGTATCCTTATTATAAGAAGGATCTTGATGAGGGAAAGATCACCCGTGAGTTCGCGCAGGAGCTTCTGGACTGCATCTGGATCAAATTAAATGATCTCAATAAGTGTCGTGACGCGGCGAGTGCTGATGGATTTGCTGGATACAGCCTGTTCCAGAACCTGATCGCAGGCGGTCAGGATGAGGAGGGAGTGGATGTGACAAACGATCTGTCCTTTATGTGTCTGGAGGCAAGCATGCATGTGATGTTGCCGCAGCCTTCTTTGTCTGTCCGCATCTGGAACAAGACACCGGATGCTTTTATCATCAAGGCAGCACGGCTGGCACGTACCGGTATCGGACTTCCGGCATTTTACAATGATGAGGTCATTATACCGTCACTGATGAGCCGTGGTGTGACGCTCGCAGATGCCCGCACCTATAATATTATCGGGTGTGTGGAGCCGCAGAAGGCAGGAAAGACAGACGGCTGGCATGACGCAGCATTCTTTAATATGTGCCGTCCGCTTGAGATGGTATTTTCCAACGGCTATGAGAATGGCGAGAAGGTTGGACTTCAGACTGGTGATGTGACGCAGATGGCGACTTTTGAAGAATTTTATGCTGCTTATGAAAAGCAGATGAATTATTTTATTGCGGTGATGGTCAATGCGCTCAACTGTATTGATCATGCCCATGCGACCAGAATGCCGTTGCCGTTCCAGTCCAGCATGATCGATGACTGTATCGGGCGTGGAAAGTCACTTCAGGAGGGCGGTGCGATCTACAACTTTACCGGTCCTCAGGGCTTTGGTATCGCGAATGTAGCGGATTCCATGCTGGCGATCAAGGAGCTTGTGTATGATAAAAAGACTGTGACGATGGCAGAGATGAAAGATGCACTGGAGAATAACTTCGGCAAGGGACTTAGTACCATGCGTATGGAGGAACTTTCCGGAAAGATCATTTCCTCCATGCTGGCAGCCGGTCAGAAGGTCGGCGACAAGGAAGTAAAGGTCATTGCTGAGACAATTGCGGATCAGAAACCGGATGCGGCAAAGCAGAAGCGTTATGATGAGATTCTGGAACTTATCAGGAAAGCACCAAAGTATGGCAATGATGACGATGAGGCAGATGCAATGGCGCGTCGTGTTTCCTATGCGTATACGAAACCGCTTGAGCATTACAAAAATCCGCGTGGCGGTATCTATCAGGCCGGACTTTATCCCGTGTCTGCAAATGTGCCGCTCGGAAGACAGACCGGAGCAACACCGGACGGCAGGCTTGCCAACACACCGGTGGCAGACGGTGTCGGCCCGATGCAGGGCAGAGATATCAAGGGACCGACTGCTACTGCGAACTCTGTTGCAAAGATCGATCACGGTATTGCATCCAACGGAACACTGTTTAATCAGAAGTTCCATCCGTCCGCACTGGCGGGAGAGGAAGGACTGCATAAATTCGCTGATTATATCCGGACGTTTTTTGACGAGAAGGGTATGCATATGCAGTTTAATGTCGTGAATCGCGAAACACTGCTGGATGCACAGGCGCATCCGGAAAACTATAAGACACTCGTTGTCCGCGTTGCAGGTTACAGTGCACTGTTTACAACACTGTCCAAGTCATTGCAGGATGATATTATCAAGAGAACAGAACAAGGTGGATTTTAATCAATGAGTCGAACAGCTAAGATAGAACGCAATACGAAAGAGACAAAGATCAGAGTAACACTGGATCTGGACGGAACCGGAAAGGGTGAGATCAATACCGGCATCGGATTTTTTGATCACATGCTGGAAGGATTTACAAGGCACGGATTGTTTGATCTTTCTGCAATATGTCAGGGAGATGTACAGGTGGACAGCCATCACACGATCGAGGATATGGGTATTGTCCTCGGAACCGCCATCCGCGAGGCACTTGGTGATAAAAAAGGAATTGTCCGATATGGAAGCTGCATGCTTCCGATGGACGAGGCATTGGCGATGTGTGCGATCGATCTCTCCGGCAGACCATATCTTGTATTTGATGCTCCTTTTAAGGGAGACATGGTGGGAGCAATGGATACACAGATGGCGCACGAGTTTTTCTATGCGGTCAGCTATGCCGCCGGCATGAATCTGCATCTGAAGGTACTTTATGGTGAAAATGACCATCACATGATGGAGGCGCTGTTCAAGGCATTTGCCAAGGCACTCGATGCCGCTGCAAGATTCGATCCGCGCATTACGGATGTCTTATCAACGAAGGGGACGTTATAACGTCCCCTGTTTTGTTAAAAGTGCCGAAAAATAAAATATCTAGTATCCTTTGTTGACACCAAACACAACATCTAGTACAATACATGGTAACGACGTTTTTAGAAAATCCGGACTGAAGGAGAAAGCGGTATGAAGATAATCAAGAGAAGCGGTGCAGAGGTTGACTACGATATCACAAAGATCATTGCAGCGGTGCAGAAGGCAAACGAGAGTGTGCCGGCAGCAGAACGCATGACCCAGGAGCAGATCCTGCGGATTTCAGACAATGTGCGAAATACCTGCGAGGAGATGAACCGTGCATTAAACGTGGAGGAGATACAGGATCTGGTAGAGAATCAGATCATGGATCTGCGTGCTTTTGGAGTTGCGAGAAATTATATCACATACCGTTATCGGAGAGCACTCGTGCGAAAATCAAATTCTACCGATGAGCAGATCTTAAGTCTGATCGAGTGCAATAATGAGGAAGTAAAACAGGAGAATTCGAATAAAAACCCGACTGTCAACAGTGTGCAGCGCGATTATATGGCAGGAGAGGTCAGCAAGGATATCACCAGACGTTTCCTTTTGCCGCCGGAAGTCATTGAGGCACATGAAAAAGGAATTATCCATTTCCATGACGCTGATTACTTTGCACAGCATATGCACAACTGCTGTCTGGTCAATCTGGAGGATATGCTGCAGAACGGTACGGTCATCAGTGAGACGATGATCGACAAGCCGAAGAGCTTTGCGACCGCATGTAATATTGCGACACAGAGCATTGCACAGATCGCCAGTGCACAGTATGGCGGACAGAGTATTTCACTGGCTCATCTGGCTCCATTTGTGCAGGTCAGCCGTGACAAGTACCGCGAAAAGGTGCGCGAGGAGTTCGAGGCAGAGGGCTTGAAGCTTGATGACGAGAAAATCAATCATATCGCAGAGATGCGCGTGCGCGAGGAGATCAAGCAGGGTGTGCAGATGATCCAGTATCAGGTCATCTCGCTCATGACAACAAACGGCCAGGCTCCGTTTGTGACGGTATTTATGTATCTGGATGAGGTGCCGGAGGGACAGATCCGTGATGATCTGGCAATGATCATAGAAGAGATGTTGTACCAGCGGATCCGTGGTGTCAAGAATGAGCGCGGCATTTATATTACACCGGCATTTCCGAAGCTGATCTATGCACTTGAGGAGGATAATATTCACGAGGACAGCAAATATTTTTATCTGACAAAGATCGCTGCAGAGTGCACTGCAAAGCGCATGGTTCCGGACTATATCTCAGAAAAGATCATGAAAGAGCTGAAAAAGGGTGATGTCTATACCTGTATGGGTTGCCGTAGCTTTTTGACACCGGATCGGTTTACGGATGTCGGCGTAGGAAATATTGCAAATGCCGGCAACTATGAGGAAGGAAAACATAAGTATTACGGGCGTTTCAATCAGGGTGTTGTGACACTGAATCTGGTTGATATCGCATGCTCCTCCGGTGGGGACATGGATCAGTTCTGGAAAATATTTGACGAACGCCTGGAGCTTTGCTATAAGGCGCTGATGTGCCGTCATGATCGTCTGAAGGGTACACCTTCGGATGTGGCACCGATCCTCTGGCAGCACGGAGCATTGGCACGACTGGCACCGGGAGAGAAGATTGACAAGCTGCTGTACAATGGCTATTCCACGATCTCACTGGGCTATGCGGGACTTTGTGAGTGTACACGCTATATGACCGGAAAATCGCATACAGACGCTGAGGCAACACCGTTTGCGCTGAAGGTCATGCAGTACCTGAACGATGCATGTGCCCGTTGGAAACAGGAGACAAATATTGATTTCAGTGTGTATGGCACTCCGCTGGAATCTACGACTTATAAATTCGCAAAATGTCTGCAAAAACGTTTCGGCATGATTCCGGGTGTGACAGACAAGAGCTACATCACAAACAGCTATCATGTACATGTGACAGAGCAGATCGATGCATTCAGCAAGCTGAAATTTGAGGCACAGTTCCAGGAACTGTCGCCGGGTGGTGCGATCAGCTATGTGGAAGTTCCGGATATGCAGAATAATTTAGAAGCCGTATTGAGCGTGATGAAATATATTTACGATAATATCATGTATGCAGAGCTCAATACGAAGAGTGATTACTGTCAGGTTTGCGGCTTTGGCGGTGAGATCAAGGTCGTGAACGATGCACATGGAAAGCTCGTCTGGGAATGCCCGAACTGTGGAAATCGCGACCAGACAAAGATGAATGTGGCACGTCGTACCTGCGGATATATCGGTACGCAGTTCTGGAATCAGGGAAGAACACAGGAGATCAAGGAGCGTGTGCTGCATCTGTAAAAGTATATTCCGCGTCGATGGCTGAGAGGATACTCTCGTCATCGGCGCTTTTGGCATAAAAAGAAGAGTGAGGAGAACAGAAGATGATGGGGAATTGCAAGAATTGCGGCGCAAAGCTGCCGGGATTAGCAAAGTTTTGCCCGGATTGCGGGATAAAAGTGGACAGTCCGATCACATATCAATATGTGGAAGAAGATGAGAGGGATTTCGCGTTTCATTCAGAATACTATGGGTCTATCGGGGGAAATTGTCCCGGACATATACAGGGATGTAGCTGTGAATATACGTGGTATGACGGCGTGATGTACGGATTATATAAAGAGAATGATCAGAATTTCATCTTGAAGATTAACGAGGATGGAAGCGTTTTAGACGTTTTTGATCTTGGTGAATTGGATTTTCTTTTTTACAATATCTGCTCAAACAGACACGGCTTGTTCCTTGTGAACAATCAGTGTGTGTTTATCTATGATTATCAGGGAAAGAAACAGTGTGAAATTGTCTTCAAAGAAACATTTGGAGAACAGTTTCAGGTATCAGATTATTATATTTTTGGAAGCAAGCTGTATGTTGCCTTGTACAAAAAAGTGAGAAACGTCACCATTCCGGAGCTTGGAATTTGTGTAAAGGCATATGACTTTCTTGCAGATCAGGTGGAAATGGTCTGGTCGCTGGAGCAGGGGGCCGAAGACCTGGAAAACTTTGCAAAGAGTCAGCTGAGGGGTCAGATGGAAGAATATGGCGCTGGGAAGAATCTTCAGCGCGCGGAGAAGCCTGGTTGGGAGATTATAACAGAACCAACCGTCTGTGCTAATAGTCAATATGCAGTCATATCCTATGAATTGTCGGCAGCACCGACAGATGGAAACGATTACCAGATATTGGTATATCCGTTTCTGTTTTTGAATCTTAAGACCGGATGTTGCAAAGATATCAAAGGTGTTTATAAGGGCAAAAAGGGCATAGACCGGATGCGATTGGATCTGCGTCGAAATAGAATGTGGCTTCCGGGAAAAGAAAATGATTCCAGATGTGTCAATCAGTTGTTGAGCTTTCCAATTCAAAGCTGGAGTGAGATCGACCTTGAGCGGTATGAGGATATCTGGCGTTTTGATACCAAAACGGACGATTCATTTGACTTGGAACGATGCTATTTCGACGGGGAACATGCATATAGGGCAGATGGACTGTACAATTTTTATGCATACAAAAAGGATGGAAGCCGGGCTGTAGAGTGGAATCGTTCCGGACATGGACAAACTCGTTGTACGGTGCTTGGCCCGTATGTGTGCGCAGCTTTGGATTTAAATGGGGGAATTTTCCGACATTCCATTGAACTGCCGGAGGAAAAATGCTTTGACTGGGATCGGAAAATAGTAGAAGAAATGATCCGTGAAAGACAGGAAAGACAGGAAAAACAGGAAAAACAGGAAAAACAGATTCATGTGGCTGTGGAAGAAGCACCGGAGGAGCCGGAAGGTGCATTTGAGTCCATGTCGATCCTTCAGCTTCGTGCATTGTTTCAGGATTCATCGAAGTATGCCGAACAGCTGAAGACATTTCGCAAAGACTTAAAGGATGACAAATGGGACTTTAATGTGGTCATGGGAATACTGCTTGGAAGCAGAAAAAGACATGCGACCGGACCGAGACACATCCAGGAGCAGAATGCGGGAATCGGACAGGGCGACAACAAGGATATGGTAGTGGTTACGCTTGATCAATACGGTATGATGGATATCTATGAAAAATATGAGAAGATATCCGATCCGGATATTATGGTGGCGCAGGCGATCAGGGACATTTGTGAGAGAACGCCGAAGCTTGCATATATTTGTGATGCAATACGAACCATTTTACAATAACAGGAGAAGGATACCATGAAGAAATGTAAATGCTGTAATTTATATATTGATGAAAAGAGCCGCTTTTGCCCGTATTGTGGGGAGAAAATACAAAAATCAGTTCATAAGGTTGAATTGGCTGCAGTGACCGAAAAACTCACCGTAAAGACGGAAGTATATAAATATAAGGGGGAGGAGCGCAACCGGTATGTGTTTTATACATCACGGCAGGATAAGATTTCATCCTTTACTCCCGAAGTCCCTTCAGAAATCGAGGATGCATGGCTGGTTGGAGAGGACAGGATCTTTTTTGTCACAAGCCGGCAGGGTAACGTGTACTTAAGTACGATTGGAATCAATAAAAAAGCTAGTAAGGAGATTTGTGTGCTGCCCTCCGGTCATCAAAGGAATTCCAGAACGCTTTATACCATAGAAGATGGCAGACTGCTTTTGAGAGGGAACAGGTATGTGCATGGAGAGTGGCAGACAGATGTCTGCCTGATCAATGGAAATGATGTCTGTACCTTTTCGGTAGAAGAAAATGTTTTCAATGTGGAATTATATTCGGATGACACCATTGTCTGTAATCAGGGACTGGGGGAGGTTTATCTGCTCACCTCCGATGGTACAGTGCATACGGCAAGTTCGTTATACGATAAAGAGGAACTGCTTCGCCGTTATCACATGCAGTGTATCGAAACGGACAGGTTTTGCTATCCGGAAATCATATGGGATTCACCATTCATTAAATGTCAGACTTTGGATTGGAGTTGTGGAGAAGTCCATGTGACACTTCGTTGTGGGAAATACCGGGAAGGTGATCCGGAAGATGAATATTACGAACACAGCCCGTTAAAATACCGTCATGAAGATACGCTGATCGTTGAACCGGACAGGAATCTGCCAATCGGGAAGATGCAGCCCATTGTGATGGAGGCTTCGGAGTGGGAGCAGGAGGCAGCAGATATCCGTTATATGGAAAAACTGACAAAAATAGATTATCCGGAGTGGAAGGAGCATCACAGACTCTGTGCATTTTGTAAACTGGGTAACGATATTTTATATGGAACCGGTGAACAGGAACAGTTTGTATATTACGGGAAGCAACGCTCTGTTTTCTTTTTCCCACCCAGACAGTTCAAGGATGGGGAAGAACTGTTGGATTTTGCAATTGAATACGCAAGTAAGCATCCGGAGCATGCGCTTTTTGCACAAAGGGTGGAACAAATGCATTTACTTGATTCTGTGACAGAAAAGCTGATCCGAACACATGAGACACGTTTGCAGCCGTTTTTTGAGTATATGAAAGATGCTTGGCAGTATGACAGTATGGTGAAAGGAGAAACGGGCTTTCGGAAGATCACGTATTCCATCAGGGATTTTCTGGATGCTGTCGATATGGTGATCGGTGTATGCTTTACAGATACATCCGGTAAAGGGAAGATTGGATGGAAGGAACAGGAGTTCATGTACACCGAACAGGCAACCGGCATGCTTGTCCGCATGAATACGCCATACGGAAAGAAGGTGGTGGATATTCCCTTGAGAACAGGACCGCTTTCCATGGTGTTGATGACAGATGATCAGCCCGCAGCTGATCGAAGTGAATGGTATGCGGCATTAAATGGGAAGTGGAAACGCTATCAGCGGAAAGAGATTCCCAATGTGCCGGTGCCCTATCGTACGATCAATGTATGTAGCGATGCAATCAACCGGGTTGAGATGTCTCAGTATCATCTGTATTCCGATAATTATCGCCTGCCGGATCGGTCGAGAAAGACCAGCGCAGATCTCATGTATTCGCCGGATGGGTACAAACTGAATCCGGATGAAAGTATCGGCAGTTTTTACTATAGGATTGATGACAACGTGAAGGTAGCAGTGGATGATCTGACAGATATTCATTTGTATGCGCTCAGCAGAGACGGAATCTTTTTTATCAGGAACCACCAGCTGTATTTCCGGGGTCAGAATAATGAAAGCAGGAACTATGGTGGGAAATATTTTGATAGTGTCAGACTGAATGTAAGTGAGCATTACATTTTTATTGACTGCGTGGATACATATATACAAGGAGATTCTTATGATGCGTGCGGAGATACGATGTATATTACAGAGTTCTCTGTAAAATATCGGACAGATGTAGTGAGCCGAACAACGGGAGAGCTTGTAGCTGTATGGAAGGACATGCCTGAGATCACGCAGCTTTATCAGTGGGGTGATCAAACCATTACCGTTGCGACCGGAGAGACCTGGTACCAAATTACAGATAGTGACGAAGGAATCCGATCGTTGTCTGCGATATGGGATCGTCCGAAAAAAGGGAAACAGGTGTTGACAAAGGATCATATGGGTGAGAAAGCATATGCGCTGATGGAACAACATGGGATACATAATTTTGTTGGTTCCATGAATGGCGGTAAGATCCGTATGGTCGTGGATGGAGCTTATAAGGATTTTTCCTGAAAATATGAAATGATCGTCAACTGGGGAGTATTACAATATGAACATTACAGATTTCGAAAAAATATACCAGTGCTTTAATCGCAGTTCCAATGGAATCGCAGGAGTCAAAGACGGAGAATGGTACATTTTGGCGGGAAGTCGTGTCGCGGAGGATGACACTCCGTCCTACCGGAAAACCGGGCGGACTGCCAAACTGATAAAGAACGGTATTGTTGAAAACAACAGATTTACGAAAGATTATAAAGTGAAATCCAGATGTGTGGCAGTCAGTATTCTCGGCAGACACGGTATGAGTGCAGGGGAAGCGGAAAATAAATCGCGGGAAGTGACTGCTGAAGAGGCGCTGCAGATCCTACAGCAGGCAACAGTTGTCACACCATGTGTATCTGATACACCGGCATCAAAAGAAGAACCGCCTGCAGCGGTGTCTGAGTATGAACTGGAGCATGTGATCACGGATGCGACCTTTCAAAAACTTTTGTTTTGCCAGAACAGAGCAAATATTTTCTCAATCGTGGGGCAGACCCATACAGAGCATTGGCACAGTTCCTTTTTGTGCTGGCTGTTTGATCCGTCGTCTTCCTTACAGCTTGGGGGATTTGCGTTGGAGCGGCTTCTCAGTTTGTACGAGCAGAAACAGGACGAAAAGCGGATCACCTATGACGACATCGATAATATGGATTATGACAGCTTTGAATTTCAGACGGAAAAAGCACTGAAAAATGTCAGAATGGAGGGTTGGAAGGATGGTTCTATTGATGTGTACGGCAGCAATGACGATTATGTGATCGTGATTGAAAATAAGGTGACCGCGGCAGAACAGGTGCGCGATGGCATCGGACAGACAGAGATGTACTATGATGAGATCGAGAGAAAGAAAGAACCCGGACAGAAGGCGATCTATATTTTTATCACACCGGATCCGAACCAAAATTCGAAGTGTAGTCACTTTGTTCAGATTACCTATCAGGAAATATATGACAGCGTGATCCGGCCATGTCTGGATAATCCAAATATCAGTGATGAAAGTCGCTATGTGCTGGAACAGTACGCAAGTAATTTGCGGGTTCCCTATCAGAACAGCGCAAAGGCAAAGGCCCCGATGGCGTTGATTCATATGGCGGAGTGTGAGCAGATTTACCAGAAGTATCCGGCTGTTTTGGATCATATTTATGAAACGGCAAAATCCGGAAATGTGGAGAGTGTTTTTTACAGGCGCTACAAAAAATATCAGCAGGTATTTGATGAAATTTTCATGTCTGTAGAGGCGTATGCAGAGACACCGGATGCATCGGTTCAGAGAAAGGTCATCACCTTTGACAGCCTTGTTGGGCAAAAGAAGCTTGCGGAAGGCAGCGAGCTTTATATGGATTATGATGGGGAAAGACTTTTTGCGAAGGTTGTGAAAGATCCGGAGGACGGGAAGTGTTATCTCGCACTTTTGGATGGACAGCATCATTTTTATCTTGATGAAAATGGAAAACCGGATGCACGCTACATGAAATATCGAACAGCCTCTGCACCGGCTTCCGATGCAGTATATGTCAACCGTATCCGGCGCGGCGAGAAAAAAGACAGGGTGCCGTTAAACGGAACGTTGTACTGGAAGCTTGCAGAGGGAGATATTCCGCTAAAGGAGATCATGAATGAAAGAAATTTGCACTGAGCCATGCCAAGTGGAGCCTGCATGTGGATGTGTGGAAGCAGTTGCTTTGAAAATCATATGAGAGGAGAAAGAATATGGATAAAATAAATGAGATACCGGGGGATGCCCTTGAAAGGATTTTATCGAAATTTGATGCCTGTGTGGAGGAATTATTAAGAAAGCCTGAGACTCTGCTCAGACAATTTTGCGATGAAAATGACGCATACACCTTTGAAGAGGATTACTGTGCAAAAAACGGAAGAATCGATCACTGCACAGGGATTTCTTTTTCTAAGGAGCTTTCTTACATGGATGTTTTATCTGCGATTACCGCGTATCTGGAGCAGAATGAAGCGGACGAGGACGCGATGGATGAATTGCTGAATCCGGGAGTGGAGGAGCTGGGAGACAGAATGATCCTGTATTTTCCCTTTATGAAACAGTGAGCTGATTTTGCTCATGATCTAACAGACACATAAAGCGTCATCTGGCATGAAAAAAACTTCAAAACTGGCACTATCATAAATCCTACGAAAGGGGTATGATAGTGCCAGTTATTTTTGAAGGAGGATAAAAAATGTCAGAGACAAAAAGCACAGCAAAAACAATAAGCACAACAGAGCAGGTGAAGTCACTCACCATCACGGCATTTGGTATCGCATTGGTATATGTATTTACCTGGCTCATCAATATCAGGCTTCCCTTTGCACCCAATGGTGGACTGATCCATCTTGGAAATGTACCGCTGTTTATTTTCGCCATCATATTTGGCAAAAAGACAGGAGCGATCGCAGGCGGAGTCGGAATGGGATTGTTTGATCTGGTGTCCGGCTGGACACTGTGGGCACCCTTTACCTTTGTGATCGTAGGATGCATGGGTTTTGTGATGGGACTCATCACAGAGAAGAAGAAAGGCTATGGCTGGTATGTGGTGGCAATGGCTGCTGCATGTGTGATCAAGATTGCCGGCTATTATGTGGCAGAGGGTATCATTTATGGAAACTGGATCACACCGGTAACATCGATCCCCGGAAATCTGCTTCAGATCGGAGTTGCAGCAGTGATCGTTCTGATCGTGATCGTACCGTTAAAAAAGGCTGCCAGCAAATTATTATAGGAGCGTGTGGATCGCATGATAGAAAAATTAACTTGTAAGATCATGACACCGGGACCGACCCAGGTGAAGGAAAATGTTCGCATGGCGCGAAGCCTCGCGTGCACCAATCCGGATCTGGATGAAGCATTCGTAGAATTTTACAAAGAAACCTGTGAACTCATCAGCCGCCTGTTACATACGGAAAATGAAACACTGATCCTGGGCGGTGAAGGGATTCTGGGGTTGGAAGCAGCCTGCGCTTCGTTGACCGAACCGGGAGATAAGGTACTTGTTCTGGATAACGGAGTTTACGGAAAGGGCTTTGCGGATTTTGTTTCTATGTATGGAGGAAAGCCGACGCTGTATACCGTGGATGACAAAAGGCCGATCGATCCGAAGGCACTGGAAGCATATCTGGAAGAACATCATGATTACAAATATGCTACGGTCGTACATTGTGATACCCCCAGTGGTATGCTCAATGATATCGGGAGTATCTGTCCGCTGCTAAAAAAATATGGAATTCTCACTGTAGTGGATTCTGTTTCTGCCATGTTCGGAGAAGAAGTACGGGTAGATGATTTTCAGATCGATTTGTTATGCGGAGGCTCGCAAAAGGCGGTTTCCGCGCCTCCGGGATTGACCTTTGTCGTGGTCAGTGAAGCGGCAAAGAAAGCTATGGCAGAGCGGAAGACACCCATTGCTTCCTTCTATGCGAATCTGAAGATTTTTGAAGGATATTATGAGGCGAAGTGGTTCCCGTATACGATGCCGATCAGTGATATCTACGGATTGCGGGCAGCCTTCGACAATATTGCAGAAGACAAGGATATGTTAAACCGGCACGCGCGCATCGGAAACGCCTGCCGCAGGGCAGTGACAGAGGCCGGATTAAAGCTGCATTTAGAGGCGGGATTTTCCAATACGGTCACGGTATTTGATGTGCCGGAAGAGACGACTGCAAAAGCGATCCTTACTATGATGCGAAAAGAGCATCAGGTCATGTTGGCGGGCTCCTTTGATACGCTGGCGGGTCAGGTGATCCGTATCGGTCATATGGGCACCAATGCGAATGTACCTGACATGACGGAGACCATGGGGGCACTCGATGCAACGCTCTCAAAGCTTGGTGTACCGTTAAGGGCAAGTTTAAAGCAAGTGTTTGTAGAGGCGTTACAGTCCTTTTCGGCGAAGTAAAAATAAGGTATTTTGTGTAAATAAAAATACAGCTTTCCCTGATGTTTGTCAGAGAGAGCTGTTTTTCATTTTATTATTTTTTTAGATTCTTCTGCGCCGTTGACAGCATCAGCTTGATCCGGTTGAGCTGATTGACCTCGCTGGCACCGGGATCGTAGTCGATCGCAACGATGTTTGCGTCGGGGTACTCGTGACGGATCTTCTTGATGACGCCCTTGCCGACGATGTGGTTCGGCAGACACGCGAAGGGCTGCGTGCAGACGATGTTTTTCACGCCGGAATGGATCAGCTCCATCATTTCACCGGTCAAAAACCATCCTTCACCGGTCTGGTTTCCGACAGACACGATCGGTGTGGCATATTTTGCCAGCTCGTCAATGTGGGCAGGCGGGTCGAAATGCTCGCTTTTCTCAAAAGCGGAGCGTGCTGCGGCGCGCAGCCATTCCAGTGCCTTGATGCCGAGCATGGAGTTGCGTGCGGATTTTTTGCTCATACCGAGCTCCTCTGCCTTGAACTTGTTGTTGTACAGGCAGTAGAGCAGGAAGTCCAGCAGATCCGGTACGACCGGCTCTGCGCCCTCTGACTCCAAAAGCTCCGCCAGATGGTTGTTCGCCTCTGGGTGGAACTTTACAAGGATCTCGCCGACGATGCCGACGCGGGGTTTTTTGATATCCAGGCGGGGCAGCTCGTCAAATTCTTTGATGATCTGGCGGCACATCCAGTTAAATTTGCGGTGGGAGAGCATCTTCTCCTCGGATACAAACTGTGATACGCGATTTTTCCATTTGCGGTGCAGTTTATCCGTGGAACCGGGCACTTTCTCGTAGGGGCGTGTCGCATAGACACAGCGCATGAAAATGTCGCCGAATACCGCTGCGTATAAACCGCGCTGAACCAGCTTTGGAGTGAAGGTAAAGCCGGGGTTTTTCTCCAGTCCGACCATGTTAATGGAGATGACCGGAACCTGCGGATAGCCTGCCTTTTCCAGTGCGCGCCGGTAAAAACCGATGTAGTTGCTCGCACGGCAGCCGCCGCCGGTCTGGGAGATCAGCACCGCCGTTTTGTTCATATCATATCTGCCGCTCTCGATCGCGTGCATGAGCTGTCCGACCACGATCAGCGACGGGTAGCAGGCATCGTTATTTACATAGCGGAGTCCGGAGTTTACCGCCTCCTGACTGGAGACCTCGGGGATCACCAGATTGTAGCCGGCTGACCGGAAGGCGGGCAGCAGCAGCTCAAAGTGTACCGGTGACATCTGCGGGCAAAGGATCGTGTAGTTGTCGCGCATCTCCTCGGTAAAGAGTACACGGTCGTGGTTCGCGGGAACAATCTTGCGCTCCTTCGGATTGTTTTTCCGCACACGGATCGCTGCCAGCAGTGAACGGACGCGGATGCGCGCAGCGCCGAGGTTGTTGACCTCGTCAATCTTTAAGCAGGTGTAGATCTTGCCTGATTTCGTCAGAATATCGCTGACACAGTCTGTTGTGACCGCATCCAGCCCGCATCCGAAGGAGTTGAGCTGAATGAGATCCAGATTGTCTGTTTTCTTCACGTAGTTTGCCGCCGCGTAAAGTCTGGAGTGGAACATCCACTGGTCCATGACGATGAGCGGTCGCTCCACATTGCCGAGATGGGAGATGGAGTCCTCCGTCAGTACGGCGATGCCATAGGAATTGATCAGCTCCGGGATACCGTGGTTGATCTCCGGGTCCACGTGGTAGGGACGTCCGGCCAGCACAATACCGTGCTTTCCGGTCTTTTCCAGCCACTTCAGGGTCTGTTCACCCTTTTTGCGCATGACGTTACGGACACGGATGAGCTCCGCCCAGGCAGTAGTCGTTGCGGAGGCAACCTCCTCTGCGGGGATCGAAAACTCTGTGCCGAATACCTCGCACAGCTTGTCAGAAAGCACCTTCTTGTCCGCAAACGTCAGGAACGGATTTAAAAACCGGACGGAGCCGGAAGTGATCTCGTCCACATTATTCTTGATATTCTCCGCATAAGAGGTGACGATCGGACAGTTGTAATGGTTGTTGGCATCCGGAAACTCGTTGCGCTCGTAAGGGATGCACGGGTAGAAGATCCAGTCTACATTCTGGTGAATGAGCCATGCAATGTGACCGTGTGCCAGCTTGGCCGGGTAACATTCGGACTCACTGGGAATGGATTCGATACCCATCTCGTAAATATCCCTGGTAGACTGCGGGCTTAAGATCACGCGGAATTTCAGTGCCTTGAAAAATGTTGCCCAGAAGGGGTAATTCTCATAAAAATTCAGTACGCGGGGGATGCCGACCGTGCCGCGTGTGGCATCTTCGTCTGATAACGGCTCATAGTCAAAGAGCAGCTTGTTCTTAAACTCGAACAGATTCGGAATGTTGTCCTTGTTTTTCTCCTTGCCGAGTCCGCGCTCACAGCGGTTTCCGGTGATGTAACGCCTGTCGTGATCAAAACGGTTGACCGTGAGCAGACAGTGGTTCGTACAGCCCTGACAGCGCGTCAGCTTCGTGTCATACTGCATATTCAGAATGTCCTCGATGGGCAGCATGGAGGAAGCGTTATCCCCGTTTACGTGGAACCGCTCGCGAGCGATCAGCGCAGCTCCGAAAGCGCCCATAATTCCGGCGATATCCGGACGGACCACTTCCACGCCGGAGATGCGCTCAAAGCTGCGGAGCACCGCGTTGTTGTAAAATGTTCCGCCCTGTACGACGACGTGCTTGCCCAGCTGTGACGGGTCAGACAGCTTGATGACCTTAAACAGTGCATTTTTGATGACGGAGTAGGCAAGCCCGGCAGAGATGTCTGCGACGGATGCACCCTCCTTCTGCGCCTGTTTTACCTTGGAATTCATGAAAACGGTACAGCGTGTGCCCAGATCGATGGGATGCTTTGCAAACAGTGCCTCGGCGGCAAAGTCCTGCACACTGTAATTTAATGATTTTGCAAAGGTCTCGATAAAGGAACCGCAGCCGGAGGAGCATGCCTCGTTGAGCTGAACGCTGTCCACGGTGTGGTCCTTGATCTTGATGCATTTCATATCCTGTCCGCCAATGTCGAGGATACAGTCTACCTGCGGGTTGAAAAATGCCGCTGCGTAGTAATGGGAGACGGTCTCCACCTCGCCCTCGTCAAGCTGCAGCGCTGCTTTGATCAGTGCCTCCCCGTAGCCGGTAGAGCAGGAGTAGACGATATGCGCATCCTCTGGGAGCTGTTCATAGATTTCTTTGATGGAACGGATCGCGGTCGCCAAAGGACTACCGTTATTATTGCTGTAAAAAGAATATAAAAGAGAGCCATCCTCACCGACCAGAGCGACCTTTGTCGTGGTGCTTCCGGCGTCGATGCCGAGATAGCAGTTGCCTTTGTAGTCAGCCAGATTTCCGGTCTGCACGTGATGCTTGCCGTGACGCTCCATAAATGCGTCGTATTCCTCCTGTGAGTCAAACAGTGGCTCCATACGTGCCACCTCAAATTCCATATGTATTTCGGAGGTCAGTTTTTCAAGCAGTGCATCGAGAGTCGTGACGCTGTCGGGCTTGTAATTCATGGCGGAGCCGATCGCCGCAAACAGGTGGGAATTGTCCGGCGCGATCGTATGCTCCTCGTCCAGCTTCAGCGTCCGGACAAATGCGGCCTTCAGCTCGGACAGAAAGTGAAGCGGGCCGCCCAGAAATGCGACGTGTCCGCGGATCGGCTTTCCGCAGGCAAGACCGCTGATCGTCTGGTTAACGACTGCTTGAAAGATGGAAGCGGACAGATCCTCCTTGGTCGCGCCCTCGTTAATGAGGGGCTGGATATCAGTCTTGGCAAACACACCGCAGCGCGCCGCGATGGGATAGATCGCCTTGTAGTTTTTCGCATATTCATTGAGACCGCCTGCGTCCGTCTGGATGAGGGAAGCCATCTGGTCAATAAAGGAGCCGGTGCCGCCGGCGCAGATACCGTTCATACGCTGCTCCACATTTCCGCCCTCAAAGTAGATGATCTTTGCATCCTCTCCGCCAAGCTCGATGGCGACATCCGTCTGTGGCGCGTAGTGGGTCAGTGCCGTGGAGACACTGATCACCTCCTGTACGAAGGGGATGTCCAGATGCTTTGCAAGTGTCAGACCGCCGGATCCGGTGATCATGGGGGCCACGGACAGGTCGCCGTGTGCCTCGCGTGCTGATGCAAGAAGATCTGTCAGCGTTTCCCGGATGTTTGCGAAATGTCGTTTGTAGTCTGCAAAAAGCAGCTCGTCCTTTTCGTTCAGTAATGCAACTTTTACGGTTGTCGAACCGATGTCGATACCAAGCTTATAAAGATTTGTACTCATACGTTTACCATTCGTAACTGCAAAATTTCCTGCAGTTACTCCCCTTAATGATTTCCTATTAAAATGTATTTTTCCTTTATTCAAAAACAAAGTACATTATATGACAGCTTTCGCCAAAAGACAACACCTTTCATTGAAACAAATCTAAACTTTTTATAAACAGTCTATGCGGAAGTTGACAAATCAGAACAAACTTTCTATACTAGAATCTGTTCTATAATCTGTTCGCTGGCATCTGTTCAGAGCCATGGGAAGGATACAAAATAACGGTCTTGGGAACGGATCCTGACAGATGAGTAAAAGGAGAATTACATGAATTATCTGAATAAACTGGAACGGAAGTTCGGGCGCTATGCGATCCCGAATCTGAGTAAATGGCTGATCTTCGGCTATGGGATCGGCTATATGTTTTATTATATCGAAATGTTTACCAAGCTGCCAATCCTGCAATTTCTGATGCTTGATCCCGCAAAGGTCATGCGTGGACAGATCTGGCGACTGGTGACATGGGTGCTGATGCCCCCGTCGTATTCAAACATCTTTTTTTACCTGATCATGATGCTTTTGTACTATCAGCTCGGCACGGCACTTGAGCGTACATGGGGGACATTCCGGTATAATGCCTACATTTTCGGAGGTGTCCTTTTTACCGCGGTCGGCGTGATGGTGACATTTTTCGTGTTGCGTGCGTTCGGTATGGCAGAGGCATACATGATGGGCTATGCAGTCAGCACATATTATATCAATCTTTCCATTTTTCTCGCGTTTGCGGTGTGCTATCCGGAAATGCAGCTCATGTTGTACTTTATCATTCCTGTAAAGATCAAGTGGCTGGCAATTCTTTATGCGGTACTCGTAGGTGTCAGCTTTTTGCAGACCGGCTGGACGGGACGTATTGTTATTGTCATGTCGCTCATGAATTTTCTCGTATTTTTCTTCTCTACGAGAGATTATCATCGCGTATCGCCCTCAGAGATCAAGCGCAAGCGGGACTTTCGCGCACAGACGGCACCGCCGAAGATGCGTCGCGCTGACGGTGCACTTTACAAGCATAAATGTGCGGTTTGCGGTCGTACGGATCTGGATGACCCGTCGCTGGAGTTTCGTTTCTGTTCCAAATGTGACGGCGGGCTGGAATACTGTCAGGATCACCTCTTCACGCACGAGCATGTAAAGAGAAATTAGGATCAAGGGATCAGGGGTTAAATTTTAACGGATTTTTTAAAATGAATTGACGGAATGACCTTTTTTCGGTACACTGAAAAGAGGTCATTTTTGTTGCCTGGCATCCGTAAGAAGCTGCCGGTGGCAGGTGCTTTGGGTGTTGAAAACAAAAATGAGAGGAGGAATATGTGATGGAGAATGAAACAGTTTCCAAAAATTTTATTGAACGAATCATTGAGGAGGATCTGGCAGAGAGCAGATGCGATGCGGTCTGCACTCGTTTTCCGCCGGAGCCGAACGGATATCTGCACATCGGACATGCCAAGTCGATTCTTTTAAATTACGGAATGGCACAGAAGTATGGCGGTAAATTCAACATGCGCTTTGATGATACAAATCCGACGAAGGAGAAAATCGAGTTTGTGGAATCAATCAAGGCGGATGTGAAGTGGCTCGGAGCGGACTGGGAGGATCGTCTCTTTTTTGCATCCAATTATTTTCAGCAGATGTATGAGGCAGCAGTCAAGCTGATCCGAAAGGGTAAGGCATATGTTTCCGATCTGTCTGCGGAGGAAATCCGAGAGTATCGCGGCACGTTGGAGGAGCCGGGCAAAGAGGATCCCAGCTGCAATCGCAGCATCGAGGAAAATCTGGCGCTGTTTGAGGATATGAAAAACGGCAAATTTGAGGACGGTTCCAAGGTTTTGCGTGCAAAGATCGACATGGCGTCGCCGAACATGAACATGCGTGATCCGGTCATTTACCGCGTGGCACACATGACACACCACAATACCGGCGATACCTGGTGTATTTATCCGATGTATGATTTTGCGCATCCCATCGAGGACGCGATCGAGGGTGTGACACATTCTCTGTGTACGCTGGAATTTGAGGATCACAGACCGCTTTATGACTGGGTGGTACGGGAGTTGGAGTATGAAAAGCCGCCCAAGCAGATCGAGTTTGCAAAATTGTATCTGAAGAACGTTGTCACCGGTAAACGATACATCAAAAAGCTGGTGGAGGAGGGCATCGTAGACGGATGGGATGATCCGAGACTCGTGTCCATTTCGGGACTTCGCAGACGCGGATTTACACCGGAATCCATCCGCATGTTTGTGGATATGTGCGGTGTTTCCAAAGCAAATTCCATTGCGGACTACGCAGCGTTGGAGTACTGCATCCGTGAGGATCTGAAGGCAAAACGTCCGCGGATGATGGCAGTTTTGGATCCGGTAAAGCTGATCATCGATAACTATCCGGAAGGACAGACCGAGATGCTCACCGTACTAAACAATCAGGAGAATGAGGCACTCGGCAGCCGTGAAGTACCGTTTTCGCGTGAACTGTATATTGAGAGTGAGGATTTCATGGAGGAGCCGCCAAAGAAGTATTTCCGTTTATTCCCGGGAAATGAAGTCCGCCTGATGAATGCATATTTTGTAAAATGTGTGGATTTTAAGAAGGATGCAGACGGTAAGATCACGGAGATCCATTGTACCTATGACCCGGCATCTAAGGGCGGAAACAGCCCGGACGGACGTAAGGTCAAGGGTACGATCCACTGGGTTGCGGCATCCACAGCAAAGAAGGTGACTGTTCGCCTGTATGAGAATATTGTAGATGAGGATCTGGGGGTTTACAACGAGGATGGCAGTCTGAATCTGAATCCAAATTCGCTGACCGTATTGGATGGCTGTTATGTAGAGCCGGCACTGGCAGATGCAAATGCCTACGACAGCTTCCAGTTTGTCCGAAACGGATTTTTCTGTGCAGACTATAAGGATTCCAAAGAGGGTGCACCGGTATTTAACCGTATCGTATCCTTAAAGAGTTCCTTTAAGCTGCCGAAGACAGAGTAAAAGGAGGAGAATACTATGGCGATGCCCGAAAACCGGCATACAGACAAGGAATATATCTTTGATAAGAAGATGACCTGCGTGGTGTGCGACAAGCCGTTTACGACCAAGATCTTAAAAGCCAACAAGGCAAGACGTCTGGAATCAGATGCGGATCTGCGCCCGCGCTATGAGCATATCGATACGCTCAAATATGGGATCTGTTCCTGTCCCAACTGTGGTTACAGCGCGATGCACAGCGCATTTTCACATATCTCAGGAAGACAGATCAACAATATCAAGGAACAGGTCTGTGTTCATTTCCTGCCCGAGGATCGCAATGGCTGGTCCGAATACACTTATGATCAGGCGATCCGGATGCATGAGATGGCACTGCAGTGCGCCGAGGCAAAGCTGGCTAAGAACGGTGAGAAGGCATATCTGCATATGCTGATGGCATGGCTTTACCGTGAAAAGCAGAAAGAGGCGGAGGAAATTACCATCGACGAACTGCGTGAGACAGAGATTCAGAGCTGCCGTACGCAGGCGGATGAGCATTATCTGGCTGCCTTTGAAGGATTTCAGCAGGCGATGATGAACGAGATGTTTCCGATCATGGGTCTCAATCAGCCGACCCTGGAGTACATTATTGCGTATATGGCATTTTATTTTGGCAAGCTGGAGGTGGCTGCAAAGCTGATCGGTTCCGTTCTGACGACGTCCTCTGCGTCCAGAAACGTGAAGGATCGCGCACTCGAGCTTAAGTCAGAGATCATCAGGATATTAAAGGAAAGAAAAAAATAATTTACAGATCAGGTCGAAGGTACGAACTGTGAGGAACGAACAGTTATGAAAGAGTTTATGATTGCCCTGCAATCCGGAAAAACACCTTTATATGAACAGATCTATCAGGCAATCAAACGGGATATTGAGGACGGTAAGATTTCCTTTGGGGAAAAATTACCGTCCACTCGTTTATTGGCGACAAATCTGAATGTGAGCCGTTTTACGGTTGACCTTGCGTATGAACAGCTGGTAGCTGAGGGATATATTCAGGCGAGGGCAGGAAGCGGCTTTTTTGTGTGCGATCTGACCAATTTGCTTTCCGGTCTATCGGGGAGCAAAAAGACAGAACTTCCGGTTTCACCGCCGATTGGGCGAGAACCGGACATCCGCATCGATTTTTCACCCTTTGCCGTGGATTCTGTACATTTTCCATATAATATCTGGAAAAAGAGAAACCGGGAAGTGATGGATGAGGACGCAGATCTCCTGGTGGCGCGGGAGGCGGCAGGTGACTGTGAGCTGCGCAAGACGATCGCTACTTATCTCTATCGTGCACGCGGTGTACACTGCATGCCGGAGCAGATACTCATCGGAGCGGGAAATGAGTATCTGTTGCTGCTTTTGCTACAGATCCTGGGCGGCGGGTGTTCCGTGGTCATGGAAAATCCTACCTATATGCAGGCCTATGAGGTGTTTCGTCACGTCGGCTGTCAGGTGCGTGTGGGAGCTATGGACGAGGACGGATTGATCTGCAGTGAACTGGAGGCGCACCCGACGGACATCGTCTATGTGATGCCTTCCCATCAGTTTCCGATGGGCACGATCATGCCGCTTGGACGGAGACAGGAGCTTCTTGACTGGGCAGCAGGAGCGGAGGGACGATATATTATCGAGGATGACCACGACAGTGAGTTTCGTTATATTGGCAAGCCGATTCCTTCGCTTCAGAGCCGGGATCAGAAGGATTGTGTGATCTATTTCGGTACTTTTTCAAAGAGTATTTCCCCGGCGTTGCGTATGAGCTATATGGTCCTGCCCAGACATTTGAGTGAACGTTTTTACGGACAGTTTGATTTCTACTCCTCCACGGTGCCGACCGGTCAGCAGCTGGCGGTTCGCCGTTTCATGGACACAGGTGATTTCGAGCGTCATTTAAACAAGATGCGCCGGATTTACAAGGCAAAGCATGATTTTTTGTTAAAGGAACTGAAAAAAAGGCGGTGGGTGCGTCGGATCCGAGGTGAAAATGCAGGCCTGCATCTTGTTGTGGAGGTGGATTGTGCGTGCAGTGAATCAGAGCTTGTGACGGCTGCAATGGAACGCGGCGTGCGCGTATACGGCATGGACAGCTATCGGATCGGGCCTGCGGAGTACAAAGAGCCTGTGACACTGCTGCTGGGTTTTGGCGGACTTTCAGAGGAAGAATTGACAGAGGGCCTGACGGTGCTTGATGAATTGCTTGCAGGAGGAAATGAAAATGGTTAAGGACATTTTGTTTGATCTGGACGATACCTTGTTTGATTTTCATGCGGATGAACGCGTCGCACTGAAAAAGACGTTTGCTTCGTTGCAAATTCCGCTGGATGACGCGGGGTGTGCCCGTTACAGCGAGATCAATCAGGCACAGTGGAAAGCACTGGAGCGTGGGGAGATCACACGTGCACAGGTAAAACTGCGACGCTTTGAGCTATTGTTTGAAGAACTCAGATATGGGACGGATCAGGCCGCTGTGGCAGCAAGGATCTATCAGGAACGGCTGGCGGAGGATTTTCATTTTATGGAGGGGGCACCGGAGCTTCTGGAGGAACTCAACGGAAATTATCGCATGTTTCTCGTCTCAAACGGCAATCTGTCCGTGCAGGAGGGAAGGCTGAAAAAGTCGGGTATTGGGAGCTATTTTGCCGATATTTTTATCTCTGAGGTGTTGGGTGCGGAGAAACCAAGCCGACGCTTTTTCGAGCTTGCATTTGCCAAAATTCCGGATTTTGACCCAGCACAGGCAGTGATCGTGGGCGATTCCCTGACTTCGGATATCAAGGGCGGTATCAATGCCGGTGTGCGCACGATCTGGTTCAATCCGAAGGGACTTCCGGAAATAGCGGAAGTACATGCAGATCTTGAGTTTCGTAAATTAAAAGATTTGCCGGAATTGTTGCGGAGGCTATAGATTGTATGGTATAATGAAACATCGTTTTACGAAAATAACAGAAAAGGAGTATTAGTAATGGGAGAAAAGAAACGAAATATGTGGGCGACCCGGGGGACATTTATTCTTGCAGCGATCGGATCTGCCGTAGGACTTGGTAACGCATGGCGTTTCCCCGGACTTGCTGCAAAGCATGGCGGCGGAACATTTTTGCTTGTATATCTGGTGGCAATGTTTGTGATGGGCGTGCCTCTTTTGATGATGGAAGTCAGCATTGCGAGAAAGTTACATAAGGGCGCAGGCGAGTGTATGCGCGGTGTTAGTAAAAAGATGGAGTTTGTCGGATGGTCTGCTACCGCAAATGCGTTTGTCATCGTTACTTATTATTCCGTTGTATTTGCATGGGTGCTGATGATGATCTTCGGTGCATTGAAGTTTGTGGGCATGACCGGTGATTCTGAGGCGGCGAGCAACGTGTTTGCGACCCTGACACAGACGACCTGGAGTGTGCCGGCTGCATTGTCTGACTGGGGGATTCCGATCCCGGTGCTGATCTCGCTTGTAGTGGCATGGCTGCTCATGTATTACTGCATCCGTGACGGTGCACAATCAGTTGGAAAGGTTGTAAAATATACGGTATTCTTACCGATTATCTTATTACTTATCATGGCAGTTAAGGGATGTACGATGGCCGGTGCCGGCGAGGGTCTGGCAAGATTTTTCATTCCTCAGCTGGCTGCTTTTAAAGATCCCAGTCTCTGGATCGATGCCATCGGTCAGGTATTCTACAGTCTGTCCATCTGTATGGCGATCATGTTTGCCTACGGTTCTTATCTGGAGGAGGATTCAAACGTTGCGGTTGACTGTACGATCATCGCTGTGGGCGATGCTGCAGTAAGCGTGTTGTCCGGTATCGTTATGTTCTCCACT
>JBJEML010000069.1:0-10725 GCA_051879675.1 Lachnospiraceae bacterium | reverse complement strand
TTTCTGCGTTTTCACAAGGAAAAAAATGCCGAATTTTCCGTTGCTGTCATGGAAGTGCCGTGGGAAGAGGCATCACGCTTTGGTCTGATGGTCGCTGACGAGACCGACCGCATCACGGAATTTCAGGAGAAACCCAAGGAGCCGAAATCAAATCTTGCTTCTATGGGCATCTACATATTTAATTGGGACATCCTCAAAAAATATCTGTTGGAGGATGACGCTGATCCGAACTCTGAAAATGATTTTGGAAATAATATCATTCCAAACCTGCTTCGCGACGGACGCAAAATGTATGCCTATCATTTTGACGGCTACTGGAAGGATGTCGGAACGATCAGCTCCCTGTGGGAGGCAAATATGGAGGTGCTCGACCCCGAACACTCAGGCATTGACCTGTTCGACGAAAACTGGAAGATCTACAGCCGCAACAGCGGCATGGCAGGGCATCATATCAGCGAGACTGCAGATGTATCAAACTCTATGATCACAGACGGATGCGTTGTCAGCGGTTCTGTCAAACACTCTATCCTCTTTGACGGTGTCACCGTAGAGGAAGGAGCCATCGTTGAGGACGCAGTTGTCATGGGCGGAACGACGATCCATTCCGGTGCGATCGTAAAGCACTGTATCATTGCCGAAAATGTTACGATCAATGAGAGAGCGATCGTCGGTGCAATGCCTACTGCTGAGGAAAAGGGCGTGGCAACCGTTGCTTCCAATGTATGCATCGGCATCGGCGCAAAGATCGGACCGAATGCTATGGTCAGAAATAATGTAAAGGACGGTGAAGAAGAATGGTAAGTTCAAACGCAAATGCAATGGGAATCATATTTCCCAACAGTTACGACTCCCTCGTGCCTGAGCTGGTATCTCATCGCCTGATGGCTTCCATTCCGTTTGCCAGCCGTTATCGCATGATTGACTTTTTACTCTCCAGCATGGTCAATTCCGGCATCGACAATATTTCTATCATACTGAGGCAAAATTACCGTTCTCTCATGGATCACCTCGGAAGCGGTCGTGAATGGGATCTGACCCGTAAAAACGGCGGTCTGAATATCATTCCTCCGTTTTCTGAAAGAGGCATCAAGGTATACAGTGGACGTGTAGAGGCACTCTACAATATTCTCCCGCTGCTGCGCAGTTCAAAAGAAAAATATGTTGTGATGGCTGATGCCAATATTGCTGCCAACATCCGTTTTGACGATGTCATTGCAGCCCATGAACAGTCCGGCGCAGATGTGACGGTTATCTATCACAAGGCAGATTTAAGCACACGCTCCGGTTATACCCGCAAGGACACCGATGATTTTTACTATACCTTGCAGCTGGATGAGGACGAACGCGTGAACGAGATCCACATCAATGCCCAGGACGTCGGTATTCAGAATCATTCTATGAATATCTACGTTGTAGACCGCGAATTTCTGATTACCCAGGTAGAGGATGCCACGGTGCGCGGCAAGATCTATTTTGAGCGTGATGTGCTTCTGCCGAACCTGGACAAGTTCCTTGTGAAAGCATATGAATTTACCGGCTATGTTGCCCTCATCAACAGCATCAAGAGCTACTTTGATGAGAACATGGCTCTGCTCAAACAGGAAAATGCAGATGCACTGTTCTCCGGAAACAATATCTACACAAAGGTTCGTGATGATAATCCGACCCGCTACACTGCCACTGCTCAGGCAAAAAATATCATGGCTGCCGACGGTTGTGTGATCGAGGGAACGGTTGAGAACTGCGTGCTGTTCCGTGGTGTGAAGATCGCCAAGGGTGCTGTCGTAAAGAACTGTATCCTCATGCAGGATACAGTGATCGCGGAGAACACGACCGCCGAATATCTGATCACGGATAAAAATGTAACCATCACTGCCAATCAGGAAGTAAAGGGCACCACTTCTTATCCGATGTATATCGCGAAAAGAAAAATTGTTTAATCCTGATTTACAAAAACCCCGGAATCAGACCTCTGACTCCGGGGTTTTACATGCATTTATAAACAAAGTTTTGCTCCGAACGCTTGTTATTTATGTTGATAATAAAAGATCGCAAGCTGTGTTCGATCCCGCAACTCCAGTTTTTCCAGGATCGTACTCAGATAATTCCGGATCGTTCCCTCTCCAAGATACATTTTCTCGGCAATTTCTTTGTTGCTCAGTCCCTGTGCTACATAAGTGATCAACTCATACTCTTTCTCTGTTATCCCATACGCCTCAAAAGAAACCGTAGCATGATTCTGCATCAGATTCGGTATCCTTGTCACGATCTCACCGCCAAAGACGCTTTGTCCTCCCTCTACCGCATGAATCGCCGGGAGAATCCCTTTAAAATCCTGTTTTAATATATACCCCTTTGCTCCGATAGTAAGCGCCTGTACAATATATTCATCATCTTGAAACGTGGTGAGGTAAAGGATCTTTGCATCCTTGTGCTTTTGCAAAATCAGCTTTCCGGCCTCTAATCCATTCATCATTTCCATACGGATGTCCATGAGCAGCACATCCGGTTTGTATTGTTCATATAATTCAACGGCCTCTTTTCCGTTATTGCCGACCGCCACTACTTCCACTGACCCGTCGGCTTCCAATATGGTCTTTAAAGACGCTGATACAAATACATCATCGTCTACAACAAGTACTCTCATATATATCTCTCCCATCCATGTCCGATACAATTTATGAAACAAACGTGTTTTCCATTCTTTTCGGTATTGATACAAAAATACGGTAACCTCTCTCCCTTTGAATGAGAAATGTGCCGCCGAACGCTTTTACACGCTCCTCCATATTTTCTATACCCATACCGTTTTTATCTCCATTCTTGCTTTGCCTTCCGTTATCCTCTACCACGAGCTGATAAAAGCCCGGATGCTCTAAAAGCTGTACGGATACCTTCTTTCCATCGGAGTGCTTTACGATATTTGAAAGTGCCTCCTTTGTAACGGCAATGAAGCAGTACTTATAATCCTTTGGCATGTCCTCCCCGGCATCATATTCAAATTGGATCTCATAACCGGACATCGCGTCTAACGCCTGTCTGATATTCGCATATACGTCTACAGATTCATCCCTGAGATCATGGACACTGTTTCGAATACTGTTCATGGCATGATTCAGGCTATCCTGTAAGACGTTCATCGGCTCCAGCAGATTCTCCTGTTTACAGATCGCCTGCAAGGCTCCCACCTGCAAAATAGCCCGCGACAAGAGATGTCCGACATTATCATGGATTTCCCTTGCAATGCGATTTCGCTCCGCTAAGGTGGCGGTATATACCTCATATTCCTTCATCTCCGCCAGTTCCTTATTCTTTCGCTGCAGATTCATGCTCAATTCCATATCCGAATCGCGCAGTGCGATCAGCTTTCTTTCTGTCTCATCATTTCTGGCGGTCTGCATGCACAACCAGGTCGAAATGCCGAATGTGAGTATCACTCCCCATACAGTAGACATCAGGCCCAAATATCCGGAAAGCAATGCCATTCCGCATAATGCCACCACCGCAGGTTCCCATTTTCTCTTTTGACAGAGCAGATGATACCAGATCACCGGCAGATAAAACACGCCTCCATCCATGAAACAAAGCACCAATAACCAGATGGCAGAAAGAGCAAACTGTATTTTTTCCTGTTCTATGTAATAAGAAAATGCTGCATACCCCACGGTTCCGACGAATAACAGCACCTGTATTTCCGTCGGAATACTGTTATCCATGAACAATAACGCCATTCCCATCAATATCAGATTGTCAACAATCACCCTCATACATTATGACCTCATGTAATTCACATCTATTCGACATCTTATGTCCTACGCCGTTTACGGTTCCAGTTTAACATATTATAAACAAAAGAGGAATGGTCGAATCATATGACAAATGTCATTTTCAGAAATGACATCGTTCACTTACAATCAGGCGACGGATTTTGTATACTGTGTCTTAGCTCAGAGGAAGCGGCTTCCTATGAGCAACACTCATTCATCTGTGATATGAAAAATTCAGGAGGATACACATGAACCAAACAGTCGTAAAAATTGAAAATCTGGTAAAGCGTTACAAGGATGTCCTGGCACTTGACCATTTTAACCTTGAAATAGAAGAAGGTGAAGTATTCGGTCTGCTGGGGCCAAACGGCTCCGGCAAGACGACCACCATTAACTGCTTACTCTCACTGTTGACCTACGATAAGGGCACCATTGAGGTTTTTGGCAAACCGATGCGACCGGACAGTTATTCCTTAAAGCGAAACATTGGTGTCGTCATGCAAAATGTGGCCGTGTTTGAAGAACTGACCGTATATGAAAATATTAATTACTTCTGCGGCCTGTATATAAAGGACAAAACCGAGCGCAGAAAACTGGTAGAGGAAGCGATTGAATTTGTAGGTCTGGAAGACTATACGAAGTTTCTTCCGAAGAAATTGTCGGGCGGTCTTCTGCGCCGGTTAAATATCGCCTGCGGCATTGCTCATCAGCCGAAGCTCATTATTATGGATGAGCCCACCGTCGCCGTAGACCCGCAAAGCAGGAACAGGATTCTGGAAGGTATTCAGGAACTGAATGCCCGCGGCGCTACGATCATTTATACGTCTCATTACATGGAGGAAGTGGAACAGATCTGTACCCGGATCTCCATCATGGATAAAGGCAGGAATCTGGCGATCGGCACCAACGATGAATTAAAGAAAATGATCAAAAACAGCGAAAATATCATCATTGATATCTACAACTATGATGATGCTCTGTTAGAAGGTCTGCGTCAGCTAAAACATGTATATTCGGTATCTGCAAATGATCATCAGGTTGTTATCAAATGCAGCGGCGGCAATCACAACCTCATCCATGTTCTGGACTATCTGCAGTCCAAAGAAGCCCGGTTTGGAAAAGTCTATTCCGAGCTGCCGACCCTGAATGATGTCTTTCTTGAGATCACCGGAAAAGAACTGAGAGATTAGGAGGCTGTTATGTTTTTTCATATTTTCAAATATCGATTGCTAAAAATCGCCAAATCAAAGACAGAACTTCTGTGGTCTTTATTCTTCCCGCTGGCTCTCGCCACCTGCTTTTTTGTCGCATTCGGCAATATGACAAGCAAAGATGAAGACTTTAACAGTATTCCGGTTGCAGTCGTCATCGAAAAGGAGGATGCAGACATCAAAGCTGCTTTGAAGGAGGTGTCTGAAAAGGGAGCCGATGAACTCATCCGGATCTCTTATCTGGACCGTCAGGATGCACGGACCGCACTCGCTGACGGCAAGGTGACCGGTATTATATATATCAGTGATGATCTGTCTCTGGAGATCCGGGAAAACGGCATCAATGAAAGTGTATTAAAATGTTTTCTCGATCGGTTTACCCAGACATACCATACCCTTACGACGGTCGCCGCATACGATCCTTCAAAGATCACAGTGATACAAAATCGGCTGGAACAGACCCCTGCATACAATGCAGACGTTCCTCTGACAAACGGAAACATGGATCCCACGGTACAGTATTTCTATGCATTGATCGCCATGGCATGTCTGTACGGATGCTTCAACGGACTGACCTGCTCTTCCGAAATAAAGGCAGATCTTTCTGCCCTTGCAGCAAGAAGATCGATCGCCCCTGTCAACCGCTCCGTATTGATCGCCGCTGAATTTCTGGCAACCGCACTGACACAGTTTGTGAATGTGTGCATCCTGATCATTTATATTCAATTCGTCTTAAAGATCAACTTTGGAAATCAATTTGGATACATTGTATTAACCGCACTGATCGGAGCCATTATCGGCGTCGCATTCGGTTTCTTCGTTGGTTCGCTTCCGAAGCTACAGCAGGGTGTACGTCAGGGCATCTCCATCGGCATTACCATGCTGGCATGCTTCTTAAGCGGTCTGATGTACGACAATATGCGAATGATCATCGAGCACAACTGCCCCATCGTCAACCGATTGAACCCGGCTGCATTGCTTACAGATTCCTTTTATGCGTTAAATATTTACACGGATCATCAGAGATACTTTATGAATCTGGCACTTTTACTTGTATTTGCCTTTGTGTTCTGCACGGCAAGCTTTTTCATGACAAGGAGGGAACGTTATGCAAGTCTTTAACGCTTTTTATAAAATCCTGGCAAAGCGTGCTTCTGCAATGATCATTTACGTTATTATATTCCTGTTCTTATCTCTTTTGATGAGTTCCTTTGGCAACAAGACGCTGGAAGACAGCTTTCAGCAAAAGGAATTGGATATTGCCGTGATCGATCGTGACCGGACGCAGTCAAGTCAGGCTCTCGCTGCCTACTTAGCAGATCTTCATCATGTGATTCCCCTGGAGGATGACCCCGAAGTCTTTACGGACGAGTTATTTGCGAGAAATGTAACATATATCCTGATCATCCCGAAGAATTATGAAAAAAATCTGCTGGATGGAGCCTATGAAAATCTGTTAGAGCACTACACTGTTCCCGGATCGAACAATGCAGTGTTTGTCGATATGCAGATTGAACAATATCTGAACACGACGGCCGCATATCTTGCCGCTGACATAGAGCTTTCCGATGTCATCAGCGAGTGCAATGATACAATGGCAAACGAAACCACTGTTACTCTATATCACGCCAAAGATATCGCTGTAGAAGAAAAAGGCGCTCTCTTTTATGCCTTCTTATATCTTCCGTACATTTTTATATGTATTACGCTGGTCGCTGTGGGCCCGATCCTTTCAATCATGAATTCCAAGGAGATCAAAAATCGAATGACGATTTCATGTTTGAAAAATTCCGTCAAAAACCTGCAGCTTGGTCTTGCCACCCTCGTATGCGGTACAGGAATGAGCATCGTATTCTTTGTGCTTTCCTATTTCACAAGCAAGGGAACTCTCCTTTCAAAGGCAGGACTGCTCTACATGGGAAATGCGTATGTATTGATGATCGTGGCCATAGCCATCACTTATTTATTTAGCCAGCTTACAGCCAATGAGAATGTTCTGAACATGGTAGCTAACATCTTTGGCCTTGGCTCCTGCTTCCTGTGCGGTGTATTTGTGCCTATGGAATACATTTCACCGAAAGTAACCGCATTTTCAAAATTCCTGCCGCCTTACTGGTATGTGATGTGCATGGAGAAAATTTCAGGTTATACCGGCGCACCCGGACAATTGCAGGAAATCTTTGAAGATTACGGGATCTTACTTCTCTTTGCCATTGCCATCTTCGCCGTAGCGCTGATCATTTCAAAAACCAAAAATGAACAAAGTTAACAATCTCTCTTTGGCTGATAAAACCCCGGGAACATCTATCCTATCGATGTTCCCGGGGTTCTTTATTTTTACGAAATATCAAATTCGGGTGGCTCATCCAGATCATGGGGAACCGGCGCACCGTTCTTTTTTCGCTGGCGCACGCACTCCGTCAGCAAATACTCTATCTGTCCATTGACCGATCGGAAATCATCCTCTGCCCAGGCTGCAATGGCGTTGTAGAGCTTTGCAGATAAGCGGAGCGGCACCTGTTTTTTGCTGTTGTCTGCCATTAATACAGACTTCCGGAATTAACAATCGGCTGGGCATCCCGATTTCCGCAGAGCACAACGAGCAGATTGGAGACCATCGCTGCCTTGCGCTCTTCATCCAGATTCACAATCTCATTTTCAGAAAGCTTCTCCAGTGCCATTTCCACCATGCCGACCGCACCGTCCACGATCATCTTTCTCGCATCGATGATAGCCGATGCCTGCTGTCTCTGCAGCATGACTGCCGCGATCTCCGGTGCGTAAGCAAGATACGTGATACGTGCCTCAATGATCTCCAGTCCCGCGTCAGCGACCTTATTCTGGATCTCTGCGCGTATGCGCTCTGCCACCAGTTCACTGGAACCGCGCAGGCTGCCTTCATCTGCCACACCGTCTCCGGTCGTATCCACGTTTTCAGCCACATCATACGGATAAATACGAACAACATCGCGCAGTGCGCTGTCACACTGTAAGGATAAATACTCCTTGTAATTATCTACATTGAACACTGCCTTCGCGGTGTCTACCACACGCCACATCACGGCAATGCTGATCTCGATCGGATTTCCGAGACAATCATTGATCTTCTGTTTGCTGTTGCTTAAAGTCATTACTTTCAGCGAGATCTTTTTTCCTCCCACGGAATTGACCTCGGCGCTGACTCCTTCTGCTGTACTAAGCTGCAGCATCTTGCTCATGCCGGACTTCACGTCTCCACTCTGATTGAGCTTGGTGTCAGCAGCCGGATTGACTGCCGTACAGAAGGGATTCACAAAGTAAAAACCCTGCTCCTTGATCGTTCCGATATAATTTCCAAACAGTGTCAATACGAGTGCCTCCTGCGGCTTCAACACTTTTAAGCCCAAAAACAAGATCCAGCCAAGTGCCGCATACACGATACCAATGATCATAATGACCAGTCCCGCCTTTGAATTCCTTGTTTCCAGTGCAATCCCGCCGCCAATGATGGCGAAGATGGATAGTACATACAATGACAAGGACAGCAACAGCATTGCCATTCCGTTTTTGTTTTTCTGCAAAACTTTTTCTGTCATAACACAATCCTCCATTCCTATTTGTTCCCTACCATTTTTTGGTACGTTCTATGTTTTGATATTTGCATGATATCATTTTGATATCTATTTGTCAAGAAAAATTATGAAAAAAACCAGCCGGTAAAATATGAAAGGCTGGACAAAAAGATCATTTGGTGCTAGAATACAAAAGAATCAAGAAATCCCAGATGCAGGATTCGTCTATCGGTAGGGCACCAGCTTCCCAAGCTGGTTAGGCGGGTTCGACTCCCGTATCCTGCTTTGTTAAATAAGTGGTGCAAAAGAGAACTGTCGGGAGACCATGAAACAAGTGTTTCCGGCAGTTCTTTTTATAACCAGTTATAATCGCCTCCTGTGATCGCAAGGGACAATAAGGCATCCATCTTTTCTACTTCCTCTTCACCCTCTACAACCTGTAACAGCTTTGCCGTCTCTACCACAACCGGCATTTCCTCATCCGGCCCGATCTCCATATCCGGTTCTTCTCCGCAGTACGGACACACCAGCTTCGGTGCGATCTTCAAGTCTAAAAATCTGCTTCCGCACGCTTCACACTCATAAAAACCGCACATCAGCGTGCCATCAGGTACATAATACATGTCGTTTTCTCCTCCATCCTCAAGTTCTGTGATCATTAATCCCAGGTTCGCAAATATTCCTTCATCATAAATGCACAAAAATACGGAAAAGTATATATTTCATTTGACTGACCTACATTAAAATCACCAAGCTTTATTCCATGTTTGATATCACTGTAATTCTCATTTTTTATCAGTATCGCTAAGGATTTTGATCTGTCATGGTTAGATTTCACTTCTACCGGAATCAGCTCATTTCTTGACCTTACAAAAAAGTCTTCTTCCAGTGTGGAATTTTCTTTTTTGAAGTAATAGAGTCCCAATCCCTGTTTCACAAAAGCCTCAGCGACAAAATTTTCGTACAAGGCACCTTTGTAAACACCCAGATTTTTATTTACTCTGAGATCCTCCTGCGCCTCTTCATCCAGCGCAGAAACTAATAATCCGGTATCCGGATAATACAGCTTGTATTTCGATTCATCTGCATTCCCCTTCAACGGTAATTCGGGGAAAAGCAGACAATTGCATTCCACGATGACACCCGCATCAATGAGCCATTCAATACACCCTGTATATTCACGGGAGCGGGCATTCTTACTGATCTTATTAAATTGAAATTTCTTATTTTCCTTGGCCAACTGGGCAGGAACACTTCTGTAGACGCTGATGATTTTTGTCTGATCCAGACCTTCTGCGTATTTTCGGACATCTTCCTCATAATCCAGCCTGATCTGCTGCTGCGTCTCCAGTGAACCGGAAAAGGTTCCTGTTTCAATATATCCCTTGATCACATCAGGCATTCCACCCAGAACACAGTAGTCAAGAAATAGTGACTTATATACCAACAATTCTGTATCACTAAAGGGGATAAGCTCCACCATATGATCATAAATTGATCTTACCTGATCATCGCCATAGCCCTTTGCCCACAGGAACTCCTCAAAATCCATGGAATACATTTCATAGTCAGACTTGTATCCCACACTGTTACTGTGTATCTTTTTGTAATTGATTCCTAACATGGAACCGCTGCAAACAACATCGTATCTGCCATCAATTTTAAATGCTTTTAAGGTAGTTGCGATATCCGGATATTCCTGTATTTCATCAAAAATAATAATTGTTTCATTCTCTAAAAACCTGAGCGATGGATTTGCCAGCGTTATATTTTTAATGACTGTTTCTACATCATATCCATCACTTACGATCGCTCTGTATTTTTTCTCCAGCGCAAAATTAATATAAACAATATTACTGTAATTTTCGTGTGCAAAATGCAGAATGGATTCCGTTTTCCCAATCTGTCGCGCTCCTTTTACGATCAACGGCTTATGTGCAGGATCTAGCTTCCACTGAATCAGGAATTCATCTATTTTTCGTTTAAAATACATTTTGATCCCTCCTAATCGGAATTATTTCACCTGTACATATTGTATCACATTTTATGGGCGTTTAAAAGCATTTCTATCACATTTTATGAGCCTTCTTTTTTATATCTTACACATTTCATGATATTTTACTTATCAAATTGTACTTACCTTGTAGCAGTCAAGAAAAGTGGACACGAAAAATGTTTTTTCTTTGTTTTATTTTT
>JBJEML010000068.1:0-10813 GCA_051879675.1 Lachnospiraceae bacterium | reverse complement strand
TATCATAGAAGACCTACTGATTAACACCTATTTACAGAAAAACTTTCACAGACTCGTAAGAATCTCTATCTCATAGAGATACACTTACTTAAACATTCAGACTTTACCCATTTGCCGTCTATCTTTTTCTTAGCCACTATTTTGACTTCTATTGCCCCATCCTTCACGAAATCCAATTGATCTCCGCCAGGCCATTTGGTCATAAAGCAGCGGGACTTTTTTGTTGTCGTAAGCTTTTTAAATTTTTTTAGGCTATAGTAATCTTTATAGAGCTGATATTTGTCATACACCTCTTCCTGACATACATACACATCATAATAAACATTCTTAACATTCGCGTTTAGTGGTTCCCATTTGATTTCTGCCCGATGTCTGGATACTTTGCCATCATAAGGATGTAACAGATCACTCGTAGAGCTTGGTCTGCCAATTTCATAATATGGCTTGCCCAGATCCAGAGAATCTACCCATTCTTTTATTTCTGTATTTCCAAAATCAACACCTGAATTAGATCCAAAAAACTCTACTTTTAACAAACCGGATAGCGCTTCCTCAAAAATTGCACTTCCGGGACGCGTCATACGATCATCACTCCAGCCTAATCCGGGAGTAGCATAATATCCATGATATTTATAAAACTGTTTATTATAGGGGGCAACATATCGGTCTAAGTAAGGATTATTTTCTTTTGTCACTTTAATCAGCGAAGTGTAATATACAGTTCCATCTGATAAGGTGAATTTTCCGTAAGCATTTTTATAAGACGAAATATCACTATCCTTTCCTAAATCAAAAAAAACATAGGATTTATTCGTATACATGTGCTTCATATGACAGTCATAAACCTTCTTATACGCGATCGGATTGACATCGATAATATCAGTCTTTTCAACCTCCTGTCCTTGTCCCTCCCAGGAATAGTCTTCCTCCACTCTGGTCCATTCGTAACGATATCCATTTTCGTTTGCAAATGCAGTCTTGGGAACATAGCATAATAATGAACTGCAAATCATGATGCAACATAATAGCAAACTTGATATTCTTTTTTTCATCTTCTGTAACTCCTCGTTTTGTATGTTGGTGGCAAATTCCACAATTCGTATTATAGTCCCATATAAATCAAAAGGCAATCTTAAAAAAAAGATACGTCTTCTCTTGGATTGGGAAGGCGTATCCTTTTTTTTAGATATGTAATTAAGCAGCCTGCTTTGCGTCAGCCTTTTCGGTTAATTTTTTAATACCCTGAATGGCAACGATGACACCAAGGATCAGAAGCAGTACAGCGAAGATGAGCTGCATGGTGCTTCCAAGGGTCAGGCCTGTGGTTGTCAGAGCTGTTCCTAATTTAACAATGGTCATGGTCAGTGCAGTAAAGGTAACTGCCATCATGAAGAACATGGGAACCCACAGCATCGCACCCTGACGTTTGGTCTTCTTTAAGAATACGGCACAGGCAACAAGTGCAAGCACGGAAAGCAGCTGGTTGGCTGATCCAAACAGCGGCCAGATCTCAGCGTAGCCTACCTTTGCCAGCATAAATGCGAGTACCAGAGTAATGATGGTAGCAAACCAATTGTTTGTAAGGACTTTCATGAGCGGGCTTAAATGCTCCATATCAGTATCCTCATCTACAAAGAACTCCTGGAAGGAAAGACGTCCAACACGTGCTACAGAATCCAGAGATGTCAGTGCAAATGCAGAAACAGCCAGGTTGATCAGCGTAAATACAAGCTGATACGGTAAGCCGATCACGGATAAGAAGTTTGCGATCGCACCTGCGAAGATCTGGGGCTGAGTAGTCAGTCCTTGGGCAGCAGCCTCGCCATCTGCAAAGGAAGCAACTGCGATCAGTGCGATGACAGCCAGCATACTCTCCATGAGCATTGCACCGTAGGATACAGGCAACATGCTCTTTTCACTCTTGATCTGCTTGGAGGCAGTTCCGGAAGATACCAGTGAGTGGAAACCGGAAACAGCACCACAGGCGATGGTTACAAACAGGATCGGGAACAGATACTGTCCGTTTACGTTAAATCCGTTGAATGCAGAAAGGTTGCATGACGGATTGGATACAAATACACCGATAACAGCGCCAACGATCATGAAGATCAGAAGGTAGCTGTTCAAGTAATCGCGGGGCTGAAGCAGTGCCCATACCGGTGTGACACATGCGATCAATATGTAGGCAAATACGATCAGATGCCAGGTGCTTCTGGGCAGATAAATAGGGAAAGCCAGACCGATCGCAATAGCGGCTACTAACATCACGATGGCGATACCGGTATTGACCCATTTGTTTAATTTGGCGTATTTTAAGATGCATCCAAGTGCAACAGCCTCTAAGATAAATAAGATAGAAGTGGTTGCAACCGCACCGTTTGCTGCGATGGTTGAGGTAACAACACCTGCGTCATCGACAGCAAATCCGTTGAAGGTTCCTGCTACGACATCTGCGAAAGCAGCGATTACTAAGATACAGAAGAGCCAGCAGAATAACAGGAAGAGCTTCTTGCCGAGCTTTCCGATGTACTCCTCAATGATGTAACCGATAGTACGGCCCTTGTTTTTTACAGATGCATACATTGCTGCGAAATCCTGTACCGCACCAAAGAACACACCGCCGACCAGGATCCATAAGAGAACCGGAACCCAGCCAAAGATCGCAGCCTGGATCGGTCCGTTGATCGGGCCTGCACCGGCGATGGATGCGAACTGATGTCCGAATACCACGTTTGTGTCGGCGGGAACATAGTCCACACCGTCCTCCAGCTCATAAGCAGGAGTTTTTGCTTTGGGGTCAATTCCCCATTTGTTTTGCAGGTACCGTCCGTAGAGGAGATAAGCACCTCCAAGTACCACAAGGGCGATAACCATCATTAAGATACCATTCATAATCTAACCTCTTTTCTTCTAGTTTTGGTATATATGTATAAAAAACGCCTCTACAGTTCTTATGAACTGCAGAGGCGGAATATTCCGTGGTACCACTCTGTATTGCTGACATTTTCATGTACAGCCACTCTATGCTGTCGATAAACAGCTGCTCCGGTAACGTGGAGCGGACGTCTGCGCTTACTATTGTCGTTTTGAACATGTTCAGCGTGAAGCTCGTGGGTGATGTCGGGTAGGAACATCTGCCGTCTTTCACCAAATAACGGCTCTCTGTGAGATGTTTTGTCTGCGCGATATATCCCATTCGTTGCTTTTCAGTTTTTTTATTTGTTAATGTTCTACCACTTGAAAAAGAGAAAATCAAGAAAAAATTTGCACGGATTTTACGTTTGTCATAAGAAATTTTTATGCAATTCTGCCAAATAATCTTATGAAATGCCAATAAAAATCAGGGTAGGAAATAACGGAAAGACATTGAGTTTCAGAGAGCTGCCTAGTATAATAGGTGTCAGTCAGGTGAAAAGAGATGATATCTGATTCAGATGAAAGAAGACCCGGAGAGGAATAAAGATGAAACTATTGGTGGTAGAAGATGATCGCGCATTAAATCAGGGGATAGCCCTGTCATTTGGCAGTGAGACGGTGGTTCAGGCGTTTTGTGTGAAAGAAGCAAAAAAAATGTTTGATGACAGCATTGATCTGGTGATCCTCGACATCAACCTTCCGGACGGCAGCGGATTGGATCTGTGTCGTGAGATCCGAAAGAGCAGCTGCGTTCCAATCATATTTCTGACGGCAAATGATCTGGAAATTGACATTGTTACAGGGCTTGAGAGCGGTGCGGATGACTATATCACAAAACCGTTTTCTCTTGCTGTGCTGCGGGCGAGAGTGAATGCAGTGACAAGGCGGCGGATGAGTGATGGAAGCTGCGTTGCGATCGGGAATTATTCCTTTGATTTTGACAATATGAAGTTTCTGGATGGCGATATGCCGTTGGAATTGAGTAAAACAGAACAGCGTCTGTTAAAGCTGTTTGTGCAGAATATTGGGCAGACCTTATCCCGAGATCTTCTGCTGCAGCGGATCTGGTCGGATGGAGCGGAATTTGTAGAAGAAAATGCGCTGTCTGTAACGGTAAAAAGACTGCGCCAGAAGCTGCCCGACGCGTCGATCAGGACCGTTTATGGTATCGGCTATGTGTGGGAGAAATAAGTATGTTGTATATCATATTAATTGCTGCGATCGTGGTGCTGGCTGCACTTGTGTGCATCATGTATGTGCGGACTTCAATCATCATGTCTCGTCTGGAAAATATGATCGACCGGGCAATCGACAACACATTTTCAGAGAGTTCCTTTAACGAAAAAAAGCTCTCGAAGCTGGAGGCAAAAATGTACCGCTACCTGTCAGCTGGGAGCACATCGCTTCGTCAGGTCAATCAGGAAAAAGACCGGATCAAAACGTTTATTGCGGATATCTCGCATCAGACGAAGACACCGATAGCAAACATTTTATTGTATGAGCAGCTTTTGAAAGAAGCACCGGATCTGGATGAGGGGACAAGGCAGATCGTCAGCCAGATCGAGACGCAGACGGAAAAACTGAGCTTTTTGATCTCTTCGTTAGTCAAGACTTCGCGGCTGGAGAATGGGATCATCGCTGTTGCGCCAAAACAAAACCGTGTTGGTGAATTGCTCCGGCAGTTGAATCATGCGTATGCTGCCGGTGCCGGGCAAAAAGGCGTGACCTTTCGGGTGGATATTCCGACTGATCCGGTGGCATTGTTTGATTTTAAATGGACGTTGGAGGCGCTTGCAAATATCGTGGACAACGCGATCAAATACACACCGCCGGGGGGGCTTATCACGCTCAGCGTCAGGGAATATGAATTGTTTGTTTGTATTGATATCACAGATAGCGGGATCGGCATGACAGAGGAAGAGACAGCGAAGATCTTTACACGATTTTACCGCTCTCCCAGAGTTTATGAGGAGAAGGGAGTCGGGATCGGCTTGTACCTGGCGCGGGAGATCGTGAGCAAAGAAGGTGGATATATCAAGGTGTCGTCCGAGCTTTCCAAAGGTTCCGTGTTTTCTGTGTTTTTGCCAAAGACTCCCAGTCGTGTTGACGGAAATGATAAAATACAGGAAGCCATACGGCGGGAACAGTAATGTGCTGTGTAGGAAATATGTGGAAATTGATATGGTTCCGCTTGTATTAAGTAAGTGTCTATATTAAGATAGAATGAGTGATAAATAATGATCACATATTTTTGAGTTGGAGGGGTTTGGAATTGACTGAAAACAAAAACCGGGAAAAATTTGCATCGAGGCTGGGTTTTATTCTGGTATCCGCCGGCTGTGCGGTAGGATTGGGAAACGTCTGGAAGTTTCCGTATATCTGCGGAATGTATGGTGGAGCAGCGTTTATTTTGATCTATCTGGTCTGTCTGGCCGTGATGGGTATGCCGATTCTCATCTGTGAGTTTGCCATTGGTCGGGGAAGCAACAGCAGTATCGGTACGGCTCTGAAAACGCTGGAGCCGGAGGGAACCAGATGGCATCACTTTAAATGGTTCGGTTTTGCCGGAAACTATCTGCTCATGATGTTTTATACGATGGTTGCAGGCTGGATGATTTATTACGTGTATGTCATGGCGTCAGGAAGAATCGGAAACGCCGGTGTGGAAGTGATCGAGAATGAATTTCAGGGAATGCTTCAAAATCCCGGTGTCATGATGGCATTTACGCTGTTTGTAATTTTTTTGTGTATCGGCATCTGTTCGTTGGGTATACAAAAGGGTGTGGAGCGGGTGAGCAAGGTTATGATGATCCTGCTCATCGTGTTAATGATCGTGATGGCCGTGCGTTCCGTGACGCTTGCAGACAGTGCGAAAGGTCTGCGCTTTTATCTGGTTCCGGATTTCGGGAAAATGGTGGATCAGGGCATAGGAAATGTGGTGTTTGCCGCTATGACTCATGCATTTTTCACACTCAGTGTAGGTATGGGTTCCATGGAGATCTTCGGAAGCTATCTTTCCAAGGAATGCAAGCTGACAGGGGAATCCGTGAATGTGGTGCTGATCGATACGTTGATCGCGCTTGTTGCGGGAATCATTATTATTCCGGCTTGCTTTGCCTACGGGATCAGTCCGGATGCAGGGCCTTCTCTGATGTTTATCACCTTGCCGAATGTCTTTAACCACATGCCGGCAGGACGCCTCTGGGGAACCATGTTCTTCATATTTATGAGTTTTGCAGCATTGTCTACCGTCATTGCTGTTTTTGAAAATATCATTGCAATGTCGATCGATCTTTTCGGCTGGAACAGAAAAAAATCCGTTCTGGTAAACCTTGTGGGAATCAGTGTGCTGTCAGCTCCGGCAGTGCTCGGGTTTAATGTACTGTCAGCAATCCAGCCCCTCGGCAGCGGTTCTGCGATCATGGATCTGGAGGACTTTATTGTATCTTATAACGTACTTCCGCTCGGTAGTCTGTTGTTTGTGCTGTTTTGTACGCGAAAGAACGGCTGGGGCTTCGAGAATTTCCTCTCAGAAGCCAATACCGGCTCAGGCACGAATTTTCCCCGATGGATCAGAAAATATATGACATATATCTTACCGCTCATCATTCTGATCATTTACTTTAAAGGCTACTATGATATGTTCAAGGTCAGAGGAATTCAAACGCTCTGCATCTGGATGACCGTGGCAGTGATCTTTGCGGGATTTATCATCTGGCTGGCGCTTGGAAAAAAGGGCAAAATAAATCATGATAGACGCAAGGATGCCTGATACCGGGAAAAACGGACTTGACGGACGGATGATGGACGATTATACTTTGCATTAAGTCAATCGAAATCGGTTGAGCAAAAATGATTCTTTTGGAACAACTGTTCAGGACAGGTCGAAGCATTTACTGCTGAGACCGTGATAGTATGATTCAGGAGTGCAAAAATGCCATTGCGAAGCAATTTTCATGCATTTTTGCATCGTTTCTGTGAAGGTACTGAACAGAAACCTTTTGGAGATATTGGATGTTAATTGTGACTGTAATGGAGAAAATTGCAAAATAAATATTGCAGGGGTGACTTGTAGTTCCCACTACCGGTCTGCCCTTTGCTGACAGTGCAGGCTGTCGGCATTTTCGCCTTACAATCGCTTCATACTGTTTTAGGACCATGGTATCGCTTTTGGGCGGGCGTGGTCTTTTTTTGTTTGTAACTATTCAGAGCCAAGGCAATCGACACATCATACAGACATCATGCTTGCATGAATGGCTGTATGGGTGGAGATTTCTTTGGCGAGAAGCCACATCGAGATGAAGCTTTAGCGAAATCGAGATGGGGTCTGAATAGTTACTTTGAGATAGGAGAATCAGAAAATGAATATAGAACAACAGATCGAATTTGATAAAATAAAAGAAACATGGATGAATCTTGCAGTGACCGCACAGGCAAAGGAACGGATCAAAGAGACATCGTTTTACCTGTCAGAGAGGGAACTGCGCAAGCAGCTTCGGGATACGACGGACGCAAGGCTGCTAATGGAAAAGCTGGGGACTCCACCGCTTCAGTCGGTGGATGAGATCAAGGATATTTTGACGGCTGCGGAAAAAGGAGACTGCCTGACACCGTATCAGATGGAGCGGGTAGAGGCAGTACTGGCGGCAATCCGACGCCTGAAGGACTATCTGGAAAGAGGAAAACTGTATGACAATCCATTGAGCTTTTATGAGGAAAACTTTGACGCGCAGGAGGAACTCAGTGAGGAGATCTCGAGGCAGATCCGGGGTGGAGCAGTTGATGACTATGCGTCCAGAGAGCTTTTACAAATACGAGGTCAGATCACAAAATGTGAAGAAGAGATGAAGCAGAGAGCTGAGCAGATCCTGCGCATGAATAAAGCGTACATGGCAGACAACTACAGCACGCTTCGCAGCGGAAGATTATGTCTTCCGGTCAAAAAGGAATACCGTCAGAAGGTACCGGGAAGTGTGATCGATCAATCCGCCACAGGAAGTACCTTGTTTATTGAGCCGGAGGGCGTGGCAAAGTATGCAGAACAGTTGCAGCTGCTTCGGATCAGCGAGGAAAATGAGGTTTATCGTATTTTATATACGTTAACAGCGTTGGTTGCAGCTTCTGCAGATGTAATGAATGAGAATATCTCCATGATGGAACGGCTGGATTTTATCCTGTCAAAAGGAAAACTCAGCATGGACATGGAGGCAGTGGAGCCGCAGATCAATACGCAGCGGCGGATCGTGCTAAAGGATGCCAGACATCCGCTAATGGATCGTGCGGTCAATGTACCGCTGCAGTTCGAGATCGGAGATCAGACCCGGGGGATTGTCATCACCGGACCGAATACCGGCGGAAAGACAGTGGCGATCAAGACGGTCATGTTAAATTGTATGATGGCGCAGTGCGGTCTGCATGTCACCTGCAGGGAGGCGGATATCTGCATGAGCAGTTCGTACCTGTGCGATATCGGAGACGGGCAGAATCTGTCCGAAAACCTGTCTACCTTTTCTGCACACATCAAAAATGTGCTCACGGTGCTCAGTGAGATTAACCGGGAGAGCTTTGTGATCATGGATGAAATGGGATCAGGAACAGATCCGGCAGAGGGCATGGGAATCGCGATCGCCATTCTGGAGGAACTTAGAAAGAGCGGCGCGACATTTCTCGTGACCACTCATTACCCGGAGGTCAAGGAGTATGCGGCGAAGGCGGAGGGCATCATCAATGCCAGAATGACCTTCGATAAGGAAACACTTCGTCCCACCTATCAGATGGTGATCGGGGAAGCGGGGGAGAGCTGCGCATTTTATATCGCAGACCGGCTGGGAATGCCTGCGGAGATGCTGAACGTGGCGATCGAGGCTGCCTACGGAAAAGAAGCGGTAGAAAATTATGCATTTGCAGAAAATAATCACAATGGAACAGCGCAAACAGGACAACCCAAAAATACAAAACAAAAACCGGCACTACAGTCCAAAAATCACGCAAAGATTTCAAAAATGAAATCCCAAAAGCCAACCACGGAGTTAACGGAGAAGTTCAAGCGGGGCGACAGCGTCATGGTCTACCCGGACAAAAAGATCGGCATTGTCTGTGAACCGGTCAATGAGAAAGGTGTGTTACGGGTACAGCTTCCGGACAAAAAGATCTATATCAATCATAAACGTGTCAAACTGCATGTGGCGGCCAGTGAGCTGTATCCGGAGGACTACGATTTTTCCATTATATTTGAGACGGTGGAAAACCGGAAAAAACGGCATGATATGGAGCGAAAATATACGCAGGAGATCATACAGTATGAGGAGGGATAAGGTGAATATGCGAAAAAAATGGATGCAGAGAATGGTACCGTTTGGAATGCTGGTATCGTTGGGCATCATGCTGACAGGCTGTGAAAGATTTCGTACAGATGTAAATGAGGAGATGACTGTGTCTGATCCGGGTGTGTCTGTGTCGGAACCGTTAGATACATCCGAATCGGCAGATCTTTCCATGAAAGAGCCGGAGGAAAAAGTGTTGATCGATCCGGCAGGAATGACGCTGGAAACGAGGGTGCATACTCCGGAAGGTTATACGAGAACTGTGGCAGAGGATGACAGTCTGACGCAGTTCCTGCGTTCCTATCCGATGAAAGAGGACGGTGCACCGGTGCTCTTATATGACGGAAGAGAAAGGGGCAATCAGAGTGCACATGCGGCTGTTTTCGATCTGCCGATTGAAAATCAGGATCTCCAGCAGTGCGCGGACTCTGTCATGCGCGTATATGCGGAGTATTTCCTGCAAACCGGTCAGTATGAGCGCATTGCTTTCCATTTTACGAATGGATTTCTTGCACCATACAGCAAGTGGCGGGACGGACAGCGCATCAAAGTCAATGGAAATACGGTTTCCTGGGTGGCATCGAGCGGTTATGATGATTCCTACGAGTGTTTTCAGGACTATATGAAGATGGTATTTTCCTATGCAGGAACGCTGTCGATGGACAGTGAGGCAACTCCGATCGAACCGGAGGAGATCCTGACCGGTGATGTATTCCTTCACGGCGGCAGTCCCGGACATGTCGTTCTGGTGGTTGACGTCTGCGAAAACGACTCTGGAAATAAAGCCTTTTTGCTCGCACAGGGTTATATGCCGGCGCAGCAGTTTCATCTGCTGAAAAATCCGGCTCACGATAACGATCCGTGGTACTATGTCAATGAATTGACGGATCCTCTGCACACGCCGGAATATACATTTTCCATGGATAGTCTGAAACGGCTGGAGTATTAGATTATTTTATTATAGTTTGACTATAAAAGGGAAAAGGGGTTGATAAGTGTAGGAGAAATAGATATACTAATATAGTAAGGGAAGTAAGGAATGCATTACATTTGAAAGGAGAATTTACTATGGAACTGGCAAAAGTAACATCAAAGGGTCAGGTGACAATACCCGTGGAAATCAGAAGAAAACTTGGAATTAAGAACGGTGATAAGCTGTTATTCATAGAGGAATCGGGAAGAATCTATATGATGAATTCTTCAATGGATGCACTTCGTGAAGCACAGAGAGCATTTGCTGGAGAGGCAGAAAGACTTGGTCTTAAAAATGATGATGATGTAATGGCAATGATTAAGGAGCTTAGAGAAGAAAGTATAGATATTGAAAAGCCAGAGATAATGGCTCTGGCAGAGTTTATGGAAAAATTCAAAGATTCAGAAATGATTTAGTACTTTCCTTTTGAACCAAGTCACGCATGCGCACCTTTTATGCAGTTTTTAATGGTTCAGTCATTCTTTGTGTTGCGGTATTTTATCCTGAAAAATAAACATAATGTTTATAAGAGCAGAGCAAAGAAAAACAATCCCTATATGGAATGATTGGAGGGTGATACATAATGACTGAGAACAAAAAC
>JBJEML010000067.1:0-10934 GCA_051879675.1 Lachnospiraceae bacterium | reverse complement strand
GGTACGCACGGTGGTGTGAGAGGACGGCGGTTAGTCACCGCCTCCTACTCGATTGGCTGATCTACGCGTTTTCCGCGCGTGCCCGCACGAAGGATGTACTGCGGATATTGAAAAAAGTGGCAGGTTGTGTCATACTTGACTTGTATTTGAAAAGAATTTTGCGGTAAAGGAGTGTGTATATCATGAGTGATAAAAAAGTAGGAATGATGGTGGCAAACGGTTACGAGGAGGTGGAAATGCTGACAGTTGTGGATCTTCTGCGGCGTGCCGGCATAACCTGCGATATTATTTCCGTGACCGGAAAAAAAGAACTGACGAGCTCACACCGTGTGACGGTAGTGGCGGATCTGCTGTACGAGGATGCTGATTTTGACAGCTACGATGCACTTGTAATCCCCGGTGGTATGCCCGGTACGATCAATCTCGGAGCGCATGAAGGCGTGTGCGAGCAGTTGAAAAAGGCATATGAGGGAGGCAAGCTGATCGCGGCGATCTGTGCAGCACCGACTGTATTCGGAAAACTCGGATTGCTGGAGGGAAAAAAAGCAATCTGTTATCCCAGCATGGAGGATCAGCTCACAGGAGCGGATGTGACCTATGAATCAGCCGTGCGTGATGGTAATATCATCACGAGCCGCGGCATGGGAACCGCCATTGATTTCGGACTTGCAATTTTAGCATATTATGAGGGAGAAGAAGCGGCGGCAGCACTGGCAAAAAAAATCGTATACGAGGCATAGGAGATGGAAATAAAGGAAAACAAAAAGAAAAGACCCTACGTGATGCCGCAGGATCAGCTCACACAGACGACCGGAAGACTGGGGACGATTTTTCTTGCGACAGTGGCAGCACTGTTTATTCTTGTGGGCGGTGTCATGCTCTTTGTGGACGGCATAAAGGAAGTCTATCTGATCTATATGATCAGTGCGATTCTGATCGCACTCGGAATCGGCCTGATCGTGAAATATTTTGTGACGGAAGCGTATCGCAGTATGCATGATTACGGCTTTTCAGGCGGTGCATTGATCGTGATCCTTGGTGGCTCTGCACTCGCACGCGCCGGGCAGCTTGTTGCACAGATCGCAGTTTTTGTAGGACTGTTGGTGCTCGCTGTAGCAGTCGTTATGCTCCAGCAGGCGATGCAGCTTCATATTATGAGAAAAAAGGTATGGGCGGTCGTGCTGGCAATTTCGCTCGTGACGTTGCTGGCGGCTGTACTGCTGCTGTTCGATATCGGTTCTGTGACCGGCAAGATAGACGGTTTTGCGTACCGGATACTGCTTGGCTCCGGCGTGCTGACACTGCTCTGCATGCTGATCTCCGGCATCGGTGTCAGGATCTTTTTGCATCAGGAGCATGATGAGATGCTGCGTATGCAAAAAGAGCAGCAGCTCGCCTTTGCCCGCGAGGAGGATCGGAAGCGTCTGGAGAGTACGATGAAAAAGATTGAGGGCGAGAGTGAAACTGGGGAAAATGAATAGGGCTACATAGGTGAAGAGGGAACCGCTGCAGATTGCGACGGTTTCTTTTTTGTCAAAGTTGTATGCGTACAACTTCGATGAAATGTACATATTTTGAAAAAAGACCTTGACGAATGATGCAGATGTTTATATAATATAGACATGTTGTGAGACAAAAAATCACAGCAAAATGTACATAAAAATTTGTTGAAAACCTCTTTTTTCATGCAACATTTCAAAACCGATGTTCCGGATGGGATCTTGTTAATGAAAAAATGTACAAAGCGAATGAAGCGTACAACTTTGGCGAGGTGAATACAAGTTGACTGTACACATCAATTAACCAATATGAGGGAGGACCAAGAAAATGAAAAAGAAAATCTTAGGCGCTTTACTCAGCGTAGCAATGGTAGCTACCATGCTCGTTGGATGTGGCTCCAACAACGCATCTGCTCCTGCAGCAGACGCTCCTGCAGCAGAGAAGACAGAGGAAAAGACAGACGCTCCTGCAGCAGACGCTCCTGCAGCAGAGGCTAACGGCAAGAAGGTCGGCGTAGCAATGCCTACCCAGTCTTCAGAGAGATGGATCAAAGACGGTGCGAACATGAAAGAGCAGTTAGAGGCTCTTGGATACGAAGTAGATCTTCAGTATGCTGAGGACGATGTACAGGCTCAGGTTTCTCAGATCGAGAACATGATCGCTGCCGGCGTTAACTGCTTAGTTATCGCATCTATCGATTCTTCTGCACTTGTAAACGTTGAGAAGCAGGCAAAGGATGCCGGCATTCCGGTAATCGCTTATGACCGTCTGTTAATGGACACTGATGCAGTTTCTTACTACGCAACCTTCGATAACAAGGGCGTTGGTACTGCAATCGGTAAGTACATTGTTGACAATGCCGGACTTGATCCCGCAAATCCTCAGACCATCGAGTTATTCATGGGTTCACCTGATGATAACAATGCTCATATGCTTTACGCAGGTCTGATGGAGCAGATCCAGCCTTACCTTGATGACGGCTCTCTGGTATGTAAGTCAGGTCAGTTAGATTTCGATTCTAACAACACTTTGAGATGGGATCAGCAGACCGCTATGAAGAGATGTGAGGACCTTCTTACACGTTACTATGCTGACGAGGAACTTGACATCTGTGCAACCGCTTATGACGGATTAGCATACGGATGTATGGCAGCTCTTGAGGGTGCTGGATATACAGAGGCAAACTGGCCTTTGATCACAGGACAGGATGCTGAGCTTATGGCTACCAAGCACATCATCTCCGGAAAGCAGACAATGTCTATTGCAAAAGATACCCGTATTCTGGCTTCTAAGTGTGTAACCATGGTACAGGCAGTTCTTGAGGGCGCAGAGCCTGAGATCAACGATACAGAGCAGTACAATAACAATGTGATCGTTGTTCCTTCATACCTTTGCGAGCCTCAGCCGGTAGATAAGAACAACTACAAAGAGATTCTTGTAGATACTGGATACTACACAGAGGAGCAGTTAGCTGAGTAATTCAAACAGTATAGCAGAGGTGGCGGCTGTATGTTGCCACCTCTTTTAACATAATCTGAGAGAAGGAGCATAATGTATGTCGGATTATATCTTGGAAATGAATCACATCACAAAAGAGTTTTCCGGTGTGAAAGCACTTGATGATGTGAATCTGAAAGTAAAAAAAGGTGAGATTCACGCTCTTTGCGGTGAGAACGGAGCCGGTAAGTCAACGCTTATGAATGTTCTTTCCGGTGTATATCCTTATGGCACTTACTCCGGTGAAGTACTGTATAAAGGAGAGGAAAATAAGTTTCATAACCTGAAAGATTCAGAAGCAAAAGGAATCGTTATCATTCATCAGGAACTGGCGCTGAGCCCACTGCTTTCAGTAGCTGAGAATGTGTTTTTGGGAAATGAGCAGACCCGTTTTAAGGGTGTGATCGACTGGACAAAGACCAGAAAGCACGCACAGGAGATGCTTGCAAAGGTTGGTCTTGAAAATGAGGATGTCAATGTGCCTGTCAGCTCGCTTGGTGTCGGCAAGCAGCAGCTGATCGAGATCGCAAAGGCGATGGCAAAGAAGGTAGAGTTATTGATCCTGGATGAGCCTACCGCCTCCCTGAATGATGAGGAAAGTAAAAAGCTTCTGGATATCATGCTGGAGCTGAAAAATCATGGAATTACCTGTATCATTATCTCTCATAAATTAAATGAGATCGAATATGTTTCCGATGCAGTAACGATCATTCGAGACGGTAAGACGATCGAGACATTGTACAAAGGTGTTGATGAATACAATGAGGATCGTATTATCAAGGGAATGGTTGGTCGTGAGATGACAAACCGTTATCCGGTGCGCGAAGGCGTGACAATCGGAGATACGATTTTTGAAGTAAAAAATTGGAATGTATATCATCCGGACGATGCAAATCGTCAGATGCTTAAAAATATTAATCTGCATGTCAAGGCCGGTGAGGTTGTCGGGCTTGCGGGACTTATGGGCGCAGGACGTACTGAGCTGGCAATGAGTCTCTTTGGTCACAGCTACGGTCAGAAAATATCCGGACAAACATTTATCCATGGCAAAGAAGTGCAGATGAAGACGGTCAAGGATGCGATTGACAACAAGCTCGCATACGTGTCTGAGGATCGTAAGGGCAACGGTTTGATCTTAATTGGCGATATCAAGGAGAACATGGTCCTTGCTGCCCGCCCGAATTATTTTTCTAATCACGGTGTCATCAAAGGAAGCGATGAGATCGTTGCGGCAGGAGAATATAAGGAGAAAATCAATGTAAAAGCGAATTCCATTGAACAGGTTGTGGGATCGCTTTCCGGTGGTAATCAGCAGAAGGTCGTATTGGCAAAATGGATGCTGACCCAGCCTGATATCCTGATTCTTGACGAGCCTACGCGTGGTATTGACGTAGGTGCAAAATACGAAATCTATTGCATCATAAATGATCTTGCAAAGGCAGGAAAAGCTGTCATCGTTATTTCTTCGGAGATGCCTGAGATCATTGGTACCTGTGACAGAGCGTATGTGATCAACGACGGTGAGATCGCAGGTGAATTGAATAAAGACGAAATTACTCAGGAAAAGATCATGCAATCAATTATGGCGCATAACAGAAAGGAAGCTTAAACCATGGAAAAGAAGAAAACTGTTAATCTTGACATGAAGCAGTATGGAATGTTCCTTGCTCTTGTCGCAATTTATCTTATTTTTGCAGTATTGACAAAAGGTGCAAACCTTTCCTCTACGAATGTAAACAATCTGGTTATGCAGAATGGATATGTAGTCATTCTCGCCGTAGGTATGTTGCTCTGTGTATTGACCGGTAACATCGACCTTGGTGTCGGATCCGTTGTTGCAGTCACCGGTTCTGTGGCAGGTATTATGATCGTTGACTATAAGATGAGTATCTGGGCTGCTATTCTTGCAGCACTGGTCATTGGTCTGGTTGTTGGTATTTTTGCAGGATTCTTTGTTGCATACCTTGGAATCCCTCCTTTCGTAGTAACGCTTGCAACCATGTTAATGGGTCGTGGTCTTACATATACCTTGTTACAGGCTCAGACAAAGGGTCCCCTTCCGGACAGCTATGTATTTATCGGAGCAGGTTTCCTTCCTACCGTTAAAATACCTTTCGGTTCAGGAACGCTGGATCTGGTAACGGTTGCTGTTGCTATCATCGCGTCACTTGCACTGATTTTTTCGGAGATTCGTTCTATCGCAACAAAGAAAAAATACAACTTTGCTACCAATCCTGTATGGCAGACTGTATTGAAAGATGCTGTCATGCTGTTTATCATCTGGTTCTTCTTTATGAAATTAGCTACTCATAACGGACTTCCGTTTGTACTTCTTTTGATGGGTGTCTTAGTTGGAATCTACGCTTTTATTACAGAGAAGACTGTTGCAGGTCGTCAGATCTACGCGTTAGGTGGAAACAGAAAAGCTGCTCAGCTTTCCGGTATTGATACCAGAAAGGTATTCTTCTGGGTATACACTAACATGGGTGTTCTCAGTGCAGTTGCAGGTATCGTGCTCTCTGCACGTAATGCTTCCGCTACACCGAAGGCCGGTGACGGATTTGAGATGGACGCGATCGCATCCTGCTACATCGGTGGTGCTGCCGTAGCCGGTGGTGCCGGAACAATTGTCGGAGCAGTTGTCGGTGCGTTTATCATGGGTATCCTGAATAACGGTATGTCGCTGTATGGATGGTCTACTGATATTCAGAAAATTGTAAAAGGTGCAGTTCTTCTTGGCGCGGTTACAGTTGATGTACTGTCTAAGAGAAAGAAAGGCTAAATTTTATCAATACAATAAGGGCTGCCTGATGACCGGGCAGCCTTTGTTATTTTAGAGCCTGCCATGTGTCAGAACAGGGATATGGCAGTTTTTCGAGGAGAATAGTAAAATGAAGACAGAAAAAGCAGCTCCGAAATATGTAGAGCTGGCTAAGTGGATCAATGATCAGATCCAGAACAAGGAACTGCGTGCCGGTCAAAAAATGTATTCAGAGAATGAGTTGCGGGAGATGTTTGGCGTGAGCCGACAGACTGTGCGTCGTGCGATCGGATTGCTCGAACAGCAGGGAATCCTGCGCAGTGTCCGGGGGAGTGGTACATATGTCAATGATAACCGACAGACAAACCTTGCAAAAAAGATGCGTGTGTCAGTGATAACGACATATGTGGACGGATACATTTTTCCGCGAATGATACAGGGCATTGAGAATGTGCTTGTGGACAGCGGATATTCTGTACAGATTGCATTTACAAATAACCAGCATGGGCGTGAAAAGACAATTTTAGAGGATATTTTGAGTAGAGATGAGGTGTCCGGAATCATTACGGAGACAACAAAGAGCGCAATTCCAAATCCGAACCTGAATCTTTATCGTGAGGTTATGAAACGGCGGATTCCGATCATATTTCTCAACAGTTTTTATCCGGAACTGCAGATTCCGCATGTATCACTCAATGATTACATGGTGGGACGTAAGATGACAAAATATCTGATCGACATGGGGCATACAAAGATTGCCGGCATTTTTAAGCTTGATGATCTGCAGGGACGACTTCGCTATTCCGGGTTTGCGGATGCAATGTATGATGCCGGTCTGGATATCAAAGACCAGAATATCCTTTGGCTGGATACGGAAGATACTTCCCAGATTGGGAAACAGGCTTCTCGTATTCTTGAGCGTTCCAAAGACTGTACGGCTCTATTTTGTTATAATGATCTGGTGGCGTATGGTGTGCTGGATATTTTCAAAAAGGCAGGTATTCGTGTGCCGCAGGATATTTCGCTTGCCAGTGTGGACAATGCAAACCTTGCAACGATGAGCGAGATTGGAATCACGACTGTTCCTCATCCGATGGAGCAGTTGGGCAAAAAAGCCTCTGAGACGCTGCTTCGCATGATTCGCGACCCGTTCTTTGATGCAAATTATGAGTTCGACGCGGATATTGTTGAGAGGGATTCTGTGAGGCGGTTGCAGTGACCAACGCATATGCTACGATGCCTTTTTATAAAAACACGAAAAAGGATTTGGTCTCTCAGATTGAATGTCAAAAAAGTCGCAGTTATGAGTAAAACGATTTACCCGTAACTGCGTTTTCTATTATGAGACAGACACTTGCTGGATTGAGCAAAAAAATCAGTAGATCATAGTCATTCAACTTCTATATGATACGAAATACGATTGCTGTCCGTGGTGATTTACCATGATGAAAATTCACAGACAATTGACGGAAAAGAATGCAGTGGGTATAATATTAGCATCGTTTGAGGAACTGATTGTTTCTTTTCATGAAGACAATAAACGTGGAATTGCAAAAACAAACGATATAATTAAAATAGATGATCAAAAGTTTGTTCGATGCTTCAGCAGATTTCATTTACGTCATATGGCAAAGATACGTTTTCAAGCATCTCCTTGCTCATAGACAGTTTGTGTGTACAACATGATTATATAAGTAAAAGTGTGGCAGATAGTGCACTTGTTACATTCGTCCAGACATTAAAATTGACGAATGAACAGAAAGAAGATCTAAAAGATTTGCTTGATAAAAAATATATGGTAACAAATATCAAAGGAATTGAACTGATTCTTACTCGAATAAAAGAAAATTTATCATTGAATTATTCGGAATATATTTTTTTATTACACCATCTGATGAAACAAAAAAGAATGTGCAAAGGCACATCCTTTTTTGTTTCATTCAATATGAAATACATTCTTGTTAGCTGGCATCCGGTATCTGGCGTCCCTCCGCATCCCATTGTGTACTATACCAACCATCCTGACACACAAGAACATGGAATACAAAAAGTTGTTATTTTACGGTCACCTTACATTTGTATGTAATGCCATTATATTGAGTAGAAATGTAGCAAGTTCCTTTTTTGATGGCGGTGATCTTTCCGTTACGGTTCACTTTGGCAACCTTTGTATTGCTTGACTTCCATTTTAGATTACTTACGCCGGGAGTAAGCTTGATTGTCTTGGATTTGCCTTTTGCCAAAGTGATCTTAGAGTTACTGATCTTGATCTTGCAGGTTGTATCTGCCCATTTCAGATCAGAGATCGATGAACCGGTACAGTAACCCTTCAAGCTTGGTTTTTCTTTGATATCGCTATTGCCATATTCATATAGATATGGCATATAGAGAGTATTGTCCAAAGAAAACAGATAATAATCATAATTGCATATCTGTGAATCGTTAGTGTCATCGAAGGTGCAGTCAACCATATACCATTTGCCATCCAATAACACGCGGTTCCACATGTGACCTTCGTTTCCGGCCATACCGCAAACGACATCGGCGGTAACGCCTGCAAATTTGCACATTCGCTGGAACAGTCTGCTGTGAATCTGGCAGTTCCCGGTCCCTTCTTTTATTGCGAGATATTCACTGCAGTCGTATGTGCTGTCACCGATAAAATTCTTGGATTCAATCTGTTCACAGACGAAATCATGAATGATTTTTACCTTTTCGTAGTCTGTAAGAGAGGATTTGGTATCCACGCCAAGTTCACTTACTTTTTGTTTGATAAAGGCATCTGTCTCGGTAAAATCCGTGTACGTGATATCATAATATGCCATGATCTTTGCGGTGGGATCATAGTATTCTTTGAAGGTAGCCATGAGACGTCCGCCACCAAAACTGTAATCGTTACAATTATCATGAACATATTTGTGAAAAAGAGGCACATAATAATATCTCTTGACGTTGATATATACTCTTTTGCATGAAATGGGAGAGAACATTTGGTTAAAGTCTTCCGAACCGGTGTATTTGATGACAATGGCATCGGCTTTGGATTGTGCCTGATTCACAAAATACTTTGCCAGTTTATCCAGATCGGAAGAAGCCATTCCGACGGGATAAGCGTTGTTGTTGATAGAAACGGTTTCGGCTTTTGCAATACCCGGAGTTATGATGAACAGAGCGAATATTAGCAAAAACATACAAAATTTTCTGTAAAATTTCATAAAAACATCCTCCTTGTTGACAAAGGTAGTTTTTGACACTACCGTAGTGGCAACAGAGGCAAAAAAAATGAAATTATCCGATGCAAAGAAGGCGGAGCTGGATGCTTTTATTGCGGACTCCATGTTTTCGACGTTTGGGCTTGACACGGATGTGGTTTATGTGATCAATGCCGGTTCGGACTTTTACATTGATTACGCCAACAGTGAGTTCAAGGACAATGGGCAGATAGCTATCTCACGTGTGTATGGTGTAAATGTAGAGAAGCAAGAGTATAATATGTCGGAAGTGTTTTGTTTGTCTGCTGATGGTTCAATTGTGGCGAATTCAGAAAAAGCTGGTATTGCACCTAATTTTGTAGGCGAAGCAAATTTTGCATGGAATCTGGTTGATGAGGCGTGTCCGGAACCGTTGTTCCCGTATTCAGAATACTATCCGGTATATGAGGGCTTATCTCAGCAGTTGAAGAAAAATGATTTTTGGATATCTGATATTATTTATTTCCCGGAGGGAGTTACCAAGGGAGATGAAAACTTAAAGACTGCTGTCTCATTATTTATTTCTGACACAAGTTCCTTGTTAGATGGAGCAACAGCTGTTAAGGACAAGCAGACCATAAAGCTCACCAAGAAAACTGCTTCATATAAGGCATCTGTACTAAAAAAAGCATCCAAGAGTTTCCAGATCGGAGCAAAAGCAGAGGGCATGCTTTCTTATTCAGTTGCTTCCGGTAAAAAATATATCAGCGTAAGTAAGAGCGGTAAGGTAACAGTTAAGAAGGGAACACCTAAGGGAACATATAAGATCAATGTGAAAGCTGCAGCTACTGACAAGTATCAGGCAACGTCAGCAGTAGTTAAGATTGTAGTAAAATAATCGAAAAATGAATACAATACGCCGCTCACAATATGTGGGCGGCGTATTTTCGTACAACTCGTATATACATGATTTGTATCCTCAGTTTCCGTTCGGAATTTGCCGCCCCTCCACATCCATCGTATAATTTTCCTTATAGATGAGGTCAGACACCTTCACAAACTCATAGCCCTTATTCTGCAGCGTGGTGATGAGCGTATCCAGCGCCTGCGCGGTATATTTTGCTCCGTTGTGGCACAGGATGATGGAGCCGTTACCGAGGTGTTTATGATTGCATACGGTGTCCACGATGGAGTCTGCGCCGTAGTCCTTCCAGTCGAGGGAATCCACATCCCATTGAATACTGTAGTAGCCCAGTGAGGTCGCGGTCTGGATGACCTCGTTGGAGTAGTCACCGTAGGGCGGGCGGAACAGGGTCATCTCATAGCCGGTCAGATTTTTGACACGATCATGGACTTCCATCAGCTCTGAGCGCATCTGGTTGGTGCTGAGCTGACTCATGTTTTTGTGGTTTTCGCTGTGGTTGCCGATATCGTGACCGGCAGCGAGGATCGCTTTCACGTCATCCGGGTAGGATTCCACCCAGCCGCCTGTCATAAAAATGGTTGCTTTTACGTTATGCTTTTCTAAAATGGACAGAATCTGTGCCGTGTCTTCATTCCCCCATGCAGCATCGAAGGTTAAGGCAATCTGGGGCTTGTCGGTCTGCACGCAGTAGATGGGAAGATCCCGCCCGTTGACGGAGGACGAGACACTGACGACACCGGGCAGATAAATAAATGCTCCAGCGAGCAGGACACAGACGCACACCAGAAGTGCGGCCAGTTTGATCTTTACAGTATGTACATAAGGAGGATGTGTGGGCAGATTTAAAAATTCTTTCATGTCAACTCCGGATCATCGTTATCTGTTCTAAATATATGTGCCATTTAGGAAAATATTTACAAAAATATAACTGACGCGAAGGGCTTTTTGAAACAGAAAATTGTCATTGAGGAAAAGCTGTCATCGTTATAACGATGGCAGCTTCTCTTGTATAGCAGTCTTTTAATAAACCACCTGCTATGCAGGTGTGTCCACAGACAGC
>JBJEML010000066.1:0-11095 GCA_051879675.1 Lachnospiraceae bacterium | reverse complement strand
GAGCAGCTATGCTTGCAATCATGAATCCGGATGATAAAGCCGGATTAGAGGCAGCACTTAGAATCAAAGAGCAGAACGGCGCAGAGGTTACCGTACTTACCATGGGTCTTCCCAAGGCTGACGATGTACTTCGCGAGGCACTGGCTATGGGCGCAGACAATGCGATCCTCGTAACTGACAGAGTATTAGGCGGAGCTGATACATGGGCTACCTCTACTACCATCGCAGGCGCACTTCGCAACATCGATTATGATCTGATCATTACCGGACGTCAGGCAATCGACGGTGATACCGCTCAGGTAGGTCCTCAGATCGCTGAGCATTTAGGACTTCCCGTGATCTCTTACGCAGAGGATATCAAGATCGACGGCGACAGTGTGATCGTAAAGCGTCAGTATGAGGACAGATATCATATGTTAAAGGCTAAGATGCCCTGCCTGATCACTGCATTATCAGAGCTGAACACTCCCAGATACATGACTCCCGGCGGAATCTTCGATGCTTATGACAAAGAGGTTACTGTATGGGGCAGAGCAGACTTAAAGGATGTCGATGACTCCAACTTAGGTCTGAAGGGATCACCCACCAAGATCGCAAAGGCTTCCGACAAGGTTCGTAAGGGTGCCGGCGAGAAGGTTGCACTTGACCCGACAGAGTCAGTAAACTATATCATGAGCAAATTAACCGAGAAACACGTTATCTAATAAAGGTGGTGAAAGTAAAATGGGTTTAGAAGAATATAAGGGCGTATTTATCTACGCACAGCAGGTAGACAACGAGATCAGCTCCATCGCTTACGAGCTGCTCGGAAAAGGAAAAGAGCTGGCAGCAGATTTAGGAACCGACGTTACCGCAGTCCTTCTCGGATCAAACGTGAAGGGATTATGTGATAAGCTGGCTGAGTATGGCGCAGACAAGGTGATCGTAGTAGACGATCCAGAGCTGGAGACCTACAGAACAGAGCCTTACGCACACGCATTGGCATCTGTGATCAATGAGTATAAACCTGAGATCATGTTAGTAGGCGCAACCGCGATCGGACGTGACCTTGGACCTACCGTATCCGCAAGAGTTGCAACCGGTCTGACCGCAGACTGTACCGTTCTTGAGATCGGTGATTTCCCGCTTGTAGCTACTCCCGGAAAAGAGGATGAGCAGAAGCACAACCAGTTACTGATGACCCGTCCCGCATTCGGCGGAAACACCATCGCTACGATCGCATGTCCGGACAACCGGCCTCAGATGGCTACCGTTCGTCCCGGTGTTATGCAGAAGATCGACAAGATTGAGGGCGCAAAGGCAGAGATCATCGAGTACAACCCCGGATTTACTCCGAACAACAGATATGTTGAGATCCAGGAGATCGTTAAGGCAGTCGGACAGGTTCAGAACATCATGGACGCTAAGATCCTTGTATCCGGCGGACGTGGAGTCGGCAGTGCAGAGAACTTCAAGATGTTAGACGATCTGGCAGAGGCTCTCGGCGGAATGGTAAGCTGCTCACGTGCCGTTGTTGAGAATGGCTGGAAGGCACAGGATTATCAGGTAGGACAGACCGGAAAGACCGTTCGTCCGAACGTATACTTTGCAATCGGTATCTCAGGTGCGATCCAGCACGTAGCAGGTATGGAAGAGTCTGATCTGATCATCGCGATCAACAAGGATGCAGATGCTCCGATCTTTGATGTAGCTGATTACGGTATCGTAGGAGATCTGAACAAGATCGTTCCTGCTCTGACCGAGGCGATCAAAGCAAACGCTGCTGCAAAATAAGGATTTATCATGAACGATAGAAAAACAAAAACGACCTGGATGGTTCAGATTGCTATGCTCACTGCGATCGTACTGATTCTGGCATTTACGCCGCTTGGCTATATCCGTACCGGAGGACTTGAGATTACACTGATCGTCATTCCGGTAGCAGTCGGAGCCGTGATCTTAGGTCCGGTTGGAGGTATGATCCTCGGTGCAGTGTTCGGAATCACCAGCTTTATTCAGTGCTTCGGCATGAGCCCTTTTGGTGCGATGCTGCTTTCCATCAGTCCGGTGAAAACCTTTGTGACCTGTGTGGTGACACGCACGCTGATGGGCTTGCTGACAGGCCTGATCTATCAGGGAATGAAAAAGATTTCCCGTAATAAGTCATTGAACACGGTCGTTGCGAATTTATGCTGTCCGTTTATGAACACGTTATTTTTCATGAGTTGTATTGTGATCTTCTTCTATCAGACAGATTACATACAGGGCTTTGTGAGTATGCTTGGCGCTGCAAATCCGTTTTTGTTTGTGCTGGGATTCGTGGGAATCAACGGACTTGTCGAGGCACTGTTGTGCTTTGTTGTGGGTAGTGCGATCACAAGAGCATTACTTTCAGCATTAAAAAATGTATAAGGTATAAAAGTTTTGCCATATGCACATGCTCCTGTAAAAAGGAGTGTGATGTATATGGCAAAATTTATTTATCGGGTATTTTTGGTATTGGCGATCGCGGCAGCTGTCTGGGGCGGGGTTCATTATGTGATGGGTGTACGTTCCGGAGAAAACCTGCAAAACGGCGTAGAGCTGGTCAGCAATATGAAAGAGACTCTTTGCCGTGGGTAGATATTTAAAAAGTGCACTGATCGGGATCGTGATCTTTTTCGGTTCCGGGTTTTCTATCATGGCGTTCCACAATGACATCGGGCTCGTAGATCTGTTTGCGCAGATCTATACGCAGGTGATCGGATATGCACCGGAGCATATTGGGGGACTTGAGATTGGTTATTCTGTGGGATTGGCACTGGGAATCCTGATCTTTTTTAATCATATTAGTCTGAGAAAAAAGGAAGATGATCCGACACCGCTTCAGGTCGAGGTGAGCAAATATGAGCAGGATGTGGAGGATACGATTGAGCGCATCCGGCAGAAGGAGCAGCAAAACCAGCAAAACCAGACCCGAAATGATCAGCAGGAAAAAAGACAGGATCAACAGAAAAAAGCTGGTGGTGACTCAAAAACATGTGCAGAGGAGAAGCAGGGATGAGCGGGGGCGCGATACTGGCATGGATTGCATGGCTCCTGTTTGGTATCGCTGCGGGGTCCGCGACTTCCGCCGGCGTACTGGCATTTCTCTTGAAGATCGGTATTTACCCGCGCATGATCGGCAGCAGTCATACGATCCGTCTGCTGAAGTTCTATGAATGGATGATCATTTCAGGTATCATCAGCAGCGGAATATTTTCTGAGTATCCGGATCTGACACTGCACGTGGGCTACTGGTTTGTCGTATTGTGGGGCCTGTGTGCGGGCATGTTTGTCGGATGCGTGTCGGCGGCTCTGGCCGAGGTACTCAGTATTTTTCCTGTTTTATTTCGCAGGCTGAATGTGAAAAGCGGTATGTCGTTTTATATGATCATGATGGCGCTTGGCAAGATGAGCGGTGCTTTCTGGTATTTCTTTCATGGGCTGGAGCCGTAGGCTCCGGCTTTTTGTCGTATAGGAAACTTCGTCTCCTATACGACAAAAGCCTCCGGCAGGATGCGCACTCGCGCGAAGATGTATTGTGTCGCAAGCGACCGCGCTCGGCGCGAGAATGTGCCGAGGCACATTCTTTGTTGGCAAATCTATAAAAATGACACATTTACGGAACAGAAATATATTTTGAAATAAGAATTCCCCCGTGCTATACTACAGAGTAGTAAAGCACAGGGGGATATTTTTATGCATGTTGAATTGACAAGACAAAGCGTCGTGATCAAATGCAATCTTGAGGCATCGATCATGACAGGAAACTATGAACTGTACTATGCCGCCGGATTGTTGGGAAAGCTCATGAACCGCGAGATCCCGGCAGATATTCGGCCAGAAGCGCTGCACGATCTCGTTCATGAGTGGATAAAAGACTTTGCACCGGCTGACGGTCATGAAAAACATCTCGCCCACATGCTTAAATATTACCATCCCGATCCCGAACGCTATGACGAACAGATGGCGCAGCTGCTGCAGATGGGTCTGCATGAACAGCGCATGTGGGAGAGATTTACCTAGCAACCGTGTTATTACAGGTCGAAGCACCTTGCTGCTGAACTGTGTATTGTTATGTCGCCAGATCCAGCTGTTGAATGGTTCCGACACCGCCGTTTTCATACAAGAACATACCGGTCTGTCGTACCATGGCATTTGCCTGATTCCGAGCATTATTCATTGAAAACTGTGTGTCCTGTGCACCCAGATATATGGCACCGACACCTGCCTTTCCAAGTCCTACGAGCTGGTCATTTCCGTTTGCGTCTTTGCTCCAGATGAGCAGCTTGTCAAAGATCTCGTCCGCCTCATCGATCCAACCGTTTCCGTCGTTATCATATTTTGCCAGATCGGCAAAGCCATTTCCACTGAAAGCACCAAACAGTTCACTGCCGTCATTGATCTGACCGTCGCCGTTTTTGTCAAGCGCCAGAAAACCGCTTCCGGCACCAAGCCTGGAAATCGCTTCCTCGTGACCGTCTGCGTCCAGATCAAAGAAAAATTTCTGATCCTGTACATCGGCAGCGGGCGCGTCCAGATTGATGACAAGAGGATCCATAAAACGCGGAGATCCAAAATCGATCGTCTGTGATGTGTATTGCGTAAACGAACGGCTCATGGTCAGTTCGACGTTGAAGCTGATCTCGCGACCATCTGAGGTCTTTACGACACCGTCCGTGGAAAATGACGTAGTCTCATTTTCTTCATAATAAAACTCTGCAGTGTACTGTCCGCCGGAAGGCTCGCTTACTCCGTACAGATCTGATAGTGATGAACTGCCTGTTCGTTTGTCCTTTCCCAACAGCAGATTCAGAAGATAGTTTAAGGTCTGCTCCCGTATTTTGATCAGATTTTGCAGGCGGTCTGCGCGATTTACACGCTGCAGACTATCAACCTTCTGCCCGGACCTGAAACGGTCAAACAGATCGTCCGAAAAGCTGCTGCCATCCTTTGTTCCACCGTAGATGGCGTGTTGTGACTGCGCGGACGTTGTGCTGCCCACGGCAGATAAAGATTTTTTTCCCCAGGTCACCAGTGACTGTGAGGAAGCCGAACGGGAAGAAAACGAACGTCTTCCCGACATGCTGATATTACTTGATTGAATAATCAAAACATCACTCCCTTTATAGAAGGATACCTTTATTATTCTGATTGTTTCCCTACAAAGCAAAATAAAAGAACCATAAAAAGATTTAGAAATTTCCCTTTTCTAAATCAGTTTACCGTCCCTGGTTTATCCTTGTTTTTGTTATCCGGATGTAATATGTATCGGAAGAAAGGAGAAAAAGTTTAGTGAGGCATGCATAATAAGGGAAAAAATCCGGCACAATAGCACCAAAAGACCAGAAAAACAGGAACTGCCGTTGTGGGTATTGTATCCGGGCGGCGGTGTTTCTGTGGCAGGGAGATGTGATATGATGAAAAACGATACGTTGCCGCCGGAGAAACAGAGGCAGCAACAGGAATACAACGAATATGTCAAGCAGGTGACACCGACCTACAGCCTGTGGGGAAACATGGCAAAGGCATTTATCGTCGGCGGTGTGATCTGCTGTATCGGACAGGGAATCATTAACGCGGCGAAGGCGATGGGAGCGGATGAGGAGATGGCGCCGATGTGGTGCACGCTGATCCTCGTATTCCTGAGTGTGCTCCTGACCGGACTGAATATCTATCCGACATTTGCAAAGTGGGGCGGCGCAGGAGCGCTTGTGCCGATCACCGGATTTGCAAACAGTGTGGCGGCGCCTGCCATCGAGTTTCGCGGCAGTGAGGGCAATGTGTTTGGCTGCGGTGCAAAGATCTTTACGATCTGTGGCCCCGTCATTCTCTACGGCATCTTTACAAGTTGGCTGCTGGGGCTGATCTACTGGCTCTGGGGCATATTTTAGGCATGAAAAACCGCTTGCAGGTTCCTGAAAGGAATAGCAAGCGGTTCATTTTTTGTTACTATTTTACTGTACGCAGTTCATATCGGTGAGACCGCAGCTCTTGTCATCTGCTGTGGTATCGCCGTTCATGTTGGTAATGCTGTGATCCTTCTGCTCCTGACCCTCTAAGCAGTTCATATCCTGTAAACCGCAGCTCTTGCTCTCATCATCAGTTGCTCCGTTCATATTGGAGATTCCTAATCCGTCTTTTGCCATAATAAAAACCCTCCTGTATTTTGTTCTGTGTGTCACTGTGAAGGTGCGATCCCGCCGCTTGCACATGATTTCCAAAGAAGTTCCCCGACTTCTCCGCTATTTAAAGTATATCAAGAAATAAGCAAAAACGGTATAGACAAAACTTGGAAAATGATAAAAGACTTCGGACAGGAAAAGATTGATTTTTTTTGGAATCTGTTAGAAAATAGGAATAGGTACTGATAACGATATGCAAAGACCACAGGAAAGGAGAAGTGTACTATGAGCTTTATAGAGAAAAACATCGAGCCGTTTGAGGTGGATGCCTATCAGAATGGGGAGTTTATCAAGGTGAGTGACCAGACGGATGCAGGAAAATGGAGAATTTTTTTCTTTTATCCGGCAGATTTTACATTTGTATGTCCTACAGAGCTTGGTGATCTGGCAGATCATTATGAGGAGTTTCAGGAGGCCGGCTGTGAGATCTATTCCGTATCTACGGACAGCCATTTCGTGCATAAGGCATGGGCTGATGCTTCCGATACGATCAAAAAGATCAGATATCCGATGCTTTCCGATGCGGCGTGGAAGCTCTCCCGTCAGTTCGATGTGCTTGTGGAGGAGGACGGACAGGCGCTTCGCGGAACATTTATCGTTGATCCCGACGGTGTGATCCAGGCATACGAGATTCACAATATGGGTATCGGCCGTAATGCGGAGGAGCTTTTACGCAAGCTTCAGGCAGCACAGTTTGTGCGGGAGCACGGCGATCAGGTATGCCCGGCAAAATGGAAGCCCGGTGCTGAGACGTTAAAGCCGAGCCTTGACCTGGTAGGCATGTTGTAAAGAAGTCAGATACACAGTGTAAAAACCGCCATGCAGATCATTGGAAAGCTGCATGGCGGCGTGTTTTGAAAAGGGAGGAAAAAGGATGGGAGATTATACAGATATTCCGCGGGCGTCCGCACTTTTAGATGATGATCTGCGAGGGCAGATCAGGGGTGTGTTTGGAAAGCTGACAGAGGATCTGGAGATCGTGGCGATCGTGGATGCAGCGGAGGAAAAGAGCAGGGAGCTTCTTTCTCTGTTGTTTGATGTGGAAACGCTCGGGGAGCATGTATCCGTGCGCGTGTATGAAAAAGGTGAAAATGTACAGGCGCAGGCGGAGTTTGACGCTGACGGACGCACGCCCGCCATGGGACTGTACAAGGACGGCGCATACACGGGAGTGGCATTTTACGGTGTACCGGGAGGAAAGGAAATGAATTCCTTTGTACTGGGCTGCTATAATGTAGCAGGACCCGGACAGCCTGTGGATAAGTGGACACAGAAAAAGCTCACGAAGCTGAAGAATGATTCAGATATGAAGATCTTTGTATCTCTCGCCTGTCATCACTGTGCGGCGACGGTGATCGGGGCGCAGCATCTGGCAGCGATGAGCCCGAAACTGACCGCTACGATGATCGATGCCAATCTCTATCCTGATCTTGTGGAAAAATACAAGATCGAGCGTGTGCCGATGGTCGTCATCAATGAAGAAAAGACCTTGCTTGGTGAGAAGTCGATGGAGGATCTGGCGGCGATACTGGAGTAAGTTGACATTTTTTAATATAAGTCGTAGAATACTGTCGCACAGCGTGTTTTACTGTGCGGCATTTCTATTTACAACTTACAACAGGAGGATAAAATGATGTGGAAATTGTTTGCTACCCAGTATGTGAATGACTGGGATGAGGTTTGTTATCAGCCGACTGCGCTCGGCTATGCGACACTGGTCATTGTAGGTCTTTTGTGCATTGGTCTGGCAGTATGGATCGTGCGTCGCAGCGGAAAGGGCGGAAAGCGCATCACCACCAGACAGATCATGTTTTCAGCGATGGCGATGGCGCTTGCAACGGTCACATCCATGATCAAGCTGTTTGACGCTCCGATGGGCGGTTCCGTTACACTGTGCAGTATGCTCTTTATCGTGCTGATCGGATACTGGTACGGCCCGTATGTAGGTATCCTGACCGGCGTTGCTTACGGTATGTTACAGTTGATCATTGACCCGTATATCTTAAGCCTGCCTCAGCTGATCGTGGATTATCCGCTGGCATTCGGCGCGCTGGGTGTGTCCGGTTTTTTCGCAAACAGCAAAAACGGTCTGCAAAAAGGCTATGTGCTGGGCATTTTCGGACGATGGGTATTTGCATTTTTATCCGGTTGTATCTTCTTTGCATACTATGCATGGGATGGCTGGAATCCGGCTGCGTACTCAGCGGTATATAACCTGAGCTACATCGGTATCGAGGGTGTGATCACATTGATCCTGATCTCTCTGCCGCCAGTAAAAAATGCGCTTGTTTCCGTGAAAAAACTGGCACTGGATGAATAAGATGGAGGAACGATCTTGGAAGAGGTAAGACAGGAAAATAAGATGGGAACAATGCCGGAGGGCAGGTTGTTATTAAACATTTCACTTCCCATGATGCTTTCCATGCTGGTGCAGGCGATGTACAACGTAGTGGACAGTATTTTTGTATCGCGAATCAGTGAGAACGCGCTGACAGCAGTTTCCCTGGCGTTTCCGTTGCAGACGCTGATCATTGCGATATCGGCGGGAACCGGCGTCGGAGTCAATTCGCTGTTGTCAAAATCTCTGGGTGAGAAAGATTATGAGAGAGCGAATAAGGCTGCAATGAATGGTATTTTTCTCTCTGCGATGAGTTATCTGGTGACTCTGATGATCGGAATCCTGGCAGTCAGACCGTTCTATGCGAGTCAGATCAAAGATGCACCGATGGAGATCATGGATCTGGGCGTGCAGTATCTGACCATTGTTATGACGGCATCGTTCGGTCTCTATGCGCAGTTTATTTTTGAGCGTCTCCTGCAGGCAACCGGAAGGACATTTTTCACGATGGTTTCGCAGATGGCCGGCGCGATCATTAATATCATTCTGGATCCGATCCTGATCTTCGGATATTTCGGATTACCCAGGATGGGTGTAGCCGGAGCCGCAGTGGCAACGGTTACCGGGCAGACCGTCGGAGGTATTATATCACTGGTCTATAATCTGAAAAAGAACGAAGATATTACACTGCGCATCCGGGGATTTCGCCCGGACGTAAAGATCATCGGCACGATCTATAAGGTTGGATTGCCATCGATTATCATGCAGTCCATCGGTTCGGTTATGACTTATGGAATGAATCTCATTCTGGTCGGACTATCAGCAACGGCAGCAGCTGTGTTCGGTGTGTATTTCAAGCTGCAGAGCTTTTTCTTTATGCCGGTGTTTGGACTGAACAACGGAATCATACCGATCGTGGCATACAATTATGGCGCACGGAAAAAGCACCGTATGATCCGCACGATCAAGTGGGGATGGCTGATCGCGTTTTGCCTGTTGCTGCTTGGTTTTCTTGCATTCCAGACAATGCCCGAGACTCTGCTGATGCTCTTTGATGCGTCAGAAAACATGCTTGGCATCGGTGTGCCGGCGCTACGGATCATCGCGTTGCATTTCCTGATCGCGTGGTTCTGTATCGTGGCAGGTGCTGTATTCCAGGCAGTGGGTAACGGTATGTACAGCCTGTATGTATCTGTAGCAAGACAGCTGGTCGTGCTGCTTCCGGCTGCATATATTCTGGCTAAGATCGGCGGACTGGATCTGATCTGGTGGAGCTTCCCGATCGCGGAGCTTATGTCCTGTCTCATTTCTACAATCTGTCTGATACTGACTTATCGAAAGGTGATCAAACCGCTGCCGGAGGAGTAGTCTGACAAAGGAGGAGAGAAATGATACAGGAGATTTCACCAAAAAGATTTTGGAACGCGTACGAAAAACGTGAACCTGAGAAGGACAGCGCGATCATCTGTGTGTGGAACGGGAACTACTGTATTATCCATGAGGAACAGGGCGATCGTTTTCCGCGCTATGAGGAACTTTTGCGGGAGGCAGATGCCGGAGCAGATCTTTGGGGATTGCAGAGTCTGCAATATCTGTTTGCCATACTGGACGGCGCGCAGCGCACGGATTATTTTCTGTGCGTGTGTAAAACAAAGAATGAATTTTCGCAGCTTCCCGCGTATTGCTGGGAGTCGACGAGGTATATCAATCATAAGATGTCGCCCCGGCAGGAGGCGCTTGCAGGTATGACAGCACACCATCTGTATGTATGGTATCGTGACAACCGGTTTTGCGGCCGCTGCGGCGCGCAAATGGTGCACGACGACAAACAGCGCATGATGCACTGCCCGGTGTGCGGGAATATGGTATTTCCAAAGATCGCGCCTGCCGTACTGGCCGCTGTACAGCACAATGGAAAGATGCTTTTGACGAAATACGCCAATGGCGACGGCAACTATGCGCTGGTGGCAGGCTTCGTGGAGATCGGCGAGACCGCGGAGGAGTGTGTTGCCAGAGAGGTCATGGAGGAGACAGGTCTTCGTGTGAAAAATGTGCGTTACTATGATTCACAGCCGTGGGGGTTTGCGGGAAATCTAATGCTTGCCTACACCGCAGAGCTGGACGGCGAGGAGGATGTGATCCATCGGGATGCTTCAGAGCTGGCGGTGGCAGAGTGGGTGGCACCGGAGGAAATTACGGATATCTTTGATTACAGCAGCCTGACAAGAGAGATCATCCGGCGTTTTCGGGAAGGGCGGCTGTAGGTGAGTGGGGTGTTGTGATTCTTCAGAGCCAAGGTGCGAAAATACTTCGTATTTCCGCACTGTGGCTTCTCGCCAAAGAAATTTTCCAAAATATCGTCACTCATGCAAGCATGATGCCGATATTTTATGAAAATTGCCTTGGCTCTGAAATGTAAACAAATTGTAAACAAAAAGTTCACATAATATTCAACTGCATGACAAGAAATGTTCATACCCGTTGGATATACTATAACCATCACAACGAGTGATACACACACGAGTAACTTTTTCAATTTTTCATAACTCTCCCCTTTGAAGAACGCCGATGC
>JBJEML010000065.1:0-2140 GCA_051879675.1 Lachnospiraceae bacterium | reverse complement strand
TATTTGTCGGCAGTAAACAGATGCATGTATTCTCCCTCCCATTCATTGGAGAGAAACGTGACGATCCCGCGGAACCTGAAAGATGTCAATGTCAGTCCGGTTTCTTCATATACTTCACGCAGCAGACATTCCTCCGGCGTTTCATTTCCTTCAAATTTTCCACCGACTCCGATCCACTTGTCGTGATTCAGATCGTTTTCTTTTTTCGTGCGGTGGAGCATGAGATATTCACCTTTGTCGTTTTCAATATAACATAGTGTTGTCAGTTTCATTGATGTGTCATTCTCCTTTGTATACAGTTGTTTCTTAATAGTATAGCTGTGTGAGAGCAGCAATACAATATACATTTTCAGAAAGAAAACGTGTTGTGCATAGTTTGCAGTTGAATGGACCATACTTAAAACGGGAAACAACACCGATGGCGCTTCCGGTGCAACCCTAAAACCTGATATAAAATGGAGGAAAAATGAAAAAGAAAATTGTATGTGCGGTGATGTGCATCGCAATGGCAGCAACTTCTCTCGTGGGCTGCGGATCAAGTGCAGATGAGGGATCAAACGATACCACAAATGATAATGCAGCAAATGATGCGGCTGACGTTCAGATATCCGATGATGCAGCAGATGAAACAGGAAAGGTTTATTACTTAAACTTCAAGCCTGAGCAGGCAGATGACTGGGTAGATTTGGCATCGGCGTATACAGAGGAGACCGGAGTAGAGGTCGTTGTGCAAACAGCAGCATCAGGAACCTACGAACAAACCTTAAAGTCAGAGATGGCAAAGACAAATGCTCCGACTCTTTTTCAGGTAAACGGACCTGTAGGGTTGGCATCATGGAAAGACTATTGCTATGACCTAAAGGATAGCGAGGTTTACAAGCAGGTAAAAAGTGACGACTTTGTATTGAAGGATGGCGATGCCATACAGGGAATCGCATTCGCGGTTGAGAGCTATGGTATCATTTATAACAAGACATTATTAGACAAGTACTGCCGGATGGATGGAGCAGTGATTAAGTCTGCTGACGAGATCAACGGCTTTGACACCTTAAAGAAAGTTGCAGATGATATTCAGGCAAAGAAGGATGAGCTTGGTGTTGAGGGCGCATTTACATCCGCAGGTATGGATTCCTCGTCTGACTGGAGATTTAATAGTCACTTAGCAAATCTTCCGATTTACTATGAATATAAGGACAAAGCGATCCGATTTTCCGACAAGATAGAGGGAACTTATCTTGACAACTACAAGGCAATCTGGGATCTGTATATCACAGATTCTACAATTGCTCCTACTTTGATCTCTTCTGCAACCGGCGAGGACGCAGCTGCAGAGTTCGCAATGGGCGACGCAGTATTTTATCAAAATGGTACTTGGGCATACAGCGACTGTATTGCAGATGGACTGACTGATGAAGAACTTGGTATGCTGCCGATCTACATCGGAGCACCCGGCGAGGAGAATCAGGGATTATGTACAGGTTCTGAGAATTACTGGTGTGTAAACAAGAACGCTTCTGAAGCAGATATTCAGGCAACCTTAAAGTTTCTGAACTGGTGTATCACTTCTGATGTCGGACGCAGTTTTCTTGCAAATAATATGGGACTCTTAACTCCCTTCAAGAGCTTTGATGATGGCTATATGCCTGAAAATCCGTTAGTAGCAGCTGCTGAGGAGTATATTGCCGCAGGCAAGACACCTGTATCATGGGATTTCTTATCTATTCCTTCAGTGGCATGGAAGAATGGTGTGGGTTCTGCTCTGACTGAGTACGCAGAGGGAAAAAAAGACTGGAAAGCAGTTGAGGATGCATTCATAATCGGCTGGGAGGCTGAGTACGCAGCAGCACACACGGAGTAAAAGGTGAGAAACAGTTACCGTATGTAAATCAATAATGGGCGGTTTGCAAGGAACCGCCCATTTTCTATCCGAGGGGGTGAACCAGGACTATGAATACAAGATCAATGAAAAAATATTCGCCGATTTTTCTGTTTCCTACTTTTGCAGCTTTCACAATCGGCTTTATCATTCCGTTCATCATGGGTATCTATCTGTCATTCTGTAAGTTTACAACAGTTACAGATGCGAAGCTGATAGGATTCAGTAATTATCTGAAGGTCTTTCAGGATCCGACGTTTGTAC
>JBJEML010000064.1:0-11399 GCA_051879675.1 Lachnospiraceae bacterium | reverse complement strand
TATCATAGAAGACCTACTGATTAACACCTATTTACAGAAAAACTTTCACAGACTCACAAAAGGTATTCACCTTATTTCTTTTACTTCAATTTTTCTTTTTCTGCATTTAAAAGATCAATATTAATGTTTTGCTCGCTGGCGGTCTTGTCAACCCAAAGATTTAGAGAGTCAATTGCTAAAGAGACTTCATCAAGCTTCTTGCTGATAAAAGCGAAATCTTTGATCTCATCATCTGTAATCTTTCCATCACGAGCAATCTGGATGAGACGATTGGTGAGTGGGTTTATCTCATTCAAGCTAGCAATGGTTTCCAAAATGATGTTTGATAATTCGGAAACTTCTACTTCTGGAACATAGCGATCTCCAATAGTACATTTGTGAGAGCAGAAATAGTTGCAAAGATCTGGTCTTTTGTAGCAGTCTGCCATTTGAATGATATCATAAGGGGTAGGCTCTTGAAGCTCATATTCAATCTTTTCAATTCTTGAAGCAGATACGCCGTCCATTAGTTCACTTGCTTTTTCGCGGGTCAAACCCTGTTCTTCACGGCAAAGCTGGTATATGTTCTTATTTTCTCTTGTCGATTGTTTTCCCATATATAATTCACTCCTTTTTCTCCAAAATTGGGAAATACACAGAGCTAACTCCACGTCTCAAGGGTGTATTTCCACAAGCAAAATAATTATACTCAAATTATAGAAAAACAGCAAGAGCTAACCGGAAACCGGAGGTGAAACAATGGATGCAGAAAAAAGAATGCGTCTGATTCGGGTTATCAAAAAAATAGAGAAGAATCCGGTATTCAGCGAAAAAATAGGTATTAGGAATAAATCGGAATTTAACCCCAAAAAAAGACGAAAATAAGGAGAGCTGAAGATGAAACATGTTGTGGTAGATTTGGAAAAGAATGCTTTAGACAAAATGTATGCAGAGGAACGACAGATTTGTGGCAGGGAGATAATTCAGATAGGGGCGGTTCTGCTTGATGAGCAGTAAAAGGAGATAGGATCCTTTAATACGCTGGTAAAGTCGCAGTACAATGAACGGATTGAACATTATTTTGAAGAACTAACAGGGATCACTACGGCGATGGTTCAGGATGCTCCGATGTTTCAGATTGCGCTTGGTCAATTTTTTGATTGGTGCCATAACATAAAGGATGACTTTCGAATTTTTCGATGGAGTGAATCTGATTACGAACAGATTGTGAAAGAAGCAGAGCTTAAAGAAGTTTGTTTGAATTCAACTGGTTGGGAAATAATGCAGAAGTTCGAGGATCTCCAGAAAGAGTACGGAGACACATTGGGCGTTACAAAAAAAGTATCGCTTAAAGATGCGGTCATGTATGCGGGCTTGGATTTCTCAGGACATAAGCATGACGCACTGGATGACGCGAAGAATACAGCTGCTTTATTAAGGATTATTCGAGTCACTAAACTTTGCAAAGAGGTATTAGAAAACGTGATTGATGCTTTTTGTACAAAGCCTGTGAGGACATCGCTTGGGGATCTGTTGCATTTGGAAGAACTGGCAATAATAGCTTGACGTCAGAAATAGGATAATGTGACGGGAACACGCATCAGGGAATATTTCGCAAAAACAGAGGAAATTGAAGCATATATTTAGCGGTGTTGAAGGTGTTTGTTTTTACTGTATGTACGTATAATAAAGTCATCAATCAGAACAACAAATTTAGACAAAGGAGGTAAAAAGTATGTCTGTAAGAAAAACAAGAAGTGATTGTCGCGTGGGAACTTTTGAGAGAACTAGAGGACTTCCAGCAGGATCTGTTAGAAATCCCAACGGCAGAGATGCGCGGAGCGATAAGAAAATTGGAAATCTTCGCAAAGATTATGAAAGATTCAAATAAATGTTCAAAATTTTTGATGGATAACCGAGCATGTGAGCTGTATTTCAGCATTAAACTAGTCAAGGAAAAAATTTGGAGGTTGTACTATGAGTGGTGTTGTAAAAGGGATGATTATTGTTTTAATAATTCTTTACATTGTGTCACCGGTTGATTTATGTCCGGGACCAATTGATGATGTAATTGTATTACTCTTAGGGTTGGCAGTACAGAGAGGGGCGTCTGTGATAGATGATTATATCGAATGATAAGCGCATGTAGGAATGGTAGGGACGCGTACTTAAGAGTAAGTTTCAGAGGGTAGATTTTTGCGAACATATAATAACAAAAAAACATGTTTTTTACACGAAAGGAGAAAAAAGAAATGGCAAAGTATAAAGTGATTTTCGATGGAGAAGAAGAGGAAGAAATTTTTGCAACAGAGGAAGATGCTGAGGAGTATGCATTATATTTACGTTCATGTACTCGAGAGGGCGCAGAAATTCTGCATATGTCTAACCCCGGAGATTATGATTATGATGAGGATGAGTTCGAAAGTCCTGATTATGAGATAATTGAAGTTGATGAATAAACAATATACATAGTGAAAAGCAGCTTATGACAATTTCACATAAGCTGCTTTTACACTAAAATAGTGATGCGTTTACCTCCTTTTTCGGGTGAAAACAAACTATTCGGTTACTTCTACAACAGTGACAGGAATATCCATACCCATTACATTTTTTGTGGCGGATAATTCGCTGTAATCATCTTTTACAACAGTCAGGGTCTCGGTGACAACTGTGCCGTCGGGAGCTGTAACCGTAACGGTAACGGTCTTACCCTCAAGAGTAGCGGTATAGGTTCCGCCGATCTGCTTCATTGCCAGAGTTTCGGTATCCAGCATCTCGCCGGTTACAGTTCCGTCTGTGCCAAAGGTTAATTTGAGTGCATCCATCTGAGTACCCATTGCTTCGGCGGTGCCTTTGTAACTCTTTCCCGCAAGCAGAGCGGTGATATCCTGTGTCTGAGGCGCGGGAGTCTCAGCAGCCTTTACTGTAACGTTGCATTTCAGGGTTTTGCCGGCTTTTTTCAAGGTTGCGCTGACAACGGTCTTGCCGGCTTTCTTTGCAGTTACTTTTCCTTTGGAGGAAACAGCAGCAACTGTTTTTTTCTTGCTTGCCCATGTGATCTTTTCTTTTTTCGCTGCATTTTTGACTTTTAATGTAGCGGTGTCACCAACTGTCATGGTGAGCTTCGTCTTATTCAGGGCAGGCTTTGCGGCTGCGGAAGCGGGAACGGCTGCGGTTGTCAGTACCATTGCTGCGGCGAGTGCGCCACATAAGATCTTCTTGTAATTTTTCATTTTTGATTACCTCCATGATTTTGAACTGTGCATGCAGTTCTTTTTTATCTGAGGCAATCATAGCACTTCACGGTGGAAATGTTGCTATACAAAATGAAGTGGCTGTATAGGAAAACTGACAGATACCGGTATCTGTTTAGGTTTGCTACACAAACCGGTAACATTGCCCATCAGCCCTCTGTGCGGTAGGCGCTCGGTGTCATGCCATACTGTTTTTTAAACGCGCGGTTAAAATAGGAAAGATTGTCAAAGCCCACTTCCGTGGCAATGGATAGGATCGTATCATCGGACTGCAAGAGCAGGCGACCCGCCATTGTGAGCCGGTAAGAATTTAAATACGAAGTAAAGGTCACACCCATCGTATTTTTGAAGAATTTCATAAAATGGGATTCGGAAAAACCTGCCAGATCTGCCATCTGCGCGATCGTCATCGGGGAGGAGTAGTTCAGCTCCACATATTTAATGACGGATTTTAATTTCTCGATGTTCTTTGCGGCTGACGGACTGCGCTTTTTGTCCGCATAGCTTGTATAGAGAGCAAAAAACAGGGCAAACAGATTCCCTTTGATGGCGAGCGGATAGCCTGCCGGAAAGCTCATGCAGATAGTATCGTTTTTATCGAGACAGCTGCGCACAGTCGCATAGGTGCTGTCTTTTTTTGTGAGGATCACAGGGCAGGCAAGCTGCATGGAAAAGAGTGGCTGTAAGAAGCTGTGGAAGCTTGCATCCGCACCGGACGATTCCAGAAGCTCCGGATGAAAAATGATATTTTCATATTCCATGATCTGATCCGGCAAACCGTTGATCGCATGGAGTTGCCCCGGAAGAATGAGGGCAATATCTTCGGCATGCACCTCGTAGGTCGTAAAATCGACAGAAATCGTACCACAGCCTTTCTTAATATAGATAAATTCCACCTCATCATGCCAGTGCAGAGGAACCTGCATAAAATCCACAGGGATCGAGCATAAATAGGTGTTGTAGGGAAAGGCAGCGTCAAAATGTGATTTTTTTTCATGATAGGATTCATATTCAGGAATGTTCATAAAGTGTCCTCCTTGATAGTATTGTACTATATCTTGGCAGAATACTGCAAGCATTTATATAGGTCAAACGGATATAATGACTACAGTTGAAACAGAGAGTCCCATCAAATTTAAAAGGAGAAGAACGATGACTGTCAATGAATATGTAAAAAAGAGATTTGGACGTTTTATGGATCAGTGCACCAACGAGGAAATCTATGTTGCATTACTGGAGTATATAAAAGAAGCTGCAAAGGAAAAGGAGAGCAATGAGGGAAAGAAGAAGCTCTACTACATTTCCGCTGAGTTTCTGATCGGAAAGCTGTTGTCCAACAACCTGATCAATCTTGGACTGTATGATGAGGTAAAGACGGAACTGGAAAAATGCGGAAAGTCTTTAGCAGAGATCGAGGAGATCGAGGCAGAGCCTTCCCTCGGAAACGGCGGTCTGGGACGTCTGGCAGCCTGCTTCCTGGATTCCATCGCAACCTTAGGACTGAACGGCGACGGTGTTGGGCTGAACTATCATTACGGCTTGTTCAAGCAGGTGTTCAAAAACAACCTGCAGAGCGAGACACCGAATCCCTGGATGACCGAGAACAGCTGGCTTCGTCCAACTGATAAAACTTACGATATTGAGTTCGGTGGATTTATCCTGAAATCCCGCATGTATGACATCGACGTAGTCGGATACGAGAATCGTACCACAAAGCTTCATCTGTTTGATGTGGAGACCGTTGATGAGTCTATCGTCGGAAATGATAGCATCGGCTTTAATAAAGAGGATATCGCAAAGAACCTGACACTGTTCTTATATCCCGATGACAGTGATGATGCAGGACGCCTGCTCCGTGTTTACCAGCAGTATTTCATGGTCAGCAACGCAGCTCGCCTGATCCTGGACGAGGCGGAGGCGAAGGGCTCAAACCTGTACGATCTGTATGATTACGCTGTGATCCAGATCAATGATACCCATCCGACCATGGTGATCCCGGAACTGATCCGTCTGCTTCAGGAGCGCGGTATGACAATGGACGAGGCGATCGACGTTGTCTCCAAAACATGCGCATACACGAACCATACGATCCTTGCAGAGGCACTCGAGAAGTGGCCGATCTCCTTCATGAAGAAGGCAGTTCCGCAGCTGATGCCCATCATCCGTGAGCTGGATGCGCGTGTGAACAAGAAGTGCAACGATCCTGATGTTGCCATCATCAACAAGGATAACTGTGTCTGCATGGCACATATTGATATCCACTATGGTATCAGTGTCAACGGCGTGGCAGCCCTGCATACAGATATCCTGAAGAACACAGAGTTACACAAATTTTACGAGTTATACCCGGAGAAATTTAATAATAAGACAAACGGTATCACCTTCCGCCGCTGGTTGTTATATAGCAATCCGGAGCTGACCTCCCTTATAGAGGAGCTGATCGGGCCGGGCTTCAAGAAGGATGCAATGGAGCTGACCAAGCTGGAGAAATTCTTAAACGATGATGTCGTATTAGAGAAGTTGCTCTCTGTCAAGGAAACAAGAAAAGCAATCCTCAGAGATTACATGAAGCGTACCCAGAATATCGAGCTGGCTGAGAATGCAATCTTTGATATTCAGATCAAGCGTTTGCACGAGTACAAGAGACAGCAGTTAAATGCACTGTATGTCATCCACAAATATTTTGAGATCAAGGCCGGTAAGCTGCCCAAGCGTCCGATCACCGTGATCTTTGGAGCAAAGGCCGCCCCTGCATACGTGATCGCAAAGGATATTATCCACCTGATCTTATGCTTGCAGGAGCTGATCGCAAACGATCCGGAGGTGAGCCCTTATCTGCAGGTTGTTATGGTAGAGAACTACAACGTGACACTGGCTGAGAAGCTGATCCCGGCATGTGATATCGACGAGCAGATCTCTCTGGCTTCCAAGGAGGCATCAGGAACAAGTAACATGAAGTTCATGTTAAACGGCGCAGTGACCATCGGAACGATGGATGGCGCAAATGTAGAGATCGCAGAGCTGGTGGGTAAAGATAACATCTTTATCTTCGGTGAGTCCAGTGAGACAGTTATCGAGCGCTATGAGCGCGGAGACTATGTTTCCAGAGATTACTATGAGAAGGATGAAGATTTAAAGAAGTGTGTCGATTTCATCGTGAGCGATGAGATGCTGAAGATCGGTCAGAAGGAAAATTTGGAGCGCTTGTACAAGGAGCTTCTGAACAAAGACTGGTTCATGACCTTTCCTGATTATCAGGACTATGTGGAGACCAAGGATAAGATCTTTGCAGCATATGAAGACCGCAAGGGCTGGGCAAAGATGATGTTAAAGAACATCAGTCAGTCAGGCTTCTTCTCATCAGACCGCACCATTGAGCAGTACAACAACGATATCTGGAAATTAAACTAAAAATGACCCCACAAAGCACCTGTTGCCGGTAACGGCGGCAGGTGCTTTGTGGGCTTTGGGTCATCGTCAGACTTCACTTTTTTAGTTTTTGTGTACAGAAAAAATACAATATTTTCTTGACTTTCAAAACCAGAAAGACTATAACTATTCACAACCGTTACATAGAATATGGTGAAAGGAGGAGAGCAGCGATGCAAAGAGACATGGTAGCCAAAAAGATATTTTTGTTTGTGTGCATCTGCCTGATTGTTGTTACGGGATGCCGGACACAAGTGGAAAAAGGCGTGTGGGATCTGTTTGACGCTGCTTCTTCTCAAACTGTTTTGCAGATACCGAAGGTACATACCGAGTGTCCGGATATGCTGGATGAAGGCCAGTGGCTGGCAGATGATGATGCGGCTTCTCATGTGGGTATTCATGATAAGAAAACATCGTTTGTCCGCAGGGATATGCTGCGTTTATTTGTCATTGATACTTTTCTGGCAGGACTGGCAGCTCTGTTTGCGTATGTGACTTCGAGGGTCTATCATGGCAGCAGTTGTCCGACACGCGGATTGTCACGGATATTGGCATTTATCCTGAAAGCGGACGGTCAGAAAGATAACATCTCTTTTTCATTTTAGGTAGAACGAGTAATGATGGCAGATCGTGACCGGTTTGTCACGATAGTCAAAATGAGAAAAGAGGTTTGTTTATGGTTGCAAAAATTTTAGCACTTGCAATCTTTTTAGCGATGTTCTTTTTTATCGTCACTGAAAAGTTTGAGCGTCACTATGTGACGCTTGTCTGTGGAGCATGTATGCTGGTTTTCGTATTCGGAGTGTGCATGCGCAGCCCGCAGGCAATTTTAAATACATTGAATTTTCACAGTATTTTTACTTCTGAGTTCTGGCATACGGCCGCAGAAGCGACAGAATCATCAGGAGGCATCAACTGGTCGACGATCATTTTCATCGCCGGTATGATGATCATGGTAGAGGGTATGGGAAAAGCCGGTTTTTTCCGCTGGCTATGCTTAAAGCTCGCAAAGCTTGTAAATTACAGACCGGTGCCGATTTTCGTGGTATTTATGTTGATGGCATCGTTCCTTTCCATGTTTATTGACAGCATCACGGTCATTTTGTTTTTGGCAGCAGTGACAGTAGAGCTATGCCAGCTCTTACGGTGTAATCCGGTTCCGATGATCCTGTCGGAGGTGTTCTGCGCAAATCTGGGTGGTTCGGCAACGATGTGTGGTGATCCGCCGAATATCATTATCGGTACATCCCTGCACTATACATTTGCTGATTTCCTCACAAATACCGGAGCAATCGCCGGAATATCGCTGGTCGCAGTTGTCATTTATTTTTATATCTGCTTTCACAAGCAGCTGTCAGTGCCGGCGGGTAAAAACGAAGAACCGGTACATTATCCCGATCCAAAGGAAGCGATCACAGATCAGAAGATGTTCGGAATGAGTATCGTGATCTTTGCGGTGGCAGTCTTACTTTTGATCACGCATGCATCGACGGGGTTGACCGTAGCATTTATCGGAGTGTTTGTTGCAATCCTGACGCTGATCGTACATCACGCAGAGATTCCCGAGCTTATGAAAAAGGTAGACTATAAGACATTACTGTTTTTCATTGGTCTGTTTATTGTTGTAGGCGGTCTGGAGCACACGGGCGTGCTGGTGCTGATCGCAGACGCGATCAGTGCGATCTGCGGTTCAAATGCAAGGCTTATGGTAGCAGTGATCCTTTGGATCTCCGCGGTTGCCAGTGCGTTTGTCGATAATATTCCGTTTGCGGCTACAATGATCCCGGTCGTCAGGACACTGTCAAAGATGCAGGGTGTGGATCTGTCCATTCTGGCGTGGGCGCTTTCGATGGGAACGGATATCGGAGGCAGCGCTACACCGATCGGTGCATCCGCAAATGTTGTAGGAATCTCCGTTGCCTCCAGAGAGGGTTATCCGATCGGATGGGGGAAATACTGTAAATACTGTGCACCTGCGACAATCATGGTTGTAGCAATCTCAATGGTGTGCATTTATCTGAGATATTTTTAAAAGGGGGCTGATAGATGATGAGTGATTCGCAGGTCATTATTACGATTGGCCGTGAGTACGGCAGTGGCGGTCATATGATCGCAGAGGAACTGGCAAAACGGCTTGGATTGAAATTTTACGACCACAATATTCTGGATGAGATCGCGTTGGAAAAGGGTGTTGATCCTGAGACGCTGCGCAAGTATGATGAAAAACCGCACAAGCTGTTTTTGTCCAGAAGTGTGAAAGGACATCACAGTTCGGCGGAGGTCAATGTTGCTTATATGCAGTTTGACTATCTGAAGAAGAAGGCGGCACAGGGAGAGTCCTTCGTTGTGGTCGGACGCTGTGCAGAGGGGATTTTTGAAGATCATCCGGGGTTGATTTCTATCTTTATCCTCGGAAATAGGGAGGATAAGTGTAAACGTGTCATGGAGCTGTATCACCTGAGTGAACAGCAGGCACTGGAAAAAATGAGACGCCATGACGACTATCGCAAGCGTTATCACAACAACTTTTGTGAAGATAAGTGGGGCGATTCGCGTACCTACGATCTTTGCATCAACAGCAGCCTGAAGGGGCTTGAAGTGACAACCGATGTACTTGAGTCTTATATCCGTACACGGATGGGACAAACAGAATAGAAATTGGGAAGAACGGATTTATGAGAATTGGATTTATCGGAGCAGGCAGAGTGGGCTGCTCGCTTGGGAAATATTTGAAGGAATCAGCGGGAGACTGGCAGATCGAGGGATATTTTAGCCGTAGCACAGATTCGGCGAAGGAGGCTGCCGTGCTTACTGACAGCAGAGTGATCGATCAGGCAGGACTGCTGGCGCAGATGTCAGATGTGATTTTTATTACAACGCCGGACGGCGCGATTGCAGACATTTGGCGGGAATTGTGCGATGGTGAGATCCCTTTGACGGACAAAATAGTAGTGCATTGCAGCGGTTTGCTCTCCTCGGCGGTGTTTGAAGGAGCCGGAGAGCGTGGGGTTACAGCGGCGAGCCTGCACCCCTTTTATGCCGTGTCTGACCGATACCATTCCTACAAAATGTTGGACGAAGCGTTATTCACACTGGAGGGAAGCGGGGAGCGGCTGGGTCAGCTGCAGGAACTGCTGGAGGCGAGTGGTCTGACAATTCAGCGGATTGATGCCGCATCCAAAATCGCGTACCATGCGGCTGCCTCTGTGGGATCAAACCTGATGGTAGGACTTACAGAGCTGGCGATCGGACTGCTGCTGAACTGTGGATTTGACAGAGAACACGCGCGAATGGCGCTGTACCCCTTGATGCAGGGGAACTTAGATGCTATTATGGAAAAGGACACTGTTGATGCTTTGACCGGACCCGCAGAGCGTGCAGACAAGGATACCGTGTATGCACACCTGCAGACATTCACCGGTGATGACCGGGAGATTTATCGTCTGCTCACAAAGAAGCTTGTAGCACTTGCAAAACAGAAAAATCCGGAGCGGGATTATGAGCAGTTGGAAGCGTGTCTGACCAGGTGAGTTGCGAAGGGATGGAATGTTTATTCGGAATGAATTGTGGAAATACAGTTAAAACTATAAGAAACAGAGAGGGGATTATATGGTAAAAATCATAGCGGACAGTACATGTGATCTGTCATTGGAATTGATACAAAAGTATGAGGTAGACATTTTACCGCTTCATATTTTACTCGGCGAAAAAGAGTATGAAGACGGAAAGAGTATCACACCGGAGGAAATCTTCCAATGGTCGGACGAGCATGAGACGACGCCGAAGACATCCGCACCTGCCATGGAGGCAACGATGGAACTACTGCGTCCTTACACGCAGGCCGGGCAGGAGTGTGTCTGCTTTTGTATCTCCGAGTCTATGTCTACGTGTGGAAATGTGCTCCGAATGGCAGCGGAAGAGCTGGAGGCAGAATCACTTGTACATGTGATCGATTCACAGAATCTTTCCACCGGGATCGGGCTACTCGTCATCGAGGCAGCGATCATGGCGAAGGAGGGAAAGACGGCAGCACAGATTGTCACACAGATCGAGGTGCTGCGTCCGCTCGTGCGTGCAAGCTTTGTAGTAGATACACTGGTGTATCTGCACCGCGGTGGCCGGTGTGGCGGATTGACGGCAATGCTTGGCGGCGCACTGAAGCTGCATCCAAAGATCGTAGTGGAAGACGGAGCAATGCACAGCACAAAGAAATACCGTGGAAATATCAGGTCCGTGGTGCTTTCCTATGTGAAAGACATGGAGGCAGAGCTGAAAAATGCAAAGCCTGACCGCGTATTTATCACACATTCCGGTTGTAAGCCCGCGGTGGTGGAGCCGGTGCGGGAGTATCTGGAGAGTCTGGGCATTTTTGCAGAGATCTTAGAGACCAGGGCAGGAGGCGTGATCAGCAGCCATTGCGGCCCCGGTACACTTGGCGTGCTCTTTATCGCAAAAGAGTAGTGAAGGGACAGACATCCGGAAGTTCTGTTTTTCAATACCGTATAAATTCCGAATCTACGAGTGTGTCACCCTCATAGACCAGCTTTAGAGAAAAGAAGCGTTCATTTTCCATCAGTTCACGAAGGAAAATGAGATCACCTTCCCATAAATGCAAATTTAATACGTCTTTTTTGGGCACCCATGCGAGCTCGCCTTCGTTGCAGTCGCACAGGGTGCCTTCATATTTGTCGGCAGTAAACAGATGCATGTATTCTCCCTCCCATTCATTGGAGAGAA
>JBJEML010000063.1:0-51193 GCA_051879675.1 Lachnospiraceae bacterium | reverse complement strand
CCTAATCATTATCATAGAAGATCAGTATTTACAGACTTTTCTTCACACACTCATTCTTACATAGACTCGAATTGGCAAAGCAGAGGAAGTTTGGCCAATTCGAGTCTTTTGCGATCAGGAAAGAAGAAATTTTTCAGACTCCGGTGTCAATCGTGATCCGACTTCCATCCTTATATTTTCTGATTCGAATCTGCTGTGGAATATTTTCTTTCAACTCTTCCCTGTGACTGATGATCCCAACAAGTTTATTTTTTCCGGAAAGATTGATCAGTATATCCATGGCACTCTCCATGGATCTTCGGTCCAGCGTTCCAAAGCCTTCATCAATAAACAGTGCATCCATCTGGATGCCTCCGAGATTGGACGACACGGTGTCCGACAGACCCAGCGCCAGAGAAAGCGATGCCTTAAAACTCTCTCCGCCGGACAGATTTCCCACAGGTCTCCGGTGTCCGGTATAGTTGTCCAAAACCTCCAGATCCAGGAAATTGTTACTCTTCTTTCCCAATGAATCTTCCTGTCTGTATAGCTCATATTGTCCATCGCTCATCGGTAAGAGTCTTCGATTGGCCGCAGCAATGATGTGATCGAATCCCGTGGCCTGAATATACTGCTCCAGTGTGATCTTTCCATTACCCGTCGTTCCCTTCACAAGGTCATAAAGTCTCTTATTGATCGAATAATCTTTTCCGGCATGCTCCAGTTCACTTCTCTGTGCGATGATGCGCTGCTGTTTTTCAGAATTGACTGTGATCCGATATTCGGTAGAGATCACCGCTTGTCTGATCTCCTCAACACCCTTTCTTGTTTCCTCACACTGCTGTTGCAGCTCATCAATATCGATCAGTGTCTTTCCTTCAGCATCTTGCTTTGCCTGCGCGAGCTGGGTTTGATTCGTCGCAACCGACTGTTTGTAAGCCGCTATGGTATCCTCTGCCTCACGGATTGCTTCTTCTGATACCACAAGGGAAAGCATTTCATCTGCTGATACAAAGCCCTGTGCCTGAAGCGCCTGATCCAGTGATGCCCGGAGTGTCTCTTCGTCCTTCTTTTGGAGCTTCCATGTGTCTTCCAGTGTCGCGGATGCTGATCGCAGCGATGTCACCATAGCATCTGCTGTTTTCTTTTCATCCTCCGCAGATTTGATCGCATCCAGAATCTGCTTTACCTCACCCAGCGCATCTGACCGCGCCTGATCGGCTTCCTTCCAGCTGCTAAAGCTGAGTTTCTGAAGCGCCTGCAGCGTTGTCTGCGTTTCTATGATCGCGTGTTCCACTGACTGCATTTCACAAAGCAATGCTTCCTTTTGAGATACAAGCCTTTCCGTATCCTCTCCTTGTGCCTTGTCAAGATCCTCCTCTGCCTTCATCAGCAGGGCACATTCTTTTTCCAACGCGATCTGAAACTGCGACCGGTCTTTTGCCTTTTGCTCCACCAACGATCTGGCACGTTGCAGGCACTCGATCAGTTCATCTGAAGAACCAACAGGCATGGCAAGATACATACCGGATCTATCCACACAATCGAGCATCTCCAGTCTCATCTGTTCTTCATATTCCTCCAGCGCAGTCTTTGCCTTTTCTGCATCTGTATTGGCCTGATTTTTTGCCTCTTGGAGCGCTGTCTCTTCCTGCCGGATCTGTTTATATTCTTCTTCCGTGATCGAAGTATCCGGGAGTACGGCCAATTCCGGATGATGCACAGAACCGCACACAGGACATTTCTGACCCTCCTTCAGACCTTCCGCCAAAATACCTGCCCGGCAGTCTTCCAGGATCCGCTCGGCTTTTAAGCGTTTTTCCAGTGCCTGCTCATATGCATTCCGTGCCGTTTGAAATGACTCTTGTTTCGCAATAAGTGTCTTTTTCCTCTCTGCCCGCTCCGGGATCCGTTCATCAAAAATAGCCATCATATCACCTAGCAGAGCACAGATACTTTCGCTTTCCCCTTTTACTTTCAGCAATTCTTCCGGCTTTCCTTTGAGCGATGCCACGGTCTGTTTGAGATCTGTTATTTTTTCTTTCAGATTGCTTTCCGCTGTTTTTACATGTTCCTCTTTTTCTGCGATCGACTTTTTATTCTCGCTTAAATCAGCAAGCTTTTGTTCCAGCTCGTCCCGTTTTTGATAGATCGGGCCTTCCTCGGAGAGCTTGTCAATCTTCTTTTGAAGCTCCTCTGCCCTGCTTCTTTTTTCTTCCGCAGCAGATAAATTAGCCATCATCGTTTGTGCTGTTTCCATCGCTGCCTGAAGCATTTTCTTTTTATTCTCAATATCTTCTATCACTGCAGCAATCTCATCGCATTTTGATCTCCATGCCCGATAGACCGGATGTACCTCATGGCTGGCAGCTTTCTGCTTTCGTAACAAAGAAGCGGTTTCCTTCATCTCCTGTGCTCGCTCATCAAGTGCTTGCTTCTCCTCCATAAGTCCGTCAAGTCTTCGGATAAATTCGTTATTCGTCTTTGCGGTTGCAAGGAAGGTCTCCTTCGCCTGCAGCTCTTTCTCCGCCTTTTGAAATTCTGCATGGACATGCTTTAATCCGGCTTTGTCTGAACGGATCAGACGGGCTAACAGGTCCAGGATCTCATCCAGATTCCATGCACTGCCCGAGCGCGCGGCCCGCTCCTGCAGCTCCAAAAGTTCTTCTGCCAGCTCTCCCGTTTCCTCCGCTGACACATCACCAAAATACTGTAAGATACTGTCTTCTATTTTTCGCTTTTTTACATAAGCGGCATCCATATGATCCTTTAGCCGGTATTCGATGTTTTTATATCCGTTCGTCAAAAAGATCGTGCGAAGGATCTCTGTTCTTTGATCTGTTTTCGCATTCAACAGATCCCGGAATTCTCCCTGGGCGATCATCACGATCTGCTTAAACTGTTTCTCATCAATATGAAGCAGTTCCTTTACTGCCTGGTTTACCTGGGTCAGACCTTCGATGGGCGTCATGCCTTCCGCGTAAAGCACAGCCTTTTCTTTCTCTGTGATCACGCCTGTCCCGCGCTGTTTTTTTCTTTCATATGCCGGTTGGCGCCGGATGTGATAGTTTCTCCCCTGATGAGAAAAATAGAAATCCACATAGCTTTCGGCAGAATCTTTTGCATATTCGCTTCTGAGATTCTTTGTGTCTCTGTAGGAACCGCTTGTTGTTCCGTACAAAGCAAAGCAGATGGCATCAAAAATCGTGGTTTTTCCTGCCCCGGTATCTCCGGAGATCAAAAAAAGCCCCTTTTCTTCAAATTGCTCAAAATCAATTTCAGGCATCCGGTCCGCATAGGGTCCAAATGCACTAATGATCAGTTTCATCGGTTTCATCGATCATCCCCGCTTCCTGCGCTGCCATTTTCATATACTTCATTTCTTCTTCGCTCATTTCACAGTGATACATGAGCCTGTAGAAATCTCCGATGAGCTCTGAAAATGATTTATTTTCAGCAATACTCGAAATATCCACCTGATCAATGGCTCTTGTATGAGAATTGTCATAATCGATCTTCACGGTATTCGGATACACCTGCTGAAAGATTCCCATAGCGTCGTTTACCGTATCCTCATCAGTCAGTGTGACATAGATAAAATCATCCGGGTCCGTAATATTCGTTTTATCTAAAAGCATTTTCATCGGTCCCTTGATATGACGCAGATCCCGCATCGGTCGAAGCGGGATCAATTCCAATGAAACATCCCCCTTCGCTCCCAACGTGATGATCGGCACCGATTTCGCATTGTTCACTTCACTTAACGAATATTTGAGGGGCGAACCGGCATAGCGTACCTCATCTCTTCCAACTCTCTGAGGCGAATGGATATGTCCCAAAGCGACATAATCGAACGCAGCAAAGCAATCATAACCGATCTTTTCTACAAGACCTACACTCTGCGTACCTACACTTTCAGATCCTCCAAGCGACGGCTCCTCCGATCTTCCGGTCACAAACTGGTGCGCCACTATGATATTCCTTCGATCCGGATCAACCCCTGCATGTGAAAGGATCACTCTTACCGCGTCATCATAGGTAGCAATCTCTGCATCAGGGAAGAAATGTTTCACCTGTGATGCCTTCACAAAAGGAAGCAGATAAATGTCTGCTTCCCCGTATGCGTCCGTTACCGTCCGCCGGTATAACGTCCCATCATATTTCGATGAGATATAGATCTGATTTGCTGCAAACAGATTGCTTCCATAATTCAGGCGATCGTCTGAATCATGATTTCCGCTGATCATAAAAGTCAAAACCCCTGACTTGGACAGACTGCTCAAAAAATAGTCCAGCAGATTCATTGCCGCTTCGCTGGGCACCGCCTTGTCATAAACATCTCCCGCGATCAGCACGCCATCCACAGACTTCTCTTTTATGATCCCGAGAATCTGTTCCAATATATATTTCTGGTCCTTGATCAGGTCAAAATCTCCCAAGGATTTTCCAAGATGCAGATCTCCTAAATGTAAAAACTTCATAAATGACACCTCTATATTGCTAACTGATTATTATCATACCACCATTTATACCATGTTTCAACGACTGGAATTCCTCATGCAAAAGGATACGGCTCCTTCGGCACATAATCTGCGCAGGTGATCGTACCGTCCTCATATCTGCGCAGTACCGAAATGTTTGCAGATACGGATCCATCTGCTCCGCCACCGGAGATGCCGTAGCTCAGTATACTGATGCGCGGTGCATCATCCGGAAACAACAGCCGAAACTCACTCATCCTCATACCACCACTGCTGCCAGCTTCACCTGCGGTGGAAAACTCCACCCAATCAGAATCCCAGTCCACATTCACGACGGCCTCACTGCCTTCCACCTTCTCGCACAGATCATCGATGTTATCAGCAGTCAGTGTGTGTGCAAATGCCCTCAATATTTCTGTCTGCGCCTCACCTTCTTCGATCTCCTTGCGCTGTGACTCGGGCAGATTCTCCAGTTCCTGATCCATCTCTGCCTGTTCTTCCTCCGGCGTCTTGTCTAACGATTTCAGATAGCTTTCCGCCTTTTCCGGATCTGCCTTTGCCCGGTCAAGCGGCAGCGTAAACAGCGCATTGCATCCGTCATATAGCTCTTTGCGTGTTATCTTTCCGGTTGCCTCATCGTAATGATATGCTTCACCTATCACGCCCGCACTGTTCTCGTCTGCAAGGCACAGGTACACCTCCCTGTCCGCGAACAACTCCAGATTATCACATTCCGCCATGCGATACATCACGCCGTCCTGTACAAATTCCGAATAACCGCCGCCGAACGTATAGATATTATACTTCCACGGTTCCAGTCCCTGAATGAACGGGCTGGTCAAAAACGTCTCCTTCCCGTACTCCGGCGAGCTTGTTTCGGGCATCGGTGTTCCGTCGACGTGTTCGATCGCCAGCAGCCAATAACTCCGGTCAGCCCGCACCTCACCGCCTGCCATCATAGCATAATCAGTCAATTCTTTTCCAGAAACAATACCGATCAATGTGGATCGGTATGCCCCATAAGTCTGCGTCTCATTCACGAGAAACGCATCCTCACCGGAAAAAGCATCCATCAGCTTTTTGTCCTGCAGCTCGGCAGCTGCCTCCTGCGGGGTCAGATACCGCCACGCCGCATAGGTCGTTCCGCCTCCTACGGCAAGCACTGCCACTGCGATGGCAGCTGCCACGGCAATCCGCTTCCCGCTTCTCTTTCCACTCATCTTAAAACCGTTTTTCATTTCTTCCTTCATCTGCGCTTCCTCCTTCGCTCTTCGCAAGATCTGTTCGTTCAGCGCATGCTTTGGCTGAACGTCCGGAGTAAGGGCAGTTGCCAGTAATTCGTCTAAATGTTTCCTCTCATGATCTACGCAGTTACGCTCCCATCTATTTTGAATCATTGTCATCCAGCAACACCTCCAGTTGTTGTCTCAACAGTTTCCTCGCCTGATACAGTCTGCTCTTCACCGTTCCTGACGGAATGTGAAGCAATGATGCGATCTGTGCCAGCGGCAGTTCCTCCATATAATAAAGGAGCACCACCACCCGGTATTTTTCCGGCAGGGCATCCACCGCGCGCTGCACCTGCCGTCGCTCTTCGGCACGCAGCACCTGCGTCTCTATGGAGTCTGTCAGCTCTGTCTCACCCGTAAGCGTCTCTCCGCCCGGCGCATCCATGGACTGCTCCGGGGCAATACGTTTCCGCCATGCTGCTTTCCGCCGCTTATTTTTCCACAAGCGGATCGCGACAGACAACAGATAGCTTTTGGGGTTGGCATCCGCATCATTATGCAACTTCGTAATATGTTCCATCGCAGTGAGAAACGTGTCCTGATATAATTCATCTGCCCACTCGCGCGCTCCGGTCAGATGCAGGCAAAAGGAATAGACTTCCTTTCCATACGTTTCAATGCACTGTTCAAGCTCAAAAACTGTCATATGTTTTGCCCTCCACACTTACATTGTAACAACTATCGAGGTAGTTCTGGATCGATAGAAATTTTTTTGAAATATTTCCTTTAGCAAATGAAATATGTAAATAGTTGCAAAAATCCTTTCTATAGTATTAAATACAATTTGCCTTATAGTCACATATATGGTATTATACGAATGAAAAATGCAAATAGTTGCAAAAATCTTTTCTAAAGAGGTGCCTGTATGGAAATAAAACGAGATTACTATCTGAATCAGATGATCAGCAGAAAAAGCAATGGACTGATAAAAGTCATCACGGGTATTCGCAGATGTGGAAAATCATATTTGCTAAATACCATTTTTTATCATTACCTTCTCGAAAATGGTGTCGACGAAAACCATATTATCCGTTTTGCATTTGATTCTGCCGATGACCTTTCTCTAATTGGAGAAAATCTTATAAAAATAGAAAAAAGCAAACGGCGTGTTGACCCTGAAAAGTTCATGATGTATATCCGTTCAAAAATAACAGATAGCAAAATGTACTATCTTCTTCTTGATGAAGTACAGATGCTCGATTGTTTTGAAGCAGTACTAAATGGCTATCTTCGGAAAGACAACATGGATGTCTATGTAACCGGCAGCAATGCAAAGTTTCTATCCAAAGATGTGATCACTGAATTTGCGGGTCGTGGCGATGAAATTCATATGTATCCGTTAAGTTTCTCTGAGTTTATGTCCGTTTACAAGGGAGATAAATATGAAGGTCTATCAGAATATATGCAGTATGGCGGTATTCCCCTGATCGTTCTTCGAGAAGGTGCTAACAATAAAATTGTTGCACTTGAAAATCTGTTTCATGAAATTTACATGCGTGATATCTACCAGAGAAACAGAATTCGGAATCAGGGAGAGCTCGAAGATTTGCTAAATATCCTCTCGTCTTCTATAGGATCTCTGACCAATCCCGAAAAACTAAAAAACACTTTTAGAACTGTTAAAAAATCACGAATTACTGCAAACACCATAAAAAAATATCTGGATTATTTTGAAGACTCTTTTTTAATTGAATCTGCACAACGTTATGACATCAAAGGAAAATCATATATTGAAACTCCAAAAAAATACTATTTTTCAGATATAGGCCTCCGAAATGCCCGCATCAGCTTTCGCCAGATTGAGCAAACACATATCATGGAGAATATCATTTATAATGAACTTCGTATGCGCGGCTATAATGTTGACGTTGGAGTGATTCCCATCGCTGAGAAAAATAAAAAAGGAAGCGTAATCCGTAAGCAGCTTGAGGTTGATTTCGTATGCAATTTGGGCTCTGCACGCTATTATATCCAATCTTCCTATTCCATCCCGGATGAAGTCAAAAGAGCACAAGAAATCCGCCCATTTAGAAAGATTGATGATTCCTTCAAGAAAATCATTATTACAAAGGACATTGTACCTGCGCAGTATGACGAAAATGGTATCCTGACTCTGAACATTTATGATTTCCTTCTGAACCCTTCAAGTATAGAAAAATAATGTACCATTTTTTCACCAAAAGAGCATGTATCACTCTCTCACGCGCTTTAAATAAATCCTGCACAAAAACAGGCACACAACAAAGGTAGATACAAAAGATAAAGGCTGTGCCTCCTGCACCCCTGCCAATCCGCGTACTTGTTTTAGGATCTGCAAGGTCGGAATAAACACCAGACCGCTCCGCAAGCAGGACCCAAGGCTTGCCAAAAGTTTTTCCCCGATGCTCTGAAAGCCCATTTCCACCATCATCGTGAGCGGTACAAACAGCTGACCCACGCACATAAGACGTAACGCGCGGATACCCAGTTCGATGACCTTCGGATCATTACGCATCTGCCCGACGATGGGGTCTGCAAACAGGAAGATTGGAATAGATATCAGAAATAACACACATTCCGCACCCGCCAAAGCTGACCAGAAAGCCTTTCGCACCCGGCTGATCTTCCCCGCGCCGAAGTTAAAGCTACTGATCGGTTGAAAGCCCTGTCCGATTCCGATCGCCACCGCCATCGGGAAAAAGCTCACTCTGGATACAATACTCATGGCTGCTACCGCTTCGTCCCCATACACACCGGATGCTTTAATCAAAAGCATCGCCGCCACACTGTTCAACATCTGGCGCAGCAGGCTCGGGAATCCCGTGGCTACCACATTCCAAAAGGTCTGTACATCTCTTGCCACATATTTGACTGATAGTTTCGTCTGGGTTTTTCCCCTCAGAAACATACTGAGCAAAATACAAAAGCTGACTATCTGCGAACCGGCTGTCGCAATACCTGCGCCCGCGATTCCCAGCCTGCATCCGAAGATCAGAATCATATCTGCCCCGATATTGATAAACGCACCGATCATGAGTCCAATCGTTCCAAGCTTCGCCTTTCCCTCATAGCGGAGCAGATTGTTCATCGTCAGGCTGGATGTAAAAAACGGAGCCGCCAGAAGAATAAAAAAGATATACGTTCCCGCATAGGGTGCGATCGTCTTTGTACTTCCCAGCAGATACAATAACGGCTCCATGAACAGGAAACTGAACACTGCCAGAATGAGTCCCAGTAAAAAGGACAAAAAGAAACCTGTCGAAGTGTATTTTGAAGCTTCTTCCAGTTCCTTTGCCCCTAATTTTCTGGACATAATACTTCCTGCACCCTGTCCACACATGAAAGCTACCGCCTGTAAGATGGCCATATAGCTAAATACAATACCGGTGGCACCGCTCTCACTCGTTCCCAATGTCCCTACAAATGCCGTATCCACCAGATTGTAGATATTTGTGACCATCATGCTGATGATCGTAGGAACCGATAACGTGAAAAGCAGTTTTCCCACCGGCTCTGTTGTCATTCTTTGAAATTGTTTTTGTTGTAATTCATTTTCTGATTCCATGAGCGCTCCAACGAAATTATGATATCGTTGTTATATTACGCTCATCATCCGAATATTTCAACTCCTATGAACACTTTTTCTTCACCGGAATCTGGATCTCTGACAGCCACTCACTCTCATCATCCTTATTCCAGACACCATCAATGTATGATTCCCTGATATTACCGGCGATCTCGTATCCGTTTTCCTCGACGTATTTGAGTAAAACAGCATAGGCTTTCGGAAAGTCTGCGTAAGATCCCTTGTGGAAAATACAGGCTGCCGTCGTTTCTTCCAGTTCATAAAACTTCAGCGTTTCCGTATTTTTTAACAGCTTGGTCACTGCCTCGCAGGTCTCGACCCGGATGTTTTCTTCCTTGTATCCGGGTTCCAGATACCGGGTAAAGCAGTATTCCGGAAGCGCACATTCACATCCGAGACGTTCCATTTCCGCACCCATTTCCGGCATGACATCAAACAGATCGTCATAGGAATCGATCGTCTTTTCGGACGCTGCCACCTTGCATGCCGGAAGCGTCTTAATGAGTACCGGTGTGCGCAAGGATGCTGTTTCGTCCAGCAGATATGCATCAATGATCGCGATCTGCCGGGTCAGTTCCGCGATCTGTGCCAGAAGCTGAGATTTCTTTTTTCGCAGCAGCTGTTCTTCTTCTACGCCCGAACGAATCTGTTTAATGTCTTCCAGCGTAAATCCCGCCTGCTTCAAGGCAGTGATCTGATGGATCGCTGCCATCTGATCAAGTGTGTAATAACGATATCCGTTTTCCTCATCGACATACGCAGGGGCAAGCAGCCCCTGCTCCTCATAAAACCGCAGTGTCTTTACCGTAATATGATTCATCTGTGAGAACATCCCGATCCTGTAAAGGTGACTTTCGGTCTGTACACGACAAGGTTCATGTTTATCCTTCATCTGCATCATATCACTCCCATCTGAATGTTTTGATAGATATTGAGGTACAAATAACTGCAATTAAGACAAGTATCAAAATCTCTTTTCCCATTGTACCAAGTGAACTTCCTACAGAGGCCGCCTTCATCAGCCGGATTCCAATACCAAGCGGCATATATCCTGCCACAGGCTGCATTCCCTTCGGAAACAGTTCATATGGAATCGTCGCTCCTGAAAATAATAACATTGGAAAGTATAAAAGGGAAGTGGCTACATTCATACTCTTTGTTGTTTTGCACAACGCCGCCACCAGTAAACCGATGGAGAACATTGCGATCATTGTAAGGAACCATGTCAAAATATAAACTGCCACATTTCCACTCATCCGATATCCAAACAGCACGCAGGCTGCGAGCGTCACACAGACTGCCGAGAGTGCCGCCATCACTCCGCTGCAGATAATATCCACCAAAAGAAGCCTTGCCGGTGAGCACGGGCTGCAATAAAAATGCTTCAGTATCTTCTTATCTCTGTAATCCACCATCGTGATCGGAATGCTCATAAATGCACTGCAGCAGATTCCTACGGATGTGACCGCCACAAAGGAGCTCTCCAGATATGTCATTCCACTGTCGCCCGCCAGTTTTGAGCCGGCGATCAGTCCGATCATGATCAGTACCACCACCGGCATACACAGGTTAAAAATAAATACGTCCGGTGACCGGAAAAATAATTTTTGCTCTACTTTATATAATTTGAAAAAATTCTTCATTTTAAGTTCATCTCCTCTTTCATATTCTGATTTTTACACATATATTAACTTTTACTCTACCTCCTCACCCATATACCACAGATACGCTTCTTCCAGATTCTCATACGGCGATAAACCGACCACCGCTTCCACCGTTCCCTCTGTCACCTTTTTGCCGGACCGGATCAGACAGACACGATCACACAGGTTTTCTGCTTCCTCCATATAATGGGTGGTCAGAAAGATCGTCATTCCCTGCTCCTTCAGCTTTTTTAATGTCTTCCACACTTCCCGTCTGGCCGCCACATCCAGTCCTGTCGTGAGCTCATCCAAAAAAATGATCTCCGGATCACCGATCAGTGAAAGTACCACCGATAACCTCTGTCGCTCTCCGCCGGACAATTTCATGACCGGACTTTTCATCAAATCCTTCAGACCAAACTGCTCCAAAAGCATTTTGTAGTCCGCAGGCTTTTTATACAGGGACGCGTATTCCTCACACACCTCATCCACCCGGATCGCTTCCTGATAAGCAGATGTCTGAAACTGTACGCCCACCTTCTCAAACACCTTCTTTCGGTGCTTTGCAGCTTCCATATCAAAAATGGTCAGTTCACCGACATCCGGTTTTTTGAGACCTAAGATCATCTCGATGGTCGTACTTTTTCCTGCCCCGTTATGTCCGAGCAGCCCGAATACCTCTCCCTTTTTCACTTCCAGGGACAGATCATCCACGACCTTCCGCCCGCCATAGGATTTTGTTGCATGTTTCACACTAATACATGTTTCACTCATAAAAATAATCCTCCTTTCCGGATAGGAGAAGATGTTTCCTATCCGCCAAGAAGGATTATAGATGCTCCCCTAAAGGGGAGAGTCAATACAGAAAATATAATTAATTGTCAAATACGTCTTTCAACGCCTCGATCACTTCATCGAGTACGATCGGTTTCGAGATAAATCCGTTCATACCGCATTTCATTGCTACTCGCTTATCCTCGTCAAATGCATTTGCCGTCATGGCAACGATCGGGATTGAGGCTAATTCCGGATCATCCAGCGCCCGGATCCGTCTTGTGGCTTCGTAGCCATCCATGATAGGCATTTGTATATCCATAAGCACCAGATCATAGGCACCCGGCTCTGCAGCAGAAACCTTCTCCACTGCCTCCTGGCCGTTTTCTGCAGTACTTACCACAAAACCATACTCACTCAGTATCTCGATGGCGATCTCCGTATTCAGCTCGTTATCCTCCACAAGCAGGATCTTTTTGCCTTCAAAGTTCCGGGTTTGATCTGAAGCAGGAAATGCGCCAGGCGAATCGTCTGTTTTCTGATGCCCAAGGGCATCCAGAAGCGATTCTCGAAGATCAGACATAAACATCGGCTTTGAGCAGAATGCCGTTACGCCGGCTGCCTTTGCCTCCACTTCAATTTCTGACCAGTCGTAAGCAGTGAGAATGATGATCGGTGTGTCATCCCCAAGTCTTCGGATCTGCCTGGTCACCTCAATACCATTCATATCCGGCAGCCGCCAGTCAATGATATAGGCATGAAAGGCATCGTTGACCTCTATGGCCTGTCTTGCCCGCAGAACTGCCTCCCTGCCTGAAACCGTCCATTCCGACCGCATGCCGACACGCAGAAGCATCTTTGTCACACTGTCACAGGTACTGAAATCATCATCCACAACAAGCGCCTTGAGTCCCTCCAGCTCATCGATCTTTTCCATCTTCTTTTGCTCAGACTGTAAGCGCAGATCTACGCAGATCACGAACTCCGTTCCTTTACCCTGCTCTGTGTGAACCTCGATGGAACCACCCATCATGTCGATGATATTCTTTGAGATGGCCATGCCAAGACCCGTACCCTGTATCTTACTTACCGTTGATGTACGCTCACGCTCAAAGGGATCAAAAATTCGATCCGCAAATTCCTTGCTCATACCGATACCGGTATCCTTGACACGCACTTCGTAGCGTCCCTTTCCCTGAGGTGCCTGCTGCAGCTGTGATACACGTACCGATACCGTACCGCCGGGAGCGGTAAACTTGATCGCATTGGACAACAGGTTTAAAAGCACCTGGTTTAATCGTATCTTATCACAGAACACGTCCTCATCCATGACATCCATGGTATCCATATACAATTCCAGCTGCTTTGCATGGATCTGACCGCTGACGATGGTCTTGAGATCGTGGAGGATATCTGAAAGATTGACCTCCGTTTCCTCAAGATGTATCTTTCCACTTTCAATGCGGCTCATATCCAGCACATCATTGATCAGTGAAAGCAGGTGGTTACCCGAAGAAAGGATCTTGGACAGATAATCTTTCATTTTCTCTTCATTGCCAACATTGGCGCTTGCGAGAGTCGTAAAACCGATAATGGCATTCATCGGTGTCCGGATATCGTGGGACATATTGCTTAGGAAGGTACTCTTTGCCCGATTTGCACTCTCTGCAGCTTTTACAGCATCCTCCAGCGCCTGATTGATGTTCTTATCCTTTGTACGGTCAGACATTACAAGGATATACTTTTGTTCGCCCTGAATCTCACTGCAGAACGCGATCACGTGGAACCAGCGCATCTCACCGGTTTTCTGATGGACATATTCTCTGTCCCATTCGCCCTGCTCTCCCGGACGGATATCAGGAAGCTGATCCAGAACACGAACCGTAGCGTCATCTCTTACCAGATGATCCAGCTCATGAATATTTGCCCGCGCCTGCTTTTCCGAGATTCCCACCAATTTTTCGATATTGGGACTGACATAATCCACACGGAGGTTTTCGGCATCAAGCATGAGAAACACATCGTCAACATTAACGGAAAGCTTGGAAAAGAGCTCTTCACGGTATAAGATCTCTGTATCCTTCTTTTTCAGTTTTTTCTGATTCAGTCTGATGACGATTGCGAGCATCAGTATACTCAGACCGATCATGATGCCTGCCATCACAAGAAGTGTACTGTACTGCAGCTTGTTCATGCTGGCATTTACAACCCCTGCCGGTACCAGCCCCAGCAGCATCCAATCTTCAAAATCAGCTGACTCGTATACCAGATAATAGCTTACATCCTGTATATTTATGAGCGTCGCTCCGGCACGCCCCTGCTTAAAATCCTCATGCAGCCTGTCAATCTCCTCGCTGCTCATTTTGGAATATTTTCTTAGCATCGCTAAAAAATTATAGATATCCTGCTCCTTATCAGCCGCATTGTCCACCACCACACGACCGTCTGAATGGACAACAAAGCTGCTGGCCGCGCCGTCAAAAGAGGTAATCTTTAATGCATGTACCAGGTCGGAATTATTAAAGCTGACCGCGATCGCCTCATAATGAAAGCCTCCAAAAAGCCCGGAAGGCGCAGGTGACGCAAACACCATGATCTGCGGCTGACCCGGCACAACGGAATTCACTGCCATATCCTTCCCCTGAAGGACCAGCTCCGACAATTTATTATCCAGATCCAGATAGCCGGACTCACCGTTTACCGTCCGGTAATTCCCCTCCCGGCTGATAAAATAAAACTCCGTAAATCCGGTTTCCTCTTTGGCATGGGCAACAAAATCCCGGATCTCCTCTTCATCTGAAACGTCCTGTAGATAATCTGACCACAAATGCATATGGATCCAGTTTCTCTTTACCAGATTTTGAAGAGATAAGTTTGACTGGTGGAAGATCTCTGTCAAATGAGAAACACTTTCCGAATAGATTGTCTGTGATACAAAATCATAATACCGGATACCAAACACGGTAATTCCAATGATCATGATGGCAACCGCCAAGACCAGCTGTAGCCTCTTCCTCATGAGATCGTCCTCCTTATTTGAAAAACATTAGTATCTGTTCCATATCTTCACAGTTACTTCATTGTAACATATTCTGTAGGCACTTCCAACTGCTTTCCGCCTGCAAGCGCTTCACGAAACAGCGTATATACATTCGTGTCCACAGCTGCCATTTTTTGATCTAACCCGTCCGGCATGGGACAATTGCAATAGATGGGGGCTTCGATATAGTCCATATCACCAAAGATCGCAACCGAATAGACGGCGTTCTCATCAAGCGGTTTGCCATTCACACAGACCTCACCAAGCGAATAGGTACCATCTCCCTCATCTGTCAACTCATACTCCATTCCGCTTGTAACAGGGAGCAGATTTTTATGTCGGATGGGATTTGATCCATCTTCTTTCACATTAACGAGCCACTCCATGAGTTCTTTGACTTCAGCGCCTGTCAGCTGACCGCTTCGCATGGCCTCGCGGTTTGCAACAAGCCAGTTCAACTGTTGTTCGGTATAATCGCCCGCAAAGACAGATGTCGTAACAACACTGGAGTAGCCGATGGCAATATCGCTTCCGTATTGGCTCCGAATTGTATTCACCACAGCAGAAGCCGCAGGACTACCGTTTTTGCCAAAAGCATAGTCATAGCCGGTTTTCTGGCTGGCCAGCACATCGGGAGTTACAGCAGCGCCTCCGGAAATAAGCTGTGCATGAAAATCCTGATATGCTTCCTCTGCGCCATAAGTACCCGTGATCATGTTCTGTACCACGTTTTTAGAGATCGCAAACATTTCAGTAGAAGCGAGACGCATGTACAGGCGGTTGCTGTTGATGCAGTCCATGACCCGAGAAAAAACATCATTGATCTCTATGTCCACATTTTTATTGTAGCTGAGTACTGCATTGTCCGCTGCAACGCACCTCTGTCCCTCCTCACTGAACATGGCTTCCAGCACCTGCATCACGGCATCATTCTTTACCTGATCCTGTTCCAGGTCCTTGTTTATAGCCACCTGGCAAGTAGGATAAGTCAACAGCCAGTTTTCCTCAGCAGTGTCTCCAAAATAGGGCAGCATGACCGTATTCATCCCCTCATCTGCCTGTAGTGTCACACAGCCACTGGCCGTCCCACGGATAATGGCCGCTTTGCCCTCCAGCAGTGCCGATCGCATCGTTTCATAATCCATTTCCGTGTCTTCCGGTCTTATTTTGGTGTCCTTCATATACTGTTCAAACTTTTCAAATACAACCGGCCAAACTTCTTTGTCCAGCCCCACCGGAGCATCCGCCGTCTCATTCTCATATTCCGTACGCCATGTGGTGCCATCCATGGTCATCAGCTCCGGAATCGCACAGCCCTGAAGCGCCTCCATGCAGGAATAGTCCTCACGATAATCGTTCACGTATCCCGTCAGCCCCAGCTCGTCAAACCGTCGGCATGCCTCTGCAAATTCCGCATAATTTTCCGGCAGCGGAATGCCGTATTCTTCAAACAGGTCCGCATTTGCAATATATCCGTCCACTTCCGCACACATAGGGAGCCAGCGGATAGCGCCGCCGGGCTCCCTGTTGTTTTCAATATATGTATCATAAAAACTGCCGACCACCTCTGTCTGGCTCAGGTCCATGAGCATGTCAGACATCTGCGCAGCATCGTTCAGAGAAAACCGCCGGCAGGTAATGATGTCCGGCAGCGCGCCCCGCTCATTCAGATCCTTATAATAATCCATGGTGTTATATCCGATGACAAAGGTAAAATCAATGTCCGGAAATTGTGCTTCCAGCCAGGGCGTAAACTCTCTGGTCATAGACTTGTCCCACAGATACATGGTGATCCCGACCCGATCTGTATCCTGTTTTTTGCCACAGCTCGTGATACTAAATATCATCACCAATATCAGCAGCGCAGCAAGAACCCTTTTCTTCATGTGTTTTCCTCATTTTATCTCTGTGTATTTATTTTAATGTGATATAGTTTTCCGGTTCTGCTACCTGACCACCGTCCAGAATATACGCTGTCCACGTATTCTTGACACGGGTCTCCTCTTTTTCAATCTCCAGGTTCATAGCACTCAGAATCGGGTTCATATATGCGGCAATATTCAGACATGTCACCTGAAATGTATCATCATCGCCGATCTCCTTGCCACCTTTACGCACATGGCTCAGCTGATACGTTCCGTCTTCTGACTCCAGTACTTCCATGGATAGTCCGCTGACCGTGGGCAGCGAGCCGCGGTTAAAGGGTGTAAATCCATCCTCCACGCCCTCTACGGAGCATCTGATATATTCTCTCAGCTCCGCGCCGCTCATTTCCCGCTTCCAGGCTTCCAGGGGATTCGGTATGATCATGTTGCCCGCCATCTTTTCGGTATAATCTGCCTTCATGACAGAACCCGTAAAGCTGTAGGACGGCGCGATCAGTACATCGCTGTCGTAGACACCGCGCAGGGTGTTTGCCATGGCGGAAAAAGACTCATTGCCGCCTTTTTTATGAAAGATATTGGAATACCCCTGTTCCAGAGTCAGCACGGTTTCGGCTGTGTTATCCTTGGGCTGCCTCAGCTGTGCATCAAATGCCTCATACGCCTGCTTCGCATCGTATTCACCCTGAATCATCTTAGAAACAACGTCCTTGGATACCGCAAAAAAGTCATTGGAGGCGATACGGATATACATATGGTTCTGTTTGATCAGGGGCGTCAAATTGTCAAGGGCAGGCGACAGCTTCAGATTCACATTCTGACTGTAGGCGATCACGTCCTCTCCATTTGCGAGATTGTTCTGGCTTCCCTCAGAAAGCATCACATTCAGCACCCGCATCGCCTTCTCATAACGGTTCTTATCCTGCTCCAGATCCTTGTTCAGCGCAACCTGAAAAGCGGGATATGAAAGCACCCACTGCTCACCATTCTGTCCGAAATAAGGAAGGAATACCGCGTCGACACCCATATCCTGGAATGCAACGGTGTTCGATCCTCCGGAGCGGATCACAGCAGCTTTTCCTTCGGTAAACATTTCGATCACCGGATCGTAGGAAAGCTCCACATCCTCCGGGCGGATATTGACATCCTTGATAAACTGTTCCATGCGCTCAAACACGCCCGGCCATACGGTATCATCCAGACCGGTAATATCCATATTGGAAGGATTCTCATAGCCACTGCGCCACATGCTTCCCTCCATGGAAGTGATCTCCGGAATGGACACCCCCTGCAGCACTTCCATACAGGTATAGTCATACGCAAAATCCGCAACAAATCCACGAATACCGGCATCATCAAATGCCTGACATGCAGCTACCAGACTCTCATAATCTGTCGGCAGCGGGATCCCGTACTCTTCAAACACCGCCCGGTTGGCAACCAGACCGTCTGCCTCACCACAGAGCGGCAGCCAATTGATCGTGCCGTCCGGGTTTGTGAAATTGCCGATATACGATTCATAGACCGCACCGGCTGCCTCCGTCGTGGACAGATCCATCAGCTGATCCTTCAGCGCCGCTGCATCATGCAGGGAAAACCGACGACAGGTGATGATATCCGGCAGTTCCCCGTTCTCATTCATGAATTTATAGAAATCCAGATCATTGTTTCCCACAACAAATTCAATATTCACATCCGGAAGCTGCGACTGGATATAGGGTGCAAAACTGTTGAGCATCGCATTGCTCCATAGATAGACCGTAATGGTCTCTGCATCCTCCCGTTTCTCAGACGCTGCACATCCTGACAAAAGTGACACTGCCATAAGCACCGCCAGTAACGCTGCAATCATTCGTTTTCCCTTTGTTCTCTGCATATTTTCATCCTCTCCCATATATTTATTTGGATTCTGTTGTTCTATTTCTTTTGTAACTGTTCCGTGCCTTCACAGACCCAACACTCTTCGAACGGTCTGTTCCAGGCCGGTCATATCAACCGGTTTCGGAACATGTGCGTTCATTCCCGCAGACAGACAGTTATGAATGTCTTCCGAAAAAGCATTCGCCGTCATTGCAATGATCGGTATCGTCACAGCCAGCGGATGCACGGAAGACCGGATCGCTCTTGTGGCACCAAGTCCATTCATCACCGGCATCTGCACGTCCATAAGAATGGCTGCATACTGTCCGGGAGATGACCGCTCGAATGCATCGGCAACCAGCTGCCCGTTTTCATAAATATCAACGGTTGCACCGACCGTTTTTAGAAGTTCTTCCAAAATTTCCGCATTCAACTCATTGTCTTCCGCGGCCAGAAAATGCAGTCCGTTTAGTACATTGCTTTTCTCCGTATCTTCTGTCTGTTCAGGACCATGCAGGATTTCATCCAGCGTCGTGCGTAGTTTTGACACAAAAAACGGTTTTGATAATAATCCGTCTGTTGCAGTTTCCTCTAATTTATTTATCGTATCATTTATATCGTAGGAGGACAACAGAATAAACGGACACTCCCGGTTCATGAGTTTTCTAAGCACGATCGCGGTCTGTCTGCCACTCATGCTTGTCATGTACCAGTCAATGAGTACCGCATCAAAATCATGATCATCCGTAACGATCTGTATCGCCTCTTCACCGGACAGCACATAAGTGACCTGTACGCCATATCTTTCCATGGAACGGGCAATGTCGCTGCATACCTCCTCGCTGTCATCCACCACAAGGATCCTTTCGATGTGATTCTGTTTCCAGAAATTCCGGTTATCCTCCGCATCGGATATCTGCAGTTCCAAAAAGACCGTAAACACAGAACCTTGTCCTTTTTTCGTCTGCACCGAGATCTGACCACCCATCAGCTTTACCAGACTCTTTGTAATGGCCATGCCAAGACCGGTACCCTGCACTTTATTTGTCACGGAGTTCTCTTCACGGGTAAAGGTATCAAAGATCCTGGCCACATATTCTTCTGTCATGCCGTAGCCGTTGTCCTGAACATCAAAACGTAGTCTTACAAACTGCGAACGTCTCTGGGGGAGCTCCGTGACCGATAGAACGATATGCCCGCCATCCGGTGTATATTTGCAGGCATTCGACAAAAGATTCAGCAGGATCTGATTCAGCCTGAGCTTGTCAACAACGATATTTTCATGACGGATATCGTGAGTCAGTACCTCAAACGCATGCCTCTTCTCCTGCATCTGCGGCCGGATGATCGTTTCCGTCCCATCTAAGATATCCGCAATTTTTTCATCAGAGAGGTTCAGATTGGTCTTTCCCGATTCGATTTTTGACATGTCAAGCACATCATTGATCAGTCCCAGCAGATGCTGACCGGAGGATTTGATCTTCTTCGTGTACTCACGGACCTTCTGCGGGTCATTTGCATCTCTTTCCAACAGATCCGCAAATCCCACGATCGCATTCATCGGTGTTCGGATGTCATGGGACACATTACTTAAGAACGAGCTCTTTGAATTATTCGCCGCTTCCGCAACCTTGAACGCTTCCTCCGCAGCATGTTTTGATTGCTCCGCCTCCTGACGGGAGATTTCCAACTTTGCGCTGTTCTCCTGCTCTTTGCGGTACAGCTGTGCCTGCTGCTGCATTCTCATCGTGATCATAAAAATGATGATGAATATAACCACAAAAACAATTCCTGCAAGAACCAGCGTTTTCACGACGGAATCCACCAGAATCTGCGTATTGGTGGCAACATATTGAGCAGGTATGGCAAGGAGGAGCACCCAGTCGGTGTCGATCATTCGATGAAGACACAGATAATACTCGGTTCCGTCCAAAGAGGCGTTTGCGATCGAATTTCCCGACTCTTCCAGTGCTTTCATACAGGACTCATAGCTGTTTCCATGAGTATATGTCATATCTTCCAGAATGCTGTAAATATTTCTGCCCTCGAACACCTGATTTTCCTGCTCTGAGTCCGTGGAGTACAGCTTTGTTCCGGTACGATTCATCACATACGCGGTACTCTGTCCGCTGAAGGCATCCGTATGATAACGATCAATGATCATCGAAAAATCTTTGATATACCCGCAAAACCAGATCGTGGTATCCTCCAATACGACAGGCTCCTCCAGCTTATAAATAAACAGGATATCTGTAGCATCCGTACCAAAAATATTCGTCACACTGCTGATGCGTTCTTCGCAGTCAACAAGCTCCTCAAGGTTATAGATCACACCCTTTTTACCCGAAGCGGTATAATATCTGCCGCTACCGTCTATAACGATCGGCATCAGTTTGTTCGATCCCGCATCGTATACGCTCTGAAGATTTTTCAGATGCCCGGTCAATTGTTCGACCGTCTGCGGCTGTTCACTGATCACGCCATCCCTGATAAACTGCGCGGTCTGCCATTCATTACTCATGAGCATATCCATACTGGAATACAACTCGTTAGTAACCTCGGTCATCTGACTTAGTCGCTCCTGATAGATCAGTTCATCCAGGTAGCCTCTATAAAAGCGAAATACGAGAACCGACCCAATCCCTAACACAACCATAAGCAGGATCGGAAGCAATATTCTGTTTTTCTTTAAAGAACTCTTCTTCATAAAATGATCCGACTCCTTGCGTTTCCCAAATACGATATAACTGTTCCGTACCTTCACAATATCAGGACTTCACATGATTATTTCCAAATGATATCAGCAGGCTTTGAGATATCCACACGATCAAGATACTCTTCCATTGCTGTCAGGCCCAGAATCTCACTGTCTTTCATGGTACTTTCCGCAGCAACGTCTTCTGTGATACCCGCAAAATAAACGGTATATTCCGTATCATCATTCAATTCAAAGCCTTCCGGTGTAACCAGCACATAAGGATAGGTATTCCCATCACCATTCTGGTCATAGCCGGTTTGAACAAGCTCTTTGATCCGGGCACCGGTGAAGGAGTACGTCTGAATGGTCCCATACCAGCCGGTTGGCAGCCAGCAGACAATATCCATCTCCGTCATATCCAGCGGCATCATGGCACCACCGATACCATTCGCGTTTTCATACCTTGAGCTGACGCCCTCTTTCCACTCGTTCAGAGAAACCAGGGCAAGGTCCGCACCCGCCGCTTCGCAAAATACCATACCGGTGAGCTTTGCCAGGTCTTCCACCTCAAGGGTTTCCTCCACGGTGGCGTATACATGGACACCGGAGGAAAGATTCTCTGCCTGACGCTCGTCAATGGTCTTCAGCACATCCATGGCAGTGCATTCCCCGCGCAGATAAGCAAAGAACGCGTTGCCGGCATCCACCATGATATTTTCCCAGCCCGCATAGATCAGCGGCGCAACGTGACCCTCGGCGATGAATTCTTTGTAGTCATAGTGGGGGCTGGTTTCAGGCATTTCCCAATCCTTTAGGGAACAGATTTTTGCGGAAGGCGTTTCATAGCGCTCCATAATACGCGTCATACCCTCATCGGTGGAGAGCAGCTCCATGACCTTCAGCGCATCTTCCAGTTTCTGTTCATTTCCGGGTTCTTCCAGCTTCTTGTTCAGGCCGTAAGAGCGCACGGTGTTGGAGATGAACATATTCTGTGTGCCGTCCTCAGAAAGATACGGCAGCGGCTTGATGACGTCGCCCGTGCCGTCGTCCTTGGTGTTCCAGGCGTAGAGGGCACCCACGAAGAAGGCTGTGTTGCCCTCCTTGAAGTGCTCGTTCGGAGACTGATCGTCGGAGCTGTATTCCAACATGCCCAGATCCACCCACCGCTGAATGTAATCAAAGGTGCTTTTCAGTCCTTCCACGGCGGTGGCATTGCCCGCAAGAAAATCGCGTTGCCACTTGAGGCCCTCAATGGAACGCAGGAACTTGGTGTCCGCGATGTTGCATATATACTGGAAGCCAAAGCCCGGCAGGTTGGTCGCGCAGTCGGCAAGATCGTAGCCTGCCTCTTTGATAACCGGTGCCAGCTTCTCCAATTCCTCAAAAGATGTCGGAACTTCCCAGCCCTCTCTTTCAAACAGGGAAGCATTGTACGTCAAACTGATGATATCATAGTCAGTCGGAAGCAGATAGCATTTTCCATCCAGCTCATACTGTGAAATACGCGCTTCATTGTACTTGCTTGTAAAATCGTACTTGGAGAGGTCAATCAGGTGCTCCGGGTACTTGTCATAGCAGGTAAACATCTGCGTGGTACTGTATATATCCGGCATGTGACCGGTATAGAGCTGATCATACATGTACTGGGTGGTGTTCGCGCCGCGATAAGGAGCGATCTCAATGTTGATCTCCGGATACACAGACTTCACATACTCAATGAATCCGGAATAGTCTTTATTCGCGGACATGATGGTGATCGGTTCATGTGCTCCCTTCGCGCTGTCCGTACCACTCACACTCTCTGCTCCGTCCGCACCTTCCATCGCTTCTGTCGCAGCACCGGACTTTCCGCATGCAGCCAAGCTCAATACCAGAACCGTTGCCAAAAGCAGGCTCAACAGTTTCTTTGCTCTCATCACTTTTCCTCCTTTAGTATTTCCGCCAAGGCAGCCATCAGCTCCCCGACCCTGATTGGTTTCGCGATATGCCAGTTCATACCTGCATCATATGCATCCTGCTTATCTTCCTCAAATGCATTGGCCGTCATGGCAACAATGGGAATTCCTGCCTTTTTCTGATCTGCAAGCTTTCGGATCGTCCGGGTAGCCTTATAACCATCCATATTCGGCATCTGAATGTCCATAAGGATCAAATCATAATATCCGGCATCTGCTTTTTCCAGCATATCCACACAAATGATTCCATCCTCTGCAAGTTCAACTTCAAAACCCGCCTCTTCCAGAACCGTGATCGCTATTTCTGCATTCAGTTCGTTATCCTCCGCAAGAAGAATCCGTTTCCCCTTAAAAGAAACCGTATCATAGTCGGAAGCCGTTTTCGTTTGATGCATGATACCCTCTGCTGCGTCAATACGATGAGGCAGTATGACTGTAATTCTTGTTCCTTTTCCTACCTTGCTTTCTACCTCAATGTTTCCCTGCATCAGATCCACCAGTTTCTTTACGATGGGCATACCCAGTCCGGTGCCGTTCAGTTTACTTTCCGTGCTTGAACGCTCTCTGGTGAACTCTTCAAACAGATGGGAAATGAATTCCTCAGACATACCGATTCCCGTATCTTCTATGACTGTCTGAAACATCGCATATCCGGGTCTGTCAGACGGGAACTCGGTCAGTTTCATGGTGACTGTCCCTCCGGCAGGTGTGTACTTCAATGAATTACTTAAAATATTCAGGAAAACCTCCCGCAGCTTTGTCTCGTCACAGATGACGTCCGTATGCTCTACCCGGCATATTCTTGTAAACCGGATCCCCTTTTCTTTCATTTGAGGATCAAACATCGAAAACAGAGAATCGTTAAACTCATATACATTACAACATGATTCATCCAGAGTCATTTTTCCGCTCTCAATTCTTGCCATCTCCAACACATTGTTGATGATAGAAAGCAGAAAATCATTGGAGATCTGAATATTCTTTATGTAAGTCATTGCACGTTGTTTGTCGTCCAGATTTTTTTCCAGCAGATCTGTAAAACCGATAATGGCATTCATGGGTGTCCGGATATCATGAGACATATTGAACAGAAAATTTGTCTTGGAGCGTTCTGCGGCTTGTGCTTTTTGTGCCATCTGCTCCATCTGTACCAGATTTTCCTTCTCCTGCACCAACAGCCTCTGCTTGGTCTGAACTTTCATCAACAATACAATGATCATTGTTAAGGCAACAAACGCTGCCAGAATCCCCAAAATAATATACGGGTGTAATCCGAGGTATTCTGCCAGTGTCATATTTTCCACCCGATACCTGGTATTTTCCGAAATGATCCTCTGAAGCTCGTCCGACGGCATATGATAAATGCACTTTGTCAAAATTCCCGCCAGTTCATGATTCACACGATCCGGCAGATAACAACAGTATGCATAGGACGGCTCTTCGAGAACCGTGTAAGACAGATTGGCGCCCCGATGTCTGTTAATAAACTTTTGCGCCATATAGGAGTACACATAAGTGATGTCTGCGCTGCCATCCATCACCGCCTCCATGGCAGCTTCTCTGTCATTAAAATATACCAGCTTTGCATCCTTCAAAAATGACGATCCCTCGTCCAGCTTCTGATTCTTTGCCAGAGCAATTCTGCGTCCGTTTTCACCCTGATCAAGGCGGAACAGTTTGGCAATATTCATCTCCAGATAGTCCGCTGTGACTACACCGCCAGCTTCTGCAACAACATTGCCACCTTCTGAATCATAATCAATAAAAATATCAGCGGCACCCGAGCGCAGCCATTCCTCATACTGCTCACGGTTTTTCGGTATACTGTATGTAAAAGGGATCCCCGCCATTCCCATCAGATACGAAAAGACATCCGGGATGACACCTTTGATCTCCCCGTTTTCCACATAAGAATACGGATCACGATCCACATTGCAGGCAACCTTCAGCCTATGCTCGTCAGATGCATAAAACTGTATCAGTTCTTTCTCTCTGTCTGTAAACCGAAGAACATTATCCTCCATATCATAAAACCGATAAGAGAGCTCATTTTTCCAGTCTCCCTCCGTCAGATCCATCTGCTCGATGCCATAATTGATTTCATCTAAAAGTGAAGTGTCCTCTTTGCGAACAATCGCATAAAATAAATTGGCATCAAACTTTTCAATTACACGCTCTTCTTCGATCTCCCGCAAACTGCTGGTAGTAATGGCATCAATCTTTCCCCTCTTTAATGCATTCTTCAGCTGGTCAACCGAATCATAATAGACCGGCTCGTAGGAAAAGCCCTTTTCCGTTGCAAAATCCTTAAGGTTATCATTCTGACTGCTACCTCTTAACAGCCCCATTCGCATGCCGTCATACGTTTGATAATCACCTGAAATGAAACGATCATTATCTTTATGTACTGTGATGATCGTATAGCTTGAACCAATCGGTTTTGAAAAAGCAAATTTCTCTGCCCTTTCCGATGTCTTCTTCGCGGAAGTGACCAGATCGATCTCTCCTGTTTCCAGCATCTTCAGTGTCTCTTCCCAGCTCTTATCATAGCCGATATACTCGAAACGCAAATTGCAATAACGTGAAAGGAGGTTTAAAAACTCATAGCCATAACCACTTTTTTGTCCATCCTCGTCGATCATATGATAACCGTCAAACGCAAAAAAACCCACTCGCACTGTCTGTACTGTTTCGGTTCCCTGTGCACACACCAAGCCGCTCTGAAGCTGCACCATTACCATCAGGAGGATCATCATACACAACAACAGTTTCTTTTTCATCCGTTGTTCCTTTCTGAAAGCGCCCCTTACCATTTGTTACGTTTTAGTTAGTATAACATTTTCGACATATATTTACAAGTCCAAAAAAACTCACAGAAAGTTGTATCTTCCTGCCTTATATATTAGAGGTTACAAATTCCTCTGCGACTAATCCATCCTCACAAGCCTCTACCTTGATCTGTCCACTCTTCATCGTATATAAAATCCGGCTGCCTGCTACTTGAATGTGCTCGACCGCCTCCGCATCAGGATGACCGTAACGGTTATGTTCTCCGCAGGAAATGACAGACAGCTTCGGTGAGAGCGCCTTCAGGTATTCTTCGGAATTGGAGTATCTGGAGCCGTGATGTGCTGCCTTGTAAATATCTATCTCCTGCAGTTTTCCACTTTTCAGCAGCCATTCCTCCTGACTTTTTCCAATATCTCCAGTCCAAAGAGCACGCACATTCGCATCCTCATACAGGCAGACGAGACTCGCTCCGTTACAGTCATAAACAGGCGTTGTCACATCCGGTGAGAGAAAATGTAGTACAGCTCCGCTCACCATTTCTGACGAGTGCGGAACATCCGAAAACTCTTCGACATTATTATTCAACTGCATATTATCTCCGCCACGCACCGTAATCACAGGCACTTCATATTGCGCCAATGTCTCCCGCAATCTTGTCTTCGCCTCATCCTCCGGCATCGCTTCTGCAATCACCACCGTTCCGATCGTAAATCCTGCCTCCAGTACCTCATAAAACCCGCTCACATGATCCTCGTCCAAGTGCGACAGAACCCAGTAATCGACCTTGCGAATCCCTTTTGACTTCAAAAACGGCAGGATCCGATAGGTTCCGACACCGGACACATCCGCGCTGCCGCCATCCACAAAACACACCACTCCTTCTTCCGTGCACAGCATCGAACCGTCTCCCTGACCGACATCCAGATAGTCGATCTCAAAACCGCCCTTCGGGACATGAATCAGGATCGTGAGGAGTAGCGCAGCGCCCCAAACGAGGTATCCGTATGCTCTGTCAGTCCCACGCATGTGTTTCTGCTTTTTCGAGTATTCTACCAGCAACAGCAAAATACACAGCAGCCCATAGTACAGCCACAGTTCCCCCTGCGAGGGTTTTCCGCAGATAACCGTAGAAAATGGCAATTTTTCCACCACTTCGCACACCCACACATAAACGGACAGCACAATATGGCATGGCAAAAGCAAAATCCGTGCGCATGGCAAAAGAACCGTCCCCGTGACACCGCCAGCCAGCCCGAAGCCAAGTGCCACCCCCAGATACGGGAGGAGAAACAGATTCAAAAACAATGCATACAGCGGCAACTCATAGTAGTAATACGCCACAAGCGGCAGCGTAAAGAGCTGAAGCAACAATGCCATGCAAGCAGGATATGTCAGCCGCTGCACACGCCCGGCTTCCTCTTTTTTCGGCAATACCATCCCTGCCGTCACAACCGCAAACACAGCCAGAAAAGAAAACTGAAAGCTCACGTCATGCAACAGGAAGGGATTCTCTACAAGCAGCGATACTGCCAACACCGCCAGTGCTGAGCATGTATCATATCCGCGCCCCAAGCACTGCGCCAGCAGATAGATCAGAAACATACCTATCGCACGACCGGAAGAAACACCCATACCGATCATCGTTCCATATAGCATCAGAATAGCTGCTGTTACAAATGCCCCCTGCACATAGGAACGCTTACATTTACGAAGAAGTGCATAAACACCCATGCCGATCATGCTGATATGCATGCCGGATATCGCCAGAATATGACTGATGCCCGCTCGTTGAAACAAGGTACGCACATCTGCACCCATCAGTGCTTTTTCCCCGACTGCCATCGCAGACATGATTCCGGCTTCCTGCGCGGGCAGACACGCCTCATAGACCGCGCTCAGACGCATGCGCACCAGATACAAACCTTCCCGCCACGCATGGATACCGGAGGGCGCACGAATACAGACCATCTCCTCCGCAGACATCCGCCCGATGATCTTCCTGTTTTTATAGTATTGTTTCTCATTGAATTGTCCCTCATTTCGAGGGGAATTGTACTCCCTGACCGATCCCCTGACCGATAGAACGCAGTCCAGCGGATATCCGCCGTCCTCCGTAGACACAACCACCCGATTTTCATAGCCCGGCAGTGCGAGTGTCAGCTGCCAGCGCTCATTTTTTTGTTCTTTGCGGATGAGCGTACCGCAAACAGATATCTGCTGTCCACACAAAAGCTCCTGCTTCTCTTCTTCCCATCTGCCCGCATGCCGGGTATAGCAGCCTGCTCCGAGTATCCCCGCTGTAATAATCAACGCTCCTCTCAGGACACATTCACGATAAGTTCTCTTCAAGAACTGTGGAAAAACAACTGCTATGGCGAGCATGACTGCCGGCAGATAAATCTGCCGGCTGCCACGCTCCGCCAGTAAAATACCAAGAATCAGTGCAAACGCGAACTGACAGCTCAATCGCTTAATCCAATGGATGTTTGTTTTCCTCCTTGATATCATTGACGATAATGGTTCTGCTACTGTCTGCCAGACGCACATAGGAGAGATCCTCCTCGTAGATCGTGCTGAGCAAAAAGCTCTCACGGTACACGCCTGATGTATCACCGTTGACGGAGATCTGCACCTTGTCGATATGCGGCAGTGCCGTCAGAGAATCGACAAGTGAATAGATCACGATTGCCTCCTGAACATTATAATTCTGTGTCCGGAAACCGTCATCCAGACTGACATAACAGATGCGATCTGCCACAGACACATTTACAAGTGCCGTTTCCGACGGGATCGACGCGATCGCATCGCTCGTTTTCGGTCCTGCCAGAAGATGCTCGATCACAAGCTTCTCCAATGAAACATTACTGTTATAATAAACCTTCTGAGTCTCCAGCACCAGCCGATCTCCTGCCGGGCTTGAAAAATACAGATCCAGGGTCGCATGCTGGATAGAGTTGATCTGCTCACCGGGATTTACGACAAAATCGTCCGACGTCATCTCACCAACCTCGTTTCCCCTTGTATCCAGCAACGGCTCATTATCAACAAAAAATTCCAGACAATCCACGCCTTCGACCTGCGTCAGTGTCTGCACAAGCGCAAGCCTGCACAAAATTTCCTGTACGGAATCCATGGAATGATAAGCATCATTAAAGTACACCTTCAGATCACCGTCATCATTCAAAAGAGTCTGTATCACTTTCACACCCTCGGGAATGGGTCTGACATAGTCCACGTCTCCGGAGTCTGTCGATAAAACATCGAGCAGTTCCCACACGAGCAGTTCTGTATCTTTGACATCCGTATTCGGCTCATAAGCCATCCGTACTGTTTTCGTCTGCTCCTTGTCCAGATAGCTGATAAAAAATGTTCCTTCCGGCTGCTCCTTACCTCCACAACCGGACAACACGGCACTGATCAAAAAACTCACTGCCGCTAAAATGACATATTTTTTCCGCATGCCGTCCTCCTAAGTTGCAATATATTTCAGCGGGATGCGCACAGTAAAGATCGTGCCCTCCCCCTCTGTGGAAAATGCCTTGATCGCTCCGCGATGCATCAGAATGACATTTCGGGTGATCGCAAGTCCCAGTCCCGTACCTCCGATCTCACGGGAATGGGATTTGTCCACACGGTAAAAACGCTCATAAATATGATCCAGCGAATCCTCCGGAATACCAATACCGTTATCCTCTACCTTCACATAAAAGTACTGATGGTCTGCATTCAATGATACATGCACCCAGCCATCCTTTTTATCGTTATATTTGATCGCATTTTCAATCAGGTTCGTGAGTGCCAGAGACATCTTGGTCTCGTCGATCTCCGCCGTCACAGGTCGGAAGCTCTCCAGCACCAGCTCGATGTTCTGCTTTTCCGCAATCGGCATCAGACGCTTCATGATCAGCTCCAGCGACTCATTGACATTAACGGTGCTGATGTTGATACTGTCTGCCGCCTTGTCCATCTTTACCAGCGAGAGCAGATCTGTAATGATCTTGTTCTCACGATCGATCTCTGAGGCAATATCCGTCATAAACTCCTGGTACAGTTCTACCGGCGCGCCCTCCTGTCCGATCAGGGAATCCGCCAGCACTTTCATGGATGTCAACGGTGTTTTCAGTTCATGAGACACATTTGACACAAACTCCTGTCTGGATTCATCCAGCACCTTCATATTTTTCAGCATCACATTGATGTCAGCTGATATTTCCTCCGTCTCTGTAAAATCATCGATCATGAGCATATCCTCACCGTAACCGATCTGGATCTCCTCAATAGACTTTGTCATCTTCCGGAAGGGCTTCGCAAAATAGTTGGCGACAAAAATTGCAAACACTACGATCAGGATCGCAGCGGAGATCTGGATGATAAGTGCAATATTACGCAGATAGGCAACCGTATCACGAACATTATCCGTGGACACACTCACCAGAAGTACACCGAGGATCTCCTGTGTCTCCACATCACGAATCGGCAGTGTCAGCTGAATATAGCGGTTCACCGGGTCGTATTTACTGGACTCCTGTCCCTGAAAGCTGGTCGCAACCTCCTCGGAAATAATGATCTTTGATGTATCCAGATCATAGGTATCCTTTATAATATGAAATGTATTATCTACGACAAGGATTCGACCGTCGTAAATATTACAGATCAGTTCCAGCTTGGAGTTAATGGACTTATCGTACACATTCTCCAGATACCCGTTATTCGCAATCTGATCAGAGAGAATTTTTGCCTGACTTAAAATATCGATGCTTCGATTGGAAACCGCCCGGTTCTCATATCCGCGCAGCAGACCGATGCGCAGGGCAATTCCCGGAAGCATACCAAAGATGACAAATGCAACGACTAAACGAAATCGCAGACTTTTAAAAAAATTACGCAGTTTCTTTTTCGGTTTCATCCTACCTATTCCTTATCCACGGTAATAATAACCCACGCCCCACTTTGTGTGAACGTATTTCGGCTCGCTTGGATTTGTCTCGATCTTTTCACGAAGACGGCGCACATGCACATCCACGGTACGCACATCTCCGGGATAATCCACGCCCCAGACGAGCTCCAGCAGCTTTTCGCGACTGAACACCTTATTCTGATTGGTGACAAACAGCTCCAAAAGTTCAAATTCCCTTGCAGTCAGATTGACCTCTTTGCCAAGAATAAACAGTCTGCGGCTCTCCAGATCAAGCTTCAGGTCGCCACTCTCTATGACCTTCGCATTGGCAGACGCAGGCTCCTTCGTTCCGGTTCTTCGCATGATCGCCTTGATACGCGCCTTGACCTCCAGAATGTTGAATGGCTTGGTAATATAATCATCTGCGCCGTATTCCAGACCAAGGATCTTATCCATGTCATCACCCTTTGCCGTCAGCATGACGATCGGCACATTCGAAAACTCACGAATGCGCTGACACACCTCAAAGCCGTCCATTTTGGGCAACATCAGATCAAGAAGGATCATATCATACGAATTTTCTGTCGCAAGCTTTAATGCTTCCTCCCCATCATAGGCACACTCTACTTCCATGCCATCCTGTTCCAGGGAAAAACGGATTCCCTTAACGATCAGCTTCTCATCATCTACCACAAGCACTTTTTTTGCCATAATCACACCTCATATTGTACTGTTTTGTACCTAGTCTACTTTTATGCAGCCTTCCAGCTTTGCAAAAACACCGTCCCCGATTCCCTCGACATTTTTGATGTCCGTGGTTGCTTTGAATGCGCCGTTTTTCTCACGGTAGGCAATGATACTGCGTGCCTTCGAATCACCGATGCCGGGCAATGTTTTTAATTCCTCCGCTCCCGCCGTGTTGATGTTGACGAGACCATCCGAACGCGCCTGCTCGGCGGCTGCTTTTGTCTGTTGCTCTGCCTCCGTCGGTATCTCCACCATCTGCCCGTCTGTCAGAAGTTCTGCCTGATTGACCGCTGTCAAAGCTGCCTCATCCTTCAGGCCGCCGGCAAGGCTGATCGCCTCATACACACGGCTTCCCGCCGGCAACTCGTACACGCCGGGGGACACGACTGCACCGCACACAAAAACAGCAAGCATTTCCGTCCCGATCAAAGAATCGGTCCTTCCGGTATCCGCATCTGTGCGCAGTGAGCCATCTTCCTCACCCTGCGCAACATCTTCCGGCTGTAATGCACCATTTTCCTGCACACCTGTCTCTGTGGAAAACACCGTAACCGCCGGTGATACCTGGCCCTGAGATGCGCACCCATATAAAAGTAACAGCATAAGACAGCTCATCGCTGTCCTTGCTGTCCTCTTTTGTCCATTTAAAGATTTGTGAATCAGTTGTTTCTGTTGTTTCATTCACATCGCTCCTTCCTGCAACCGACTGCAGGTAAGAGCACTCAAAGCGATATATTTATTTTAGCGGAGAATTTCAAATATTACAACCCTTTACAGACGACATTTTTATAATTCATCCAGACATGCTGACAATTTTTCGATCATCTCATCCACATGGCACTTTTCAATGACAAGGGGCGGCACAAAACGGATGACATCGCTGCCCGCAGAAATAACGATCAGCCCGTGCTCCAGCGCCTTCGCGGACACTTCACCGACCTTTTTCGTACACACCACGCCCTGGATCAGTCCCACGCCCCTGTGAGCGGTCAGGCAATCGTACTTTTCGACCAGCTCCTCCAGCTTTTCGGAGAGATAAGCACCCAGTTCCTGTACATGCGCCGTGATCTGCTCCCGTTCCATCATCTCAATGACCTTTGTCACGGCAGCTCCCACAAACGGATTGCCACCGTAGGTCGTGCCGTGGTCACCGGGCATGAGGGATTTTTCTGCCACCCTTTCGGTCATGAGAAAGGCACCGACCGGAACACCGCAGCCGAGTGCCTTTGCACTCGTCATGATATCCGGCTTCACGCCATAGCCCTGCCATGCAAACATGTGACCGCTACGTCCCATGCCGCACTGGATCTCATCGAGAATGAGCAAAATATCCTTTTCATCACACAATGCACGCACGCCCTCCAAAAACTCCCTTGAAGCAGGATAAATACCACCCTCGCCCTGGATCGTCTCGAAAATGATCGCACAGGTTTTATCGGTAATCTGAGCCTTTACGCTTTCCAGATCGTTAAAATCCGCATATTTCACACCCGGCATGAGCGGCTCGAAGGGCTCTCTGTAATGCTCATTTCCTGTTACTGACAATGCACCGATCGTTCTTCCATGGAAGGAATGATTCATCGCGATGATCTCATGTCCGCCATGTCCGTCTCTGGTATACGCATATTTTTTTGCCGCCTTGATCGCACCCTCGATCGCTTCCGCACCGCTGTTCGTAAAGAACACGCGATCCATGCCGCTCACCTTTTTCAGTGCCTCGGCTGCGGTCGCCGTCGGAACGCTGTAGTACAGATTTGAGGTATGCAGCAGCTTGTCGATCTGCGCCTTCAGTGCATCGTTGTATTCCTGATTATTGTATCCAAATGCCATAACGGCGATTCCTGCTGCAAAATCCAGATATTTTTTTCCATCCGTATCGTAGAGGTAAACGCCGTCACCCTTATCCAGCACGAGCGAAAAACGGTTGTAAACATGTAACAACGACTCCTCTGCCAATTGGATCTGTTCTTCTTTATTTGTCTTCATGGTAAAATTTCTGCTCCTTATCTCCTAAAAATGCGGTTCCGACACCCTTGTTGGTAAAGATCTCCAACAACAGACAGTGCGCGATACGTCCGTCGAGAATATGTACGCGGGAAACACCCTGCTCCATGGCATCAATACAATTGTTGAGCTTCGGCAGCATACCACCGCCGATAAAGCCGTCCTCAATCAGCTTCCGCGCCTCGGACAATCGCAGCTCGGAAATAAGCGTGCTCTTGTCGTTCGGATCTTTGTAAACGCCCTCGATATCGGTCAGGAATGCAAGCTTTTCAGCATTTACCGCCTTTGCGATCGCGCATGCAGCGTCATCTGCGTTGATGTTGTAGGACTGATAATTTTCATCCATACCGATAGGGCCTACGATGGGTAAAAAGTCCTTTTCCAGCAGATCGTAGAGAATCTTCGGATTCACATCCGTGATCTCGCCTACATAGCCGATATCCTCACCGTTTGAATACTTTTTCTCTACCTTCAGCAGACCGCCGTCCTTACCGGTGATACCGACACCCATCACACCCAGCTGCTGTACCATCTGAACGAGCGATTTGTTGACCTTGTTCAGCACCATCTCCGCGATCTCCATCGTCGGCTCATCCGTGACACGCAGACCGTTGATAAAATGGGGTTCCATACCGACTTTTTCCACCCATTTGCTGATCTCCTTGCCGCCGCCGTGCACGATGATCGGCTTAAATCCGACGAGCTTTAACAGTACCACATCCTGAATGACGCTCTTTTTCAGTTCCTCGTCCACCATTGCACTGCCGCCGTATTTGACTACGATGATCTTTCGGTTAAAACGCTGGATATAAGGGAGCGCCTCCACCAGCACCTGTGCTTTCTGTAAAATATCATCCATGTTTTCCATTTTATTTTTCTCCTCTTTTCCTATAAACGATCTTTAGGCATTTGCGAAACTTATTCATATTGTGAACAGGGAATGTGAGGCACAATGTATTAGGCAGTGCACTTTGGAGCGGCTGGTACTTAGTGACCGTATTTTGGTCACTTATGTACCACTGCCAGCGACAAGTAGCGGGAGCGTGCCTGCCATACATGTGCTCACATGACCCAAAAACGTAACGTAAATAGTTTCGCAATTGCCTACTTATGAGCGGTAGTCCGCATTGATCTTTACATAATCATAAGTCAGGTCACAGCCCCACGCGGTCGCGCTCTCCGTACCCATATTCATCTTTGATATGATCTGTACATGGTCGTTTGCAAGCAGCTTCGCAGCCTCTTCTTCGCTGTAGTCCACTCCGGCTCCGTCCTTAAAGATGAGCATGGTCTGATCACCGCTCTGAAAATACATCTCCACCTTCATCGGGTCAAACTGCACACCGGAATAGCCGAGCGCACACAATTCTCTTCCCCAGTTCGCATCACAGCCGTACATCGCCGCCTTGGTCAGGCTGGAGCACACAACCGATTTTGCAAGGATTCTTGCATGTTCTTTGGTGTCAGCGCCCTCCACGATCGACTCGACAAGCTTAGTCGCACCCTCACCGTCTGCTGCCATCTCCTTTGCCAGGAACGTACAGATCGCATTCAACGCCTCATAAAACTGATCATAATCACTGCCCTCTGCCACGATCTCAGCGTTTCCCGCCATTCCGTTGGCGAGGACGAGCAGCGTATCATTCGTACTCGTATCACCATCTACAGAGATCATGTTAAAGGTGTCCACAACGATCTCACTGAGTGCCTTCTGCAGCATCTCATGGGAAATCGCAGCATCCGTCGTCACATAAGCTAACATCGTGCACATATTCGGATGGATCATTCCGGAACCCTTTGCCATACCACCAATCGTAACCGTCTGACCGCCGATCGTCAGCTCATACGCGATCTCCTTTTTGTGTGTATCGGTCGTCATGATCGCCTGGGCTGCCGCTGTTCCGGCCTCTGTACTGTCATCCAGCAACGTTGCCAGCTTCTTTGCGCCCGCCTGCATCTTATCAACCGGAAGCTGCATACCGATCACACCGGTCGAGCCAAGCAAAACGGCATCTGCGGTAATTCCGAGTGCCTCTGCTGCTGCATCTGCGGTCTTCTGGCAGTAGAGGTCTCCCTCGTCACCCGTACACGCATTGGCAATGCCGGAGTTTACGACAACTGCCTGTGCCTTTCCGATATTTTTTACAATATTTCTGTCCCAGATGACCGGTGCTGCCTTGAATACATTTGTCGTGAACGTACCTGCCACGGTAGCCGGTACTTCACTGTACACCATCGCCATATCCGTTCTGCCCTGATACTTGATCCCTGCTGCCGTAGCAGCTGCCTTGTATCCCTTTGCCGCGGTCACGCCGCCTGTAATCTGTTTCATATACTCTTCCTCCCTTGAAACTCAATTGTTCGCTGCTGTTCCATTCCTGTTCTGAAAAAGATCATTGAAATCTCGTCATTTACTGATTAAATTTTGTGATATTTGCATCATTCAATGTAAAATCATAATAGTTCAGATCCTCGCGAAACGTCCATCCGACGCTCCTCCAGAATCGGTTTCCCACCTCATTGCTCTTGAACGCGATCAGGCTGACCTTGTTGATCTGCTCTGCCTGCAAGGCGCGCATGCACGCGACCGCCATCGCCTTGCCGATGCCATGCTTGCGATAATCCGCGTGGACACACACATGGTAAAAACAGCCGCGCCTGCCGTCATGTCCGCACAGGATCGCACCGACCACTTTTTCACCATCCAATGCCACCATGCTCGTGGTGGGATTACGTCGGATAAAACGTCCCACGCCCTCGGCAGAATCATCAATGCTGCGGATACCAAACCCCTTGATCGTCATCCACAGTTCATACACCTTATCATAGTCGGCTTCCGTCATCGGACGGATCTGAATACCCAGATCTTCTTCGCACGATCCCGGCACCGAAAGCATTGACCTGCTTGTTTCTCTTTTTTCCATTTATCACCTCTACGGGAAGCAGGGAACCAGCTCCAGCCCTTCCTTCTCGTCCAGTCCAAACATCAGATTCATATTCTGCACCGCCTGCCCGGCAGCGCCCTTTACCAGATTATCCAGCGCACCCATCATGATGATGCGTCCGGTGCGCTCATCGATGACAAAATTGACATCTACAAAATTGCTGCCCTCTACCCATTTTGTCTCCGGACATTCACCCTTCGGCAGTACGCGCACAAAATACTCATCTGCATAATACTTTTCGTATACCGCGCGAACCTCTGCCTCGGTGGGATAGGTGCCATCTGCTTTTTTCACCAGAGAAGCATACTCCGTCGCCAGAATTCCCCGGTTCATCGGCACCAGATGCGGCGTAAAATTGATCACCACTTCTTTGCCGGCCGCATAACCCAGCTGCTCCTCGATCTCCGGCGTATGACGATGTGTCGCCACGCCGTATGCCTTCATATTCTCATTGACCTCGCAGAACAGATTCGGCAGCTTCGCACCGCGTCCTGCACCGGAGGTTCCGCTCTTTGCATCCACGATCAGTGTGTTCGGATCGATCAACCCTTCCTTTACCAAGGGATAAGCTGTCAGAATGGAACACGTCGTATAGCATCCCGGATTGGCGATCAATCTTGTATTCTCATTTACCAGACCACGGTTGATCTCACACAGGCCATATACAGCCTGCTCGATCAGCTGAGGAGACTGATGCGTGATCTTGTACCATTTTTCATAAGTAGCAACATCTTTGATACGATAATCGGCACTGAGGTCGATAAATCTTGTCTTTTTTAACAGTTCCTCATTTAAAATACCACCGAGATAACCCTGCGGCGTTGCGGTAAAGATCACGTCCACCTGATCAGCCAGTTCTTCGATATTATCATCCAGACATTTGTCCTCCACCAGCTCAAACATGTTTCGGTACACGCTTGCATATTTTTCATCTACATAACTTCGAGAGCCATACCATTTTATTTCTACATCTTTGTGTCTCAGTAATATTCGTACCAGCTCTGCGCCTGCATAACCGGTCGCTCCGATGATTCCTGCTTTTATCATTGCTTTGTCCATCTCCTTATGTATATGTAACTGTTTGGATCACAGCCCCGTTTCGTATCGCTGTGATGTCTTTTCCTATACTAATACTATTTCCCCCATTCGTAAAGGGTTTTTTGCAAATTTTTGCATGATTTATGCATAATTATACATTTTTTGTCTGTTTTATGCATTTATTTTGCATATTTTTTCAGTTGCACGATAAGAAAAATTGATGTATGATGGTAACGGATTGAAAAAAACTCATTCGGGTACGGTGCATCCATGATCCGTATCCACATTACAACATACATATCAGGAGGATATAACAAATGAGAGAAAAAGTTGTTTTGGCATACTCAGGAGGACTGGACACGACCGCGATCATTCCCTGGCTGAAGGAGACATATGACTACGATGTTGTATGCTGCTGCATCGACTGTGGACAGGAGGAAGAGCTTGACGGACTGGAGGAGCGCGCAAAGCTCTCCGGTGCTTCCAAATTATATATCGAAGACATCACCGACGAGTTTGCAGAGGATTACATCGTTCCCTGTGTGATGGGAAGCGCTGTTTACGAGCACAAATACCTTCTGGGAACCTCCATGGCCCGTCCCGGTATCGCAAAGAAGCTGGTTGAGATCGCCAGAAAAGAAAACGCAGTTGCCATCTGCCACGGTGCAACCGGAAAGGGAAATGACCAGATCCGTTTTGAGCTGGGCATCAAGGCGTTGGCTCCTGACATCAAGATCATCGCTCCCTGGCGTGATGACAAATGGCAAATGGATTCCCGTCAGGCAGAGATCGATTATTGTAAGGCACATGGCATCGATCTTCCCTTTGGAACCGACAGCAGCTACAGCCGTGACCGTAACCTGTGGCACATCAGCCATGAGGGACTGGAGCTGGAAGATCCTTCTCTTGAGCCCAACTACGAGCATCTGCTGGTACTCGGTGTTACACCGGAGAAGGCTCCCGATGAACCGGAATTAGTGACCATGACCTTCGAGGCCGGAGTTCCGAAGTCTGTCAACGGTAAAGAAATGAAGGTTGCTGACATTATCCGTGAGCTGAACCGCCTTGGCGGAAAGCACGGTATCGGTATCGTTGACATCGTGGAAAACCGCGTGGTAGGTATGAAGAGCCGCGGTGTGTATGAGACTCCCGGAGGAACCATCCTGATGGAGGCACACGATCAGTTAGAGGAGCTGATCCTTGACCGTGAGACCATGGCTGCAAAGCTGGAGATGGGCAAGCGACTGGCACAGACCTGTTACGAAGGAAAATGGTTTACTCCTCTTCGTGAGGCACAGCAGGCATTTATCGAGTCCACCCAGAAATACGTGACCGGTGAAGTAAAGTTCAAGCTGTACAAAGGAAACATCACAAAGGCAGGAACGACTTCTCCGTACTCTCTCTACAGCGAGACGCTGGCAAGCTTTACGACCGGCGATCAGTATGATCATCACGATGCCCAGGGCTTCATCACCCTGTTTGGTCTGCCGTCCAAGGTGCGTGCGCTGAAGATGATTGAAGTAAACAAGAACAAAAAATAAATAGCATCACAAAAAATGCCCCCGGAAGATATAACAGACTTCCGGGGGTTGTTTTTGATTCTTCGTTTCGTAAGCTTCGAATGTTTCGAATGACTATCTGGTAAGATCCAGCACCGCATGCATCAGTCCGGTGGACTTGCTTGACGGAAGCAGTTTTTTCACTAATCCCGCAGAAGACTCCGTCAGCGTAGGAATCTCCAGCACAGTTTCATCGGGGAACCGGTTCAAGAGAGCCTTTGCCGCAGCCTGTAACACAGCCATACCGGCCGCTGTACTGCCGTCTGCCGTAAAAAACTGGGACAGGTAAATCCCATTCTCTCCCATCGCATGAAAGATCGCGCAAGCCTTTGGCTCCAGTTTTCCATTGAGCAGCACATAGCTGCAATCAGGCAGTGCCTGTCCCATTTCCTCCAGACTAAGATCATCCACACGGTTTCGTTTCAATTCCTCCGCCAGCTGACGCAATGTCGTATCCGAAATACCCTTTAAGCTGCGCAGGATATATCCCTCCGGCACAGATTTTTTCCGCTTCAAAAGCGGACTGTCCGCAAGCTCTGATACCGGCAGTCGAAAGGTCTGCGCCTGCTCATCTCTTTTGATCTCAAAACCGGCCTTTGTAAGTAATGCTTCCACACCTTCCGTCTCCGGCATAAAGGAAGCGATAACGCCTTTGAGGTTTCCTTCTGTCTCTGACAGCACTGCCTCCAAAAGCTCCATCAGAAGTGTTCCTCCAAGTTTCCTCCGACGATAGTCCGGAGCCACATACAGGCTGATGATCTCGAGGATCGCCTCATCCTCCGGTGAAAAGTTGGCACAAACGGCTGCTCTTGCTTTTCCTTCTTCCACAAGCGCCAAGCCAAAGGCCTCGTTGTTTTTAATATATGTAACCGCTTCTGCTGTCAGCAGTGGCGCTGCATGATCCGCCTCATCCGGCCCGATCCCATACAGCTGAACCTCCGGTAATTCCTGTTTCATCTGTCATGTTCTCCTATTATACCAATTCGCCGTATATGTTTCTGCGTATACCCACGATCTGGTTGAAAGTCTGCCATTCCTGATAACCCATTTCCTTTCCCGCCAACAGCCTCATGAGCTGCTTTGCATTCTCAGATCCCATGTCCTCCGGCTGTCCTTTAGCAGATTTCAGGTCCCGCGGCTGCTGCCATTGGAGCATTTTTTTCTCCAGCGCTATCAAGGTTTCAGCGATATATTTGGCAGATTCTCCGCTCAGATCGCATTGACGTCCTCCGTACTTCACACCCACTTCGTCTGTTCGCTGTGCTCCAAGACTGGATGCTTTTTCCTGTGTTGCAAATAGATCATGGGTATGACCCATCTGATTCATCACGCCGGCTGCATCGGATTCCAGACCCATGAGCATCGAACCGTAGTGTTCTGCATCCGCTTCTTTGTACATGGAATAAAAGTGTCCGCAGCTGCCGTCATTGCTGAGCAACTCTCCACCGACGCCGTTGTTGCCCAGACCGCCGATGGCACAATTCATTCCACGCTGTCCGGTAAAGTTGAAGTGCACTTTTTTCTCCTCAACAGGTATCTGCTTCCCCCGTTCCTTCCGTATCAGCCGCCCCCAATAATCTTTTTCGACCTTTCTGCGCTCAATATCATGGGTAGAGGACATACGACTGTTATCCTGCGCATCATTGTTTCCGTTGACCGTATAGATTGCATTCCACATCCTTTGATGCGCCTGAGCATTGTCGACGCTACTCTTCTCTTCCAATCTGGGAAGTGTCAGAGCGACTCTGGAACAATGGCTGAGTGCCACTGCCATGGTTTTGTCCCACGAAGCCCACACCTCATTTCCATTTTCATCCTTTATGACCTTATAAAAATCTGACATTTGCATAAGCAGCAAACGTTTCGCGAGCTGTATCTGCTGTGCGCTGTTGGCTTTCATGGCATCAGCTGCATCACCATACGGATCTTTTGATTTCTTTTTACGATAGTAAGAGGCAACCGTCGTCATATCAGGTACATGTGTCAACGTAGCCACCATGACCTCTGTAGACATTGCTTCATCCAGTTCACGATACAAATCAATCGCCCAATCCGGCATACCTCTGGTTTTCTGTGCAAGAGAGAATCCGAGACGCAGCGCCGGATCCAGAAACATACTGACACCTTCTGAATGCTCCCTATAATAACTCATGATCTCATCCACTGTTGTATGTTCGTTGATATGAAAATAGTCGTGAAATTTTTCCAGTGCACTTGTAGCTACCCTGTTTCTCATGAGTTCATCCAGATTTTCAAAATTGGAATAATCATGCTCCTCAATGATCCTTCGCAACGTTTCACCACGTGTCAGCTTAGAATGCGGAAGAACTTCCTTTTCCCAATGCTCACGATCCTTTTTGCCAAAATAGCTAAACGTCTTATTCAGATCTTTTGCTGAAACAAGCCCAGGTCTTTCCTTTGCATCATCTACCTTCATATGATACCACTCTCTGAAATCTTTATTTCGACGCTTTCGCTGCTTCCAGCTCAATTTTTCCTCCGCAGGAGGCTGCTTTCCTTCCACAGCCGTCCCGGAAAGCGGATTAAAACGCTCCATAAAATCCGAATAGGACGTATCTATCGTCACAGTATTATACGTTTCCGTCTCCTGGTACACCGGCTGAACCACTTTCTGCTGTTGCTGGTTCTGCTGCTGATTCACTACAATGTTTTGCTTCACCTGCTGATTTTTATTCTGATATAGCTGGTCAGAGCTTCCAACTTGACACATTGCCTGTCACTCCTTTCATTGGTCATATCATTTGCGACAGCCGCATTCTTCTGCTGTCATCACCTTAGTTTTAGTTTACCATATTTATGAAAGTTTTGGGACAACAAATATGCAGTTTTCTTACATTTTATGAGAAAACTCCTGCTGCTTGGCAGCATACTGTATCTGATAACCGGATGCTCCGGATATCTTCTTCGATAATGTCACCTTTTGATCGAGGCAAATAAGAATAAGAAGTAAAAAGCAGATACTAAATTACCCCTCCCGGATCAGATCACATCTGGTTCGGGAGGGGTTTTCTTATCGGTTTTATACAATTACTTTGTTAGATCCAGCACGGCACGCATCAGTCCGGTAGACTCGCTTGCAGGAAGCAGCTTTTTCACAAGCTTTGCAGATGATTCTTCCACCACTGGAATCTCCAGTATCGTATCACCTGGAAACTGTTTCAAAAGAGCCCGTCCAGCCGCCTGCAGAACAGTCATGCCCTCAGTCACACTTCCTCCTGCCACAAAGAACTGAGAAAGATAAATCTCCTTCTCGTCTGTCGCGGTAAAAATCGCACAAGCCTTCGGCTCAAAGCTTGCATTAAGAAGAACATAACTGCAGCCCTGCAGCGCAGATCTCATTTCCGCACTGCTAAGATCATCCACGTCATTGCGCTTTAATTCCTCAGAAAGCTGACGCAGTGTCGTATCCGAAGTTCCCTCCAGGGTTCGTAAAATGTATCCTTTCGGCGCCGACACACGATGGTTCATGAGCGGACTGTCCTGCAGCTGTGATACCGGCAATCGGAAGGAAACGGCATGTTCATCTTTTTCTAAACGAAAGCCTGCCCGCGTCAATAATGCTTCCACACCATCCGTCTCGGGCAAATAGACAGCAGTAACACCGCTAAGTCCTCCATCTGTCTCTGCCATCACTTCCTCCAAAAGCTCCATCAAAAGCGTTCCGCCAAGTCCTCTTCGCCGATACTCCGGTGCCACATAAAGGCTGACGATCTCGAGGATTGCTTCATTTTCCGGAGAAAATTTTGCACAGACAGCTGCTCTTGCTTCCCCCTCTTCCACCAGTGCCATGCCAAAGGCCTCTTTGTTTTTAATATATGTAACCGCTTCCTCTGTCAGTAACGGTGCTGCATGATCCGCCTCGTCAGGTCCGACACTATACAGCTGTACCTCCGGTAATTCTTCAAATTTCATACATACCCCCTATTCTAGCTGACCAGATCATCAGGGATGGGCACCGATACCAACGTTGTCGTCCACACCCAAAATCCCTCGTAAGCGAGTCCACTGCTGCGCATCCAATTTCTTGCCTGCAAGCATACTCATGACATCACGGGCCTCCGCCTGTCCCATTCCGCCGTTTGCCTGCCATTCAAGCATTTTGTGTTCCAGTGCAAGCATCCAGGTGGTAATATCCATTGCAGACATCTCATTTAAAAGGCACTGGCGTCCACCATATTTATCTCCCACTTCGTCTGTCCGCTGTCCGCCAAGGCTGGATGCCTTTTCCGGAGTCGCATGCCAGTCATGGGTGTGCCCCATCTGGTTGGTCACCCCATTGGCATCGGATTCCAGACCCATCAGCATGGTTCCGTAATGTGTTGCATCCGCCTCCTTGTACATAGAGTAAAAATGCCCGCAGCTTCCGTCATTCGCAATCGTCTTTCCACTGACACCTCCATTTCCAAGACCACCGATCGCACAGTTCATACCGCGTTGCCCGGTCAGATTAAACCACACCTTCTTCTCTTTACTACCCGTGGTTCCCACCTCAAAAGCCTTTCTCCGCTTGATGGAATGCGTGGAACTGGCACGGGAATTATCTTCCGCAGTATTAGATCCGTTGACCGTATAGATGGCTTTCCACATATTTTGCTGGTGAAGGACGTTACTGTTTCCCGCATCCTGCTTTGGCAACGTCAGGACAACACGCGAACAATGGCTGAGCGCTACTGCCATAGATTTATTCCATGGAGTCGATGTCTCATTTTTATTCTTGTCCGTAGTGATCATTTGAAAATCAGAGAGCTGCATCAAAAGAAGGCGCTTTGCAATCTGTATCTGCTGCGCCTTATTGGCTCTGATCGCTTTATCTGCATCACCCTGCGGATCTTTTGACCCCTTCTTTCGAAAATATTCCCTAACAGCTGACTCATTAGCCTGATGAGTCAGCGTAGCCTCCATCACAGCAGTGGTCATCGCTTCGTCCAGTTCACGATATTTTTGCTTCTCCCATCTATCCGTTGTCGGATCCTTCTGTGCAAGAGACAATCCCAGGCGCAGCGCGGGATCAAGAAGTCTGCTGACACCGTTTTCGCTATTTTTTATAGCATTGACGATCTCTTCTACCGGACTGCGTTGGACAATAAAAAATTCATCCCTGAATTTCTTCAATGCCTGTGTTGCCACCAGGTTACGCATGACCAGATCCAGATTTTCAAAATTTGAATAATCGCCATAATCAAGGATCATACGCATCGTCTCACCGCGTGTAAGCTTTGAGTGAGAAAGGGTTTTATTCGCCCACTGATCCCGGCCCTGCTTTGTCTGGAATCTGGGCAGATTCCTCACTTCTTCTTCGGTCACAAAACGCGGGTTCTCCTTCAGTTCCTTTTTCAATTTACCGTATTCCTTTATCCGGCGTCTACGCTCCTTCCTACCGACTTTCTCCTCTGCCGGAGGCGGCCCGCCTGCCACCGGGGTAGCCGGAAGCGGTTTCAAATGTTGCATAAAACGGGCATACTGTGATTCCTGTTGCTGTACCTGCTGCTGGTTGACATTCTCATATTGTGGAACCGCCACCTGCTGTACCTGCTGATGTTCCTCCGCCACCATGTTTCGCTCTACCCGCTCTTCGCGTTCCTTATATATTTGGCCATCAGGTGAACCTGTTCTACTCATTCTAAACATCTCCTTTCGCTGTACATTTTTTTATCGTTTGTCCCCAGACTCTTATAACATTTCCTGCAGTTTGTCATAGTATTCCTTATACCTGTAGATCGTCCGCTGGCTGACATTCTGCCGTTTTGCGATGTCGACGATGCTCATGCCATTTTCAAAGCATGTGGCAAAATCATTGTACGCGTTCATCCATTTTTCATTATGCTTCTTTCTTCCGCTCATCTTCCGGTTTCTGGCAGCCTCCAGTTCCTCTCGGAGATAAGCATTCTCCTTTTCCAGCTTTTCAATTTTTTTCAGTGCTTCTTCCAATGAAATCATTCCTATACATCTCCTTTGATCTTTATCTATGCCGATTTTGGACACTTTCATTTTAGCACATCCAGAACCATTTTGTCACTGGAATTTTCACACGCACTCCGGCAGGTTGTATCCGGCAGCCTCCATACGCGCCACAAACTCCGGCTCAGATATTCCAAGCTTCTGGGCACCGCGCTGCGCATCATAGTCACCATCCTGCACAGAAGAAAAAATTTCATGCTCGCGCCCTTCTGCACGGCCTTCTGCGCGTCCCTCTTCACGGCCTTCTGCCGTTGCAGCTTCCAGTTCTTCCTTTATTTCCGGTTCCATCAGCTCTCTCAATTCCTGACACATATCTCCACCCTCTTTCATTTTCTGAAATATTTCCTTATTCGCTGCCATTGCCACCGCCAGCACGGAATCCGCATATGTTTTTTCATCTTTTCGTGAAAGACCTGCTATTTCATACACCAGTCGCTTTGCACTCTGATCTGACAACTGCTTTGTCAGCGAACAGAGCCACAGATGCTCCCGCTTATCCAGTTCTGATGTGACGATCAGCTGTATCGCAAACCATGCATCTTTTATATAATAAATGCCTTTTGACGCCTGCTCCACAACTATCTTTTTTTCTGACAGCCGTGTCAGCAGATGCATCGGCTTTTTATCACGCACAAGCGAAATCGTGATATCATCCGCCGCAATCGCATCCGCGTGTCCACCACCTGACTTATACAGACAGGCATACGCTAATGTCTTGAAATATACATCAAGATTCAGCTCATCTTCCGGCGATTTATACTCCATGATATTATGTCCGCGAAAAATTTTTCCGATCTCATTTTTGATCACCGCATCCTTCTCTTTCCTTATCACTAAAAGATCGATCTGCAAGGGTTTGCGGTTCAGATTGTACTCTCTTGTGTAATTCAAATCTTCACGGTTCTCCCTTAGTTCCAACTGTACAGCGGAACAGAATCCGGGATGCCACTGGTTTTTCTTCATTATACGTTATTTCCTCCCACTTTAAAAGACAAAAGCTTTCTTTGTAACAAAAATATTGTTTGTCACTTTCATTCTGTCTTCATTGTAGCATCTGCGCAAGAGAATGTCAATTCGATTTTGTCTGCACCTACATGAAGAGAAAAGGAAAGACTATCTTTTGCACTAACGATTCCTTTCTCAATCGTAAATGTACCATCGTTATTGTTTTTCACGGTGGCAGCTGCATTAGCAGCTGAGTGATTGGTATCAATACCGAATGCGACCTGATCGCCATCTTTAATGTTTGCAAGAATATCTGCAACTGCTGATGCTGCTTTTGGAGCGTTTTCAGTAAGTGTCGTCGTCTTGCCATCTAATGTCACTGTATCACCTGCTGCCAAAGCCTGTGTTGCAACATCAAGTGCATCTTTTGCTGAAAGCTTTCCTGTTCCACCAGCATCATCAACATCATATGACTCAGTTGTTCCATCTGCATGTGTAATAGTAAAAGCTGATTTTTCAGTTACAAATAACCCCTGAGCATTTACAGCTTTATCAACGATGGTATATGTTTTACCGGTAGAAGCATCTGTAATACTGTCACCTGTTTGAACTGCTGCACCAGTAACAGCCGTATCATCTTTCTTAGCATAATCATTCACTGATTTGCCAGTCTCATCAGACTTTTTGCCTTCTGCATTTCCCTTTAACAGGTATGTCTCGTTGAACTTGGTGGTCTCAGTGACACGGTCGATCTCGGTGGTCAGCTGCTCGATCTCTGCCTGGATGGCATCGCGATCAGACTGGCTGTTTGATCCGTTTGCGGACTGAGTTGCCAACTCGTTCATACGCTGTAACATAGAATGTACTCGGTCAGGGCACCCTCAGCGGTCTGCACTGCGGAAACACCGTCCTGAGCGTTGGTGGAAGCCTGATCCAGACCACGCATCTGCTTTCTCATCTTCTCTGAAATCGTTAAACCTGCTGCGTCATCTGCTGCGCGGTTGATGCGATATCCGGAAGTTAACTTTTCTGAAGACTTTGCCTGCTGGCTGGTTGTGATGCCTAACATTCTGTTAGAGTTCATTGCTGTCAAATTGTGCTGTACTACCATAATTTTACCTCCTTGTTTTTCAAGCCTTTGCAAATACAACCTTTTGTATAGAATGTTGCATAGCTGCGGGAATCTCCCGCTGTATATTTAAGGAAAGGAAAAATACAGCGCCACGGCACTGTATAGGGAACGAAATGGGAACACCACAACCGATCAGAAACAAAACAGATGTCAAGAAATTTGTAGAATACTATGAACGCACCAAACCCAACCCGCGCAATCATGCGCTGATCGTGCTGGGGCTTCACAGTACATTGCGGATCAGTGATATGCTGAATCTGCAATGGCAAAATATTTACCAATTCGACCGAAAGAAGTATGTGGAACATCTTCTCGTCCACGAAAAAAAGACCGGTAAACCCAGTCTGATCGCACTGAACCACCATGTGATCGATGCCTTGGATGTGCATCGGTTACAACGGGATCCGCAGCCTGCGGATTATATTTTTTCAAAAAGTACAGACCCCTCAAAGCCTCTCTGTCGTTCGCAGGCATATCGCATCGTCAAGGAAGCTGCCACAGCGACACTGAGCGAAACACATATCAGCTGCCATTCTCTGCGCAAGACCTTCGGCTATCATGCCTGGAAGCAGGGCATTTCCCCCGTTCTTTTAATGGATGTCTACAACCACTCCTCATTTGTCATCACCAGACGTTACCTCGGCATCGATCAGGATGTCCGAGACCTGCTCTTTCAGGAGCTTGATGCTCTTCAGAACCTGCTCGATCTGCTGCGTCATTTTACAGTAATTGGTCTGTGCCTTTTTGGAAGCTCCATCAAACTGCACATCTGTCGGATACAATGCCACATACGTCTTACTTCCTTTTTTCTTAATGACCTCATAAGACGGCATCTCGGTATAGGAGTCATCTTTATACACCCCAATAGAAAACAGCCAGCCGCCCTGCTGATCCAGTTCCTGATAGCAGTTTTTTTCATAAAATGCCAGCCATGACATACCGTCAAACGTAGACTGTTCCGCGACATAGCAGCCCTTCCAGCTTGCCGGGAGCTGCAGCGTAAACTCCGAGGATTTGTAAGTGATCATTGATGCTCCCTTTACCGCAGCTTTTTTGACCGCACTCCATTTGCCGTAAACCATCTCATTTCCGCTCTTTTTATATGCGCGCACCGTGAAATAGTATGTCTTTTTTGAGAGGTTCGAAAGTGTTACGGATGTTCCGCTAAACTTCTTTGTCTTTGCGCCGGTAAATTTGCTGTCTCGGTGGGAACGATCAATGATGCTGCCATCAAAAGTGCCATTGCCATTACAACTAATTGTTTTTTCATAACCTTTCATCCTCCTTGGATTTTCTTTTTCTCTTGTGCAGAAACCACAATAAAATATCCAGTTCCAGCAAAAGAAATAGAATCGGTTCCACTACAATCAGAACCAGTGTACCATAAATGCCGGGCCAAAAAAAGCCTGTGTCTGTCAAGCAATCGTAAATACCATAGATGCCACAGATCACCATACATACGCCAATTCCCATTCCAACCAGAAAAAATGGATTTTTCATACGACTTTTTTTCATATCCCTCTACTCCTTAAATGATAGATAGTAATCTTCCAGATATACACCTGATACTTGTGCAACAGAAATCGGTGTTTCAAACTGGTAGGTGGAGGTTAATAATATTTTTTCATCCACCTGCTCAAAGTAATAGCTGCCGCTGTTCGTGATCGTGTTTTCCTGTGTATCATGACTGGAAACGATCAGTTCACTGTTATCGATCATATTCAGACGGATCGCCGTTGATGTATCTGCAAACCCCAGCTGCTCATAATCAACCTCTGAAATATCTGCAACGATCGTCATTCCAAGCGGTGTCAGATGCAATGTTTCCAACTTTGCCGGTGTGTCCAGAAATGAATAAGTCATATCGGGCGTCCCCTTCATCCGGATCTCCTCGGAGACTGTCGGTTCGACCACAAACGTGACACTCCACATTCCTTCGACAAGAACCTCCGGCTGATCGCTGTAGGGATCCACCACCAGATCCTTGAAGAAAGCAGTCACTTCCGTTCCCTCCTGTAATTCCTGTGTGGATGAAAGACTGATGATATAAGTTGCAATATTATTTTTTCCTTCTAATACCTCCAAAAGCTGACAGTCCCTTGCTCCCGGAAGCAGATATTCGGAATTATAATTTGATCCTTCTGAAAATGCAAAGTAGTCAAAACCGATATTCTTGCGGAACACAACATCCGTCGGTGCCGTGATCTTGACGATCAGATATATGTTACGGCTGTCTATCACTTTCTCCTGCAACTCAATCAGCAGATCCGGCTTGCTCACTGCATGATCTTTTCGACTCTCAATACCCATCGATTCCTCTGTCTCGATTCCCAGAAAATCCAGTATTGTTTCCTTAAACATTTCCAGAAAACCTGCCCGTGTCACCTCCACTGTGGAAAATAAAACCATACAGACCATACAGACACATACAAAAACGAGCACACCTTTATAGCTTTTCTTTCGCGGCTCACATGGAAAGGAAACATCGTCCTCGGACAGTGACTGAATCGTTTCTTCCACACGTTTTTCATAGCTCTCCGGTACTTTAAAGTCTCTCGCTGCTTTTTTTATGTTCCTGTCAAATCGCGTCATATTCAGCCACCTCCTCTCATAGATATTTCAATGCCTGCTTCAATTCTTCTTTTCCGCGGTTCAGGCGGGATTTTACGGTTCCCAAAGGGATATTCAACACACCGGAAATATCGCGGATCGACAGGTCTTCATAATAAAATAATACAACGACAAGCCGGTATTCCTCTTTCATCTTCCGTATCACATCCCACAATTCATCATACCGGTCCTGTGTCGGCTTGAGCATTGCTTCCACCATCTCATTTCCTGGAAGCTCCAAACGCTTCTTTTTCAGCTTTAATGCCTCATTTTTCGTGATCATGAGCATCCACGGTTTAAATTTCCGGACGTCGCGCAGCTGATCCAGATTCTCATAACCTTTTAGTATCGCATTGCTGACAGCATCCTCTGCATCCGCGGAATTTTTCAAAATGGCACTTGCGATGATATAGAGATCTCTTTTATATATGTAAATATAATCACAAAATTTTTTCTTCGTCATCGTTTTATCGGTCCCTTTTCTTCAGTATTGATCCCTCTCTATTATATATGATAGTGTATCTCCTGAAAAGGTTCCCGGATTTTTTATGGTAAAGAACAAAAATCAGCACCGCCCGTCTAACGGGCGGTTTGCTCTGAGGCTATAAGCCTCTGTTACCGGCCAGCGCCTAAAGACGCTGGCTTTCACTCTCGTTCAAGCCTTAACGCCCTTGACTCGTCGCCGCCCTTAAAAGGGCTCTTTTACTACCGGCTACCCCCTTAAAGGGGTCCTCATATTCTTTTACACTCAACTTAGGTGGTATGCTTACAAGCATATGAACGTGGTCGGACATCAGATGTCCTTCCAGTATTTCTACACCTTTGTACGCACATAGCTGTTTCAAAATATCTCTTATACTTTCTTTGTATTGATTATAGATAATTTTTCTCCTATACTTAGGTGTGAACACTATGTGGTACTTACACATCCACTTGGTGTGTGCTAAACTATTTGCCTTATTGGCCATTAAAATCACCTTTCCTTTCGCTATATATTGGCTTGAACAACCTCATTATAGCGGAAAGGTGATTTTTTTGTATAACAAACACCGCGCACCCGCATAGCGGGTGGTTGATATTTCGCACGCTTCGCGAGCTCAACAGGGTCACGACCCATAAATCAAAAAACGATACTGCATAGAAACTTGTTCTACACAATATCGTCTTCTTCCTATATTATACTTTCATCGTCTTGGCCAATGATGTAAGCAACGCTGCCATCTCCGGATTTCCCAATACCTTTATTTCTTTTATGTTGTCCCCTTCTTTATTACCAAAAAATATTTTCTCTATTTATTACATAATATGTCTTACATATATACTTTTAGCTGCCGCATCAACTTTATGTGATACGGCAGCTTTGTATATTACTTGCTAATT
>JBJEML010000062.1:0-11654 GCA_051879675.1 Lachnospiraceae bacterium | reverse complement strand
AGTTTTTACAAAACTCTTACAAAAACTTCTTTTTGCGCACCTGCTGCACATATTCGTAGTTGTTTCGGGTATGTGCAAACATGTTCAGTATATTCTCTACCGCCTCGTCCGTCTTCATTCCGTTGATCGCACGGCGCATGATATTGACTGCTTCCTGCTCCTCCGGATCAAGCAGCAGATCCTCCCGTCGCGTGCTGGATTTCGTGATATCCAGCGCCGGAAATACACGTCTTTCCGAAAGCTTGCGGTCTAAGACAAGCTCCATGTTTCCGGTTCCCTTGAATTCCTCGTAAACGACATCATCCATCTTGCTTCCGGTATCCACAAGGGCTGTCGCAAGGATCGTCAGACTGCCGCCCTCACGCATGTTGCGGGCAGCGCCGAAAAACCGCTTCGGCATGTGAAGCGCAGCCGGGTCCAGACCGCCGGACAGCGTTCGTCCGCTCGGCGGAACCGTCAGGTTGTAGGCACGTGCCAGTCTCGTGATGGAATCCAGCAGGATCATAACGTCCTTTCCGTGCTCCACGAGACGTTTTGCGCGCTCCACGACCATCTCAGACACACGTTTGTGGCGCTCGGGCTGCTCGTCAAAGGTGGAGTAGATCACCTCCACGTTATCGCCCTCGATCGCCTCCTTGATATCCGTGACCTCCTCCGGACGCTCATCGATCAAAAGGATGATCAGATGCATCTCCGGATTGTTCTGTTTTACAGACTTTGCTACCTCTTTTAATAATGTCGTCTTTCCTGCCTTGGGCGGAGAGACGATCATTCCACGTTGTCCCTTTCCGATCGGTGAAACGAGATCCACGATTCGCATTGCCAGTCCGCTGCGGTTCGTTTCCAGACGCAGACGCTGGTTCGGGAAGATCGGTGTCAGATCCTCAAAGCTTTTGCGCCTTGCCGCCACAGACGGCGGATAACCGTTGATCGTCGTAATATACAGCAGTGCGGAAAATTTCTCACTCTGTGTCTTGATCCTCGTATTTCCGCAGATAATGTCTCCGGTTTTCAGATGAAAACGGCGGATCTGGGAGGGCGATACATAGACATCATTCTCTCCGGGCAGATAATTGGCACAGCGGATAAATCCATACCCTTCCTGCATGACCTCCAGGATTCCGTTCGCGGTAATGCCGCTGTCCAGATTGGAGTTCATCTGCTCAGACTGGTCGAATTCTTCCTCCGCAGCCGCATTTGTGCGCGCCTCTGCACGGGTATCTTTGGTATCCTTGCTTTCCTTCGGTGCACGTGCGGGACGCTGCTGGTGCTTCTGACGGGCAGCTTCCTCCTCATGCATTTTGATCTGCTCTAAGCGGCGGTCCTCTGCAACCATCGCATCAACGACCTCTGCCTTTTTCAGCCCTGAAATATTTTTCAGTCCTCTCGCTTTCGCCAGATCCTTCAGTGCCACAACACTGAGCGATTCATACTTTTCTCGCATATTTGTCATACTCTAAAATCTCCTAACACAAAAAATCACACTGATACTTTACATACTCATTCGATATGAAAATATAAAAATGGGGAAACAATGATTATTACCGGAACATTATGATAACCGATGCCCGATCAAAGACTATTTATGATTATACACCATCTGTGCCGGAATAGGAAGTACTTTTTTTGTTCCTCCGGAATCGTCACTTGAAAATAAAAAATGTTATGGTTATAATAAGGAATAAATAACATGACAGATACATAAATAAGGAGCTAATCATGGATCAGAAAGAAAAAGCAATCAAGCTGCACAGAGAATGGAACGGAAAACTGGTAACGACCTCCAAGGCACCGGTCAAAGACCGGGAAGCACTCGCGATCGCCTACACCCCCGGTGTTGCAGAGCCCTGCAAGATCATCGCGGAGCATCCGGAGGAAGTTTATAACTATACGATCAAGGCAAATACGGTAGCTGTTGTCTCCGATGGCAGCGCAGTCTTAGGACTTGGAAATATCGGTGCCTTTGCTGCCATGCCCGTCATGGAAGGAAAATGTGTTCTCTTCAAGGAATTCGGCGACGTAAACGCTGTTCCCATCTGCCTGGACACACAGGACACGGAAGAGATCATCCGGACGATCAAAAATATCGCCCCCTGCTTTGGCGGCATCAACCTGGAGGATATCTCCGCTCCCCGCTGCTTTGAGATTGAGGAACGCCTGAAAAAAATGCTGGACATCCCTGTCTTTCACGATGATCAGCACGGCACTGCGATCGTCGTTCTGGCTGGCATCATCAACGGACTGCGCGTCACCGGCAAGAAAAAGGAGGACTGCAAGGTCGTTGTCAACGGTGCGGGCTCCGCGGGCGTTGCGATCACAAAACTGCTTTTGACCTACGGCTTTACAGATGTCACGATGTGTGACAAGGAGGGCATCATCGGTCCTGATTACCCGAATCTGAACTGGATGCAGCAGGAAATGACGAAAGTGACAAACTTAAGTCACGCCACCGGAACACTTGCTGACGCGTTAAAGGGCGCAGACATTTTTGTCGGTGTATCCGCTCCCGGCATCGTATCTGCTGAGATGGTTGCTTCCATGAACAAGGATTCCATTCTTTTTGCAATGGCAAACCCCGTACCGGAGATCATGCCCGATGTGGCAAAGGCTGCCGGCGCACGCATCGTCGGAACCGGGCGCAGCGATTTCCCGAACCAGGTCAATAATGTCGTTGCTTTCCCCGGCATCTTTCGCGGTGCACTGGAAGGCCACGCAAAACAGATCACAGAAGAGATGAAGCTGGCTGCTGCCGAGGCAATTGCAGGTCTCGTATCCGACGAGCAGCTCAGTGACGAGTTTATTATGCCGGAGGCATTTGATCCCCGAGTTGCCGATGTGGTGAGCAAGGCCGTGCGCGATCACATCCGCTAATACCATAACGGAATGATCCTGAGGTATCCGTATGCAGCTTACAAATCTTCCGAAATGCTGGCTGGACAAGCCTTACTACAGTCTGGACGCTTATCTGAAACAGACGTTTGGCGAGAAGATCTACCGTCTTTCTCTGGACGGCGGTTTTTCCTGTCCGAACCGTGACGGAACGCTGGACACGCGCGGCTGTACCTTTTGCAGTGCAGGAGGCTCCGGTGATTTTGCGGCTGACCGGCGAAAAACGATCACGGAACAGATGGCAGAAGCCAAAAACCGGATTGCCGCCAAAACAAATGCGAAACATTTTATCGCCTACTTTCAGGCATATACAAACACCTACGCAGATATCTTTTATCTGCGTACTGTTTTTTCCGAGGCACTGTGTCCGGATGGTATTGTGGCACTCTCCATTGCCACACGTGTGGACTGTCTGGACGATGCTGTTTTGCAGCTCCTGTGCGAGCTGCGTGAGACCTGGCATAAGCCCATCTGGGTGGAGCTGGGAGTGCAGAGCACCTCTGATGAGACACTCCGGCATGTGCGCAGCGGATTTACGTATGCAGACTGTGAGGCTGCGATCATGCGCCTGCACAAATACGACATTCCGTCTATTGTGCATCTGATCCTCGGTTTGCCCGGGGAGGGCAAAGAACAGATGCTTGACTCCGTAAAAAAGGTCTGTGCACTTCCGATCGCAGGACTGAAGCTGCAGCTTTTGCATATCCTGTCCGAAACGGATCTGGCTGAAGAGTACGAAATGACACCCTTTCCTGTGTTTGAAATGGAGGACTACTGTCAGTTTCTCGTGACCTGTATCGAACATGTTCCCGCTCATATCGTCCTGCACCGCATCACCGGCGACGGTCCGAAAAAACTGCTGCTCGCTCCCACATGGAGCGGTGACAAGAAACGCGTCCTGAACCGTATTCACGCAGTGTTTCGTGAGCGTGATACATGGCAGGGACGCCTGTGTAAAAAGTAGCAACGACTGAACCTGTAAAATGAAATAGCGGCTGAAACGCTGCTCAAATGAGGTATAATATATGGCTGAACCATTAACGACTTATAAATTGATGATACTTGCACTGCTGGAGGACTCGGATGCACCGCTCTCCGGCACGCAGCTGTCTGATTTTTTTCTGGAAAAAGAATATACAAATTATTTTACCGTGCAGGAGGCACTGCATGAGCTGGATGAGAGTGCGTTTATCAAAAAGGAATCCACCCACAACAACACCCGCTATTCGATCACGCCTGCCGGTGCGGAAACGTTATCCTTTTTCTCCGACAAGCTCTCTGCCGGCATCCATGAAGACATCCGGGAATACCTCGCAGCGAACCGGTTGTCGATCCGTGAGACCGCTGCCGTACTGGCAGATTACTATAAAGCACCGGGCGACCGGTACGCTGTCCGCTGTCAGTTGAAGGAAAAGGAGAATCCGCGCATTGATCTGACGATCACAGTGCCGAACCGCGAGATTGCCGAAGCGATCTGCGACAACTGGAAACAGCAGAGTGAGCAAGTGTATGAATATCTGATGGATCTGCTGGTGAAATGAATAAAAGGGAGATGTTCCACTGACTAAATGGACATCTCCCTTTTGTTCTAAATACCCGTATTTTCAAGCTTCCCGATCTTACTACGGATACGCTGCAGTGCATTGTCGATGGATTTCGGCGATTTGTTCAGATAACCCGCGATCTGGCGGTAGTCCATGCCCTGCAGATACAGGTCACACACCTGCTTTTCCATCGGACTTAAAATTGTATCCAGATGATCAAAGAAATCACGATACGCCTCCTGCTGAAGCAGCAGACGCTCCGGGTTCTGCTCCGTCGCTCCCTCAAGCATATCGCCGAGGGTGAGCCCACTCTCCTCGTTCGTTTCCTCCGACAGGGAGACATAGGAATTGAGCGGCGCATGCTTCAATCTCCGGGATGCCTCGATTGCATGATACATCTGTCTGGTGATGCACAGCTCTGCAAAATGATAAAAAGAGGACTCTTTTTCCGGTGAAAAATCCCGAATCGCTTTAAATAAACCGATCATTCCCTCCTGAATCAGATCCTCTTTCTCTGCTCCGATCAGGTAGAGGGCATTTGCCTTTTTCATGACCAGATGCTTGTATTTTTTACACAGATAATCCGTGATGCTGTCATTGCCGGCGGAAAGCTGCATGAGCAGTTCCTCATCACGGACATTTTCATATTCATTCTCTCTCATTCCCGAACCTTTCGCCACTGTCCAGAACTTTCACAGGTACATCTTTTCATAAAGACCGACACCGTCCGATCCTTCCGGATGCCGATGAGCAAACACTATGCCTGCAGCCGCTGACGCACGATCTCGTATGCCAGCACGCCGCATGCCACCGATGCGTTCAATGAATCGATGTCACCCTTCATCGGAATAGAAGCGACCATGTCACAGTGCTCGCGCACCAGTTTACTGACGCCCTCACCCTCGTTGCCGATGACCAGTCCGATCGATCCCTTCAGATCCAGATCATACATCTGCGTGCCGCCCATATCTGCACACACAAACCACATTCCTTCTTTTTTCAGCTCCTCGATCGTGCTCGTGAGATTTGTCACCTTGGCGACCGGTGTGTAGTTGATGGCTCCGGCAGAAGCCTTTGCCACAGTTGCCGTCAGTCCCACCGCACGACGCTTCGGAATGATCACGCCATGTGCACCTGCCAGATTGGCGGTACGGATGATCGCACCCAGATTGTGCGGATCTTCGATATTGTCCAGCAGGATCACAAAAGGGGCTTCGCCCTTGTCCCTTGCGATCTGCAAAATGTCTTCCACCTCGGCATAAGTATACGCCGCAGACTGGGCGATCACACCCTGATGCTTTCCGGTCTCCGATATCTGGTCAAGGCGCTCCTTTGACACAAAGTTTAAGATCGTATCATGCTTTCTCGCCTCCCGCACGATCGTGCGCACCGGACCGTCCTGACAGCCATCGAGGACATAAAGCTTATCGATCGTCTTTCCTGAGCGGAATGCCTCCAATACCGCATTTCGGCCTTCTATTTTTGTTTCTTCTACACGTGTCTGTGTATCTTCCATTCGTATTCTCCCAAATTCTGTATTTCAGCAAGGCACGCTTGTCACCCTTTACGGATGCTGTCACATCTCATCGTCTGCCTGCACCGTATCCGGCTGCTGCGTTTCTGCATGATCTCTCTTGTTTCCGTGCCGGTTATGCGCTTCCGCATACTTGCTCTCGCCCGGCTTGTATGTATCTACTGCCAGTTTTACCAGCTCCACCAGGCGCTCTGTCCGGTCGGTCAGATACAGATAACCCATCAGTGCCTCAAACCCGGTCGCCCTGCGATAATCGCCTACGGAAGCATTTTTCGCCATGGTCGGGGACTTTGCGTTGCGTCCGCGGCGGTAAACGCTCTCCTCCTCCGGGGTGAGCTGTGGCAGCAGGATATCCATCATCTTTGACTGCGCCTCAGCCTTCACCAGCTGGCTCGTCTGGCGGTGTAAAAGTCCCGCGCGCGTATTTGTCCGCGCCACCATCACCGAGCGCACGACAAGCTCATAGATGCCGTCCCCGATATATGCGAGAGTGAGCGGACTGACCGTGCGGATGTCCACGTCCTGATCCAGACCGAATTGTTTCTTGATATATGCGTTTAAGCCCGTTTCCATTTTACGCCTTCTCTGGTATCCTCCAGAATGATGCCGCGGTTCTTTAACTCGTCGCGGATCTCGTCTGCTCTTGCAAAATTCTTTGCTTTCTTTGCGTCGGTACGCTCCTGAATCAGTGCCTCGATATCCGCATCCAGAAGCTCCTCCTCCTGCTCTAAGATGATACCCAGCACATCACACAAAGTATTCAGGCGGGCATAGAGCAGTTCCAGATACGTGCGGCTGTTTTCAGAGGATGCATTGGTGTTTATATACTTCACAAGCTCAAATACTGCCGATACAGCGTCTGCCGTGTTCGCATCATCATCCATTGCTGCCTCGAATTTTTTCACATATTCCTCTGTCGCGTCAAAATATGCCTGTTCTTCCTCGGTCAGATCCTGCTTTGTCGTGGCATCCATCTGACGCTTTAAGGTGCTTCCGGCGGTCACGATACGTTCCAGACCGTTCTTTGCTGCCTCCATCAGATCTGCGGAGAAGTTTAACGGACTTCTGTAGTGTGCGCTCAGCATGAAAAAGCGAAGCACCTGCAGATCATATTTTTCTGCAATATCGCGGACGGTAAAGAAATTGCCCAGCGACTTTGACATTTTCTGGTTGTTAATATTCAAAAATCCGTTGTGCATCCAGTATTTTGCAAAGGGCACGCCGTTCGCTGCTTCGGACTGCGCGATCTCGTTCTCATGGTGCGGGAAGATCAGATCCTCGCCGCCTGCATGGATGTCGATCTCGTCACCAAGGTATTTTTTGGACATGACGGAGCACTCAATATGCCAGCCGGGTCTGCCATCACACCACGGGGACTCCCAGTAGGGCTCCCCCTCCTTTTTCGGCTTCCAGAGCACGAAATCCAGCGCGTCCTCCTTCAGATCTCCGGTCACTTTGATGTCGCGGTGGCCTGCCTGTAGATCATCCAGATTTTTGTGTGAAAGCTTGCCGTACTCCGAAAATTTTCGCGTGCGATAGTAAACCGTACCATCCTCTGCCGCATAGGCATAACCTTTCTCGATCAGGGTGGAGATCATGTCGATCATACCCTGAATCTCATTGGTCGCGAGCGGATGTGTCGTGGCAGGCTTTACATTCATGGCAGCCATGTCCTTTTTGCACTCTTCAATGTAACGCTCGGAGATAACGGATGCGTCCACGCCCTCTTCGTTTGCCTTTTTGATGATCTTATCATCCACGTCGGTAAAGTTTGATACATAGTTGACATCGTAGCCTTTGTACTCCAGATAACGGCGGAACGTGTCAAAGACGATCATCGGTCTGGCATTTCCGATATGAATGAGGTTGTATACGGTAGGTCCGCACACATACATGCTGACCTTTCCATCCTCTAACGGTACAAATTCCTCTTTTTGTCTGCTCATCGTGTTAAAAATTTTCATTTTTCTATCCTCCTGGCCGGACTTGCAGAACGCATGCTGCCTCGGCAGTCCATTCCAACATTTCCGGCATAATTTTCTGATTCTATTCTGCTTCCTGTCTTGGGCAACCGCTACAGCCCGAGCAACCGACCTCCGAAGATGCCACCGGTGCACTCGCGTCAAACAGTCCGGTCAGGGAACAGATTGCCTGTGAGCTGATGCCCTCTTCCCTTCCGGTAAAGCCCAGTCGCTCCTCGGTCGTCGCCTTGACATTGACCTGGGAGAGTTCCAGATGAAGGGTGTCTGCAATGTTCTCCCGCATCTTCCCGATATGCGGCGCAAGCTTCGGCTTCTGCGCGATGACCGTCGCATCGATATTTTCGATTGCATAACCCGCCTGATTGATCAGCTCGCCTACATGCGCGAGAAGCTGCAGACTGTCTGCACCCTCATACGCCGGATCCGTGTCGGGAAAATGCTGTCCGATATCTCCCAGCGCCGCCGCTCCGAGCAGTGCATCCATGATCGCATGCAGCAGCACATCCGCATCCGAATGTCCGAGCAGCCCCAGCGTGTGCGGAATCTCCACACCGCCTAAAATGAGTTTTCGCCCCTCTACCAGTCTATGCACATCGTATCCGATTCCTACTCTCATTTTTCACCATATTCTGTGCTCCGATCTCACGGTGCACATGCTCCTATTTTTCTTTTTTTCACATCTGCCTGTAGTGCGCCAGCACCATCATGGCGATCTGGAACGTCATCGCGTCGTCAAACCGCCGGATATCCAGTCCGGTCATTTTTTCAAAGCGTTCCAGCCGGTACACCAGTGTGTTCCTGTGTAAATAGAGTTGGCGCGCAGTCTCAGAAATATTCAGATTGTTTTCAAAAAACAGGCGGATCGTCACCTGCATTTCCTCATCGATATCCTGATCCGGTAATTTTTCCCCAAACACCTCATGTAAAAACAGCTCACACAGATCTCTCGGAAGCTCATAGATCAGGCGTGCAATGCCGAGCTTTGAATATGCCACCACCTCGCGCTGCTCCTGGAAAATACCGGAAATGCGCAGTGCTAAAGCTGCCTCCCGCTTCGCGTCCGTCAGTTCAGACAGCGTGCCCTTCGGCGTACTATAACCCACACGCGTTTTGATCATCAGCTCGGACAATATGGTATCTACTGCTGGAAGCACATCTTCCTGTGCGCGTTCTGTCGTCACGCCTTTTTCATAAGCCTTGATCAGCACCAGATGTTTCTCGTCCTGCATGAACAGCAGATCCTGTTTTCCATCTGCAAACAGACTCGTCAGCATGCGAAGCGCATTTGTATCCTCCAATGGCTGTGCCAGTTCAAACAGATAAAGGACACGCGGAACATCCTTCAGTTTCAGCCGTCCCGCCTGCTTATACAGATCACTTGCGGGAACTTCTCCCGCCAGAAGCACGGCTGCAAACGCATTCTTATCGGTGTCCTTTTTGATCGCATCGAAAAACAGCTGCAGCTCGCTTGCCGCCATTCGCCCCGGCACAAGCACCGCGGGTACATTTCCTTCGGCAATGAGCAGCAATCTGTCGTCTGATGCCCGTACCGGAAAGGCTGACAGACCGGCAGAAACCGGCTCATGATCATCGCTCCCGAACAGCTCTTCCAGCTGTTTTTCCGATAATTCTTCTGCCGGCAATGTGCCCTCCACATATTCCTCCGGCGACTCGTAAAGTGCAAAGCGAATACCGGATATCTCTGTCAGTTCTTTTAAGATCTGCTGCAATTTTTTATGCATAATTAAACACTCATTTCTGCAATGGTATCGATCAGTCGCCTTGTATCCTCCCATCCGAGACAGGGGTCTGTGATCGATTTTCCGTATGTCATGTGATCACAGATCGGCTGGTTGCCCTCTTCTAGATAACTCTCGATCATAAAGCCCTTTACAAGCTTTTTCAAATCCGCATTATGCCGGCGATTGTTCAGCACCTCCCTGGCAATACGGATCTGCTCTTTGTACTGCTTGTTGGAGTTGGAGTGATTCGTGTCCACGATCACAGCCGGGTTTGCAAATTCCTCCGGGTGGTAAACGTCGAGCAGCTGCATCATATCCTCGTAGTGATAATTCGGATGACACTCGCCTTTACTATTTACATAGCCGCGCAAAATGCAGTGTGCCAGCGGGTTTCCGCTCGTGCTCACATTGTAGCCACGGTAAATAAAGGATGTCGGATTCTGGGCAGCCTTAATGGCATTGAGCATCACGGACATATCACCGCTTGTAGGATTTTTCATCCCCACGGGGATATCCATACCACTGGCAGTCAGACGGTGCTGCTGGTTTTCTACCGAACGCGCGCCGATTGCCTCATAGGACAAGATATCGTCGAGATAACTTCGGTTTTCCGGATATAACATCTCATCTGCTGCTGTCAGCCCGCTCTCGCTCATCGCACGGATATGCATTTTTCGGATCATCACGATGCCCTTGTACAGATCCGGTTCCTGAGTGGGATCGGGCTGATGAAGCATGCCCTTGTATCCCGCTCCGGTCGTTCGGGGTTTATTTGTATAAATACGGGGGATCAGGATCAGACGGTCCTTTACCTCCTCGTTCACCTTGGCCAGCCGGCTCACATACTCACAGACGGAATCCTCATTGTCCGCAGAACACGGTCCGATGATCACAAGAAATTTGTCTGATTCACCGGTAAATACTTTTTTGATCTCTGCATCCCGCTCCTTTTTCAAGGCGATCAGCTCCGGTGAGAGCGGGTATTCCATTTTTAAGATTTCCGGCTCCGGCAGCCGGTTATGGATCGTCATTGACATTTTTTATCTCCTCATCATATCATTCTGCTGCTCTTCCGCCAGTTCTTCCTCTGACATATATTTGCGGAAGACTTTTTCCAGCACCACATTTAAAAATACCATCGCGATCGCCGGTATAAACCACGAAAAGAACAGCACTACCTTGCACACATATATTGTTCCTGCCACCAGAACAAGCACGATCAGAGAGTATCTCAGGTTGGTAAATGCCATGATCGCCGCATTTTTCAACGTTGTCTTACTGTCGTCCTCAAAGCGTGCCATATACGCGAAGACATACATAAACCAGATCAGCACCACTGCCAGCAGTCCGTAAAAGAAATACGCCATGATACCGATCTTTTCGCCGGCTTCCAGATACGCAGTACAGATACTAATATCAAAATAAAAGATTACAAAGATTGCCAGAAAGATCAGCCACGTCTTTGTCGCCTGCTTGAAATTTGCTTTAAAGGAAGCCCAGTATTCCTTCCAGATACCGCTTCGCTGGTTACGGATGACTTTGTGTGTCGTATAATAAAAAGCGGTCGTTGCAGCTCCGATTGTAAAGATGGGAATACATGTGAAAAGCCACATGATATTCAAAAGAACTGCGTCCACTGCGGAGTTCACCGATGACCACAGCTTGTTGTCTGCATTAAAAAATCCTGCCATAAAATTACCCCTTTCTTCACTGCATGTTACTTTCGCAGTTCCGATACAAAAACTCTTTTGTGTTGCTGCACATAATTCATATAAGTATATCACGTGACACGCACGAGTGTCAAACGTAAACAAATGAAAAGTTCCTCTAAAAAAAAAGAAAAAACTGTTGACATTTTCTGATTGATTCTGTATACTTTGTTAAGTCGGGTCACGAAAGCGGCTCGCGCATATGGGATCTTAGCTCAGCTGGGAGAGCATCTGCCTTACAAGCAGAGGGTCAT
>JBJEML010000061.1:0-2207 GCA_051879675.1 Lachnospiraceae bacterium | reverse complement strand
TATACTTACTCCGGTTATCATAGATACCTCTTTTACAGTCTTCATTTTTTCCTCCTTTCGCATGAATCATAAACCGTTACGTTACGAGAGAGTCAATACCAAACATTCATTTTTCACATCAAAAACATGCTAAAACAGCCCGCAATAGAAAACGAAACACCGCGGCATGCGGTGTTTCGTTTTCTATGTAAGCATTATGCTATTTATCAGAATTTCGGCAGTCCGTCGAATCCCACCTGCAGATCTGCATCCGTCGGGATGTAGTCGCTCATCTCACCATTGTGGAACTTCTCGTAAGCCACCATATCAAAGTATCCGGTTCCGGTCAGACCGAACAGGATCGTCTTCTCCTCACCGGTCTCCTTGCACTTCATTGCCTCATCGATGGCAACGCGGATCGCATGTGAGCTCTCCGGAGCAGGAAGGATACCTTCCACCCGTGCAAACTGTTCTGCAGCTGCAAATACGGAAGTCTGCTCGACCGCCCGGGCCTCCATGTAACCCTGATCGTACAACTCTGACAGGATGGAGCTCATGCCGTGATAGCGCAGTCCGCCTGCATGGTTCGCTGACGGGATAAAGCCGCTTCCCAGAGTGTACATCTTTGCCAGCGGGCAAACCATTCCGGTATCGCAGAAATCATATGCATATTTTCCTCTGGTCAGACTCGGACAGCTTGCAGGCTCTACCGCGATAAACTGATAGTCGGCCTCGCCGCGCAACTTCTCGCCCATGAACGGGGAGATCAGTCCGCCGAGGTTGGAACCGCCGCCTGCACATCCGATGATGATATCCGGCTTGATGCCGTATTTATCCATTGCGATCTTTGTTTCCACACCAATAATCGACTGATGTAACAATACCTGATTCAGCACGCTTCCGAGAACGTAACGATAGCCCTCCGTATGTGTTGCCACCTCTACTGCCTCTGAGATCGCGCAGCCAAGGCTTCCGGTCGTGCCCGGATGCTCAGCCAGGATCTTCTTTCCAATCTCTGTCGTCTCTGAAGGAGAAGGTGTCACGCTTGCGCCGTAGGTACGCATCACCTCACGGCGGAAGGGCTTCTGCTCGTAAGAGCATTTTACCATAAATACCTTGCAGTCCAGATCAAAGTAAGAGCATGCCATGGACAGCGCCGTTCCCCACTGGCCGGCTCCGGTCTCTGTCGTCACGCCCTTCAGGCCCTGCTGCTTTGCGTAGTAAGCCTGAGCGATCGCAGAATTTAACTTGTGGCTGCCGCTCGTATTGTTTCCCTCAAATTTATAGTAGATCTTTGCGGGTGTATCCAGTTTTTTCTCCAGGCAGTACGCCCGCACCAGCGGAGCCGGACGATACATTTTATAAAAGTCCTGAATCTCCTCGGGAATCGGAATATAGCGGTCGTCGTTGTTCAGTTCCTGCTTCACGAGTTCATCACAGAATACCGTGCCCAGCTGCTCTGCCGTCATCGGCTCATGCGTTGCCGGATTTAAGAGCGGTGCCGGCTTTATTTTCATATCCGCTCGTACATTGTACCAGTCCTTCGGCATCTCACTCTCTTCCAGATAAATCTTGTAAGGAATCTTGTTCTCCATGTGTATACCTCCTCCATTTATAATTCAAGCAAACAATGCAGACTCCATCTCACTTCCGCTCTCGTTTCTAATTCTTGCCATACTTCTCCATCTGTTCCTTGATGAGCGCCGCGTCATCAAAATAGTTGATCTTCATGGCTGCGCGCACCTTTGCCAGCGTGTCTGCCGCCACCTTTTCTGCCTCCTCAGAGCCTTTTTTCAGGATCTCGTAAACTGCGGGAATATCCTTCTCCCACTGCGCTCTGCGCGCACGGATCGGAGCCAGCTCTGACTGCATGACATTATTTAAGAATTTCTTTACCTTCACATCACCGAGACCGCCGCGCTTATAGTGCTCCTCCAGCTCCTCAATACCGGCGTACTCCGGTAAAAATTCTGCAAAATGCTCCGGACGTGAAAATGCCTCCAGATAAATGAATACCGGATTGCCGTCCACCTTTCCGGGATCGGACACCTTCAGGTGATTGGGATCGGTGAACATGGACATGATCTTTGTGCGCACTTCCTCCTCGGTATCGGACAGATAGATGCAGTTGTTCAGCGACTTGCTCATCTTTGCCTTTCCGTCGATACCCGGCAGGCGCATGCACGCCTGATTGTCCGGCAGCATGATCTGAGGCATCGTCAGAGTCT
>JBJEML010000060.1:0-2216 GCA_051879675.1 Lachnospiraceae bacterium | reverse complement strand
ATTGAAAGGAGAAAGCACTATGCCAACCATCGTTCAACACTACGACAAGAAAACCGGAAAGACCCGTGTTTACGAGTCTACTCCCCACTATGATCCTGTCACCAAACAATCGAGACCCAAGAGAAAATATCTGGGTACACTCGATCCTGAAACAGGAGAACTTATTCCTTCCTCCGGTCGTCGGGGCAGAACATCATCTTCTAAAAATGTAACCGCCACAGAAGAAGATACTGCTTCAGCTAAGATCACAGATCTCCAGAAAACCATATCCGAGAAAGAAGCCGAAATCGCTTCTCTACAGTCTGAAGTGAAGGCCTTAAAAGCCACCATCAGATCGTACGAAAAAGTATGTGCGTCCATCTCCAATGCTTTAGGAAAGGCTCCCTGTGATCTATGATTAAATTTACTGGCAATCTGCGCCTCGACTTTGAAAAGGCAACTGCGGAAATCACAAAACTGAAAGACCGCATTCTGGGGTATCAGGAACAGATCGTTTCTCTGCAGACTTCGGTCAGAAACCTTAGGCGGTCTAAAGAGTCCGACAAAAAACAATATACGGAATCTCTTGCTGAAAAAGATGCCATTATCAAGGAGTTGCAGAACCGCCTTGCTCACGCAGAGGCTCTTCTTAATCACGATGGCAGTAATACCGGTACTCCCACATCACAGACACCGATAAATAAAAACAAGGTTATCCCAAACTCTCGCCGCAATACAGGAAAACCCAAGGGAGGACAGACCGGCCATACAAAAGCCTCCCTTGAGGCACCGGATGAATCCGAAATCACAGATACTGTCGGGCATCCATTGCAGGATGATGAATGCTGCCCCAGGTGCGGACTTACTGACTGCATTCCAACCGGAGAATCCGAGGTAAAATACGAATACGATGTGCGCATCAAAGTCGTTAAGATCAAACACGAATTCTTTTATTATGAGTGCAATAACTGCGGTACAGTGTTCCGTTCGCAGATACCTCCGAGCCTTAAGGAGAAGGTTCAGTATGGTAGTGGATTGCAGGCTTTTGCTTTATCCCTCACAAACACAGTTAACGCCGCCATGAACAAAGCATCCATGTTTCTTGCCGGAATTACCGGCGGTGAATTAACTCCCTGTGAGGGATACATTGCAAAGCTCCAAGCACGTGCCGCAAAAGGGCTCCGCCAGTTCCGCGAGGATCTAAAGCTTGTCCTGATCACAAGAAAGATTGTTTACTGGGACGATACTGTCATCTTCATTCTTGCAAAGAGAGCATGTTTCCGGTTCTACGGAGATGAATCCATTGCTTACTATACAGCGCATGCGCATAAGGACATGGAGAGCCTTGATGATGACAATGTTCTGAACCTCCTGACATCTGATACAAAGACCATGCATGACCATAACACCGTAAACTATAACGACAAGTACAGCTTTGAAAACATGGAATGTAATCAGCATCTTCAGCGTGACTGCCAGAAGAATACGGATGATACCTGTCATCAATGGTCGGATGATCTGAAGGAACATATCAGCACAACCATTAAGGATCGCAATGATTCCATAGCCCGGGGAGAAGAATCTTTCAGCGAAGCCTACGTTAACGAGTTCCATCGTAAGGTAGATGAATACCTTGAAAACGGCTGGAAGGAAAACGCAGCTGATCCAGGCAACTACGGAGCATCATTTGAACAGACCCTGCTTAACCGTATTGCCAAATATCGCAGGAACTATTTCCTTTGGGTAGAGGACTTCAGCCTGCCGACCACCAACAATCTCAGCGAGCGCGGACTTCGAGGCGTTAAGTCCCACATGAAAATATCAGGTCAGTTTGAATCGGAAACCGCCGCTGATAACCATGCACTCAACCGAACATATATCGAAACTTGCCGCCGTAATGGCATCAACGAAATCGATGCACTGCAACGTTTATGCGAAGGGAACCCTTATACGGTTGCTGAAATATTTTCTGCATCACCTCCCTGAATATACATCAGAATATCGAGTGAAGAGCGGCGTTATAGCTCCGCTCTATTTATCGTGTCAGCAAATCGACTGTGAATAGTAACAGGGGTAGAAAGAAGCAGTTTTCAAATTTTTCATATAAATCTGCTTAAGTAAATGACATTGATCATCTATAGTAGCATCAGGTCCAGCCATAATCGCTTTAATAACTTCTCGATTGGGTACACTTTCTCTAATTTGTTCAATCCAAGAATTTATTTCAGCATCTTCTC
>JBJEML010000059.1:0-2222 GCA_051879675.1 Lachnospiraceae bacterium | reverse complement strand
TCGCCATGAATTTGTCCAGAAATATCGTGATGGCGAAGATCAAGAACCAGCAGGTCGTTCTGCGCAGATATGAGGGAGAGCATAAGGCAGAGCTTGCAGAAGCGGAGCATATGCTGGTTATCTGTGAGAACAAGGCACGCATTGCGCCGAAGTATGATACCTTGATGGGTTATGAAGGACAGGCCGCAAAAGCTTATTTTCAGGGTCTGGCTGCAGTGGTCGATCCGGATTTCCATTTTTCAGGAAGAAACCGCCGGCCACCGAAAGACGAGTTCAACTCGCTGCTCAGCCTCGGGTATTCGATTCTGATGAATGAGCTGTATGCAGCGATTGAGCGGAAGGGAATGAATCCGTACTTTGGATTCCTTCATCGCGATGGAGAGCACCATCCGACGCTTGCGAGCGATATGATGGAAGAATGGCGGGCTGTGATTGTGGATTCGACCGTCATGAGTCTGATCAACGGGCATGAAATTCACAAGCATGATTTTCAGTTCGACGATACGGATGAAGGCTGCTATCTGACGAAGGAGGGAGTTCGTATCTTTCTTTCTAAGCTTGACCGGAAAATGCAGGCCCACAATCGGTATTTGTCCTACACGGATTATGCCGTGTCGTTCCGGCAGGGAATTGATCTGCAGATGGACGCGCTCGCGAGAGCAGTTGAGAGCGGAGATGCGGATATCTATCGTCCGATCAGGATCAGGTGATGATTATGGAGATGGAGAATTACTTTTTTGACTTTGATGCTGAAGCGAACAGTGATAAGATTTTTGCGCTTGTCATTTTTGATATCACAGATAATAGGAAGAGGTATAGGATTACCAAGGTCCTGTCGGGATATGGCAACCGTGTACAGAAGTCCGCATTTGAAGTGAAAATTTCAAAGAGAAAGTATCTCGATATGCTAGATGAACTGCAGCCGTTTGGCAGTGACGGCGACAGTGTCCGCATTTACAAGATTATAGGGAAGGGAACGGTGACAGTATTCGGGCAGCCGGATCCGTCTGCGCAGGAAGATGTGGTTGTCATTTGACAGAAGGAGAAAAATGGCATGAATGAAGTGATTTTATTCTCGCCGATCGGAGGAACAGATCCGATCTCAAATTATAACTGTTATGATGGCTCGATGCTGCACATTGCCAGGTATTATCAGCCGACTCGGATCATTCTGTATATGTCAAAGCTCATGTTGGAGTGGCAGGCAGAGGATGACCGCTATCGGTATGCCCTTAACAAGCTGTTTGAAATGCAGGGCCGGACAGGTGTAGAAATCAGGGAGATTGAAAAGCCGAATCTGACGGACGTCCAGGAATTTGATTTCTTTTATAAGGAGTTTCGGACGATTCTCATGAAGATCAGAGAAGAGATGGATGACAGTGATCAGCTCCTGATTAATGTGTCATCCGGTACGCCGGCGATGAAGAGCGGGCTTCTTGTTCTACAGACGCTTGGCGAGATTCCGTCCAAGACGATTCAGGTTATTACGCCTGCTCGTGATATTAATAACCATATTCATAAGGATTATGACGTAAAGACCTTGTGGGAGCTTGATCCGGATAATGAGCCGGACGCGCAGAATCGTTGTAAGGAAGTCCATTGTCCGACGCTCTCCCGCATGGAACATGAAGAAATGATTCGCCAGCATGTCAGTGTCTATGATTACGAGGCTGCACTGACGGTCGCTGACAGTATGCCCGGAAAGGAAGAGCTTTCATACAGAAATCTGCTTGAATTTGGACGGGCCAGATTGCAGCTTGACTTCCCGAGGGCGGATTCTCTTATGAGAAAGATTGGAGTTGATTTTTATCCGATCAAGACTGGAAATGAGAAGATGCTGTTTGAGTATGCACTGGGACTTGATATCAGAAACCGCCGCGGGGAATATGCGGACTTTATTCGCGCGATCACGCCGATACTGGCAGATCTTTTCAAACTGGCGCTGAAAAAGCAGTGTAGCCTGAATATAAGCGATTATACGAACACGTCAGAAGGTAAGGAAAGCTGGGATGAAAAAAAATTAGTCGGAACAAATGTCCTGAGAATTCTCGAAGATGCATATCAATATCGCAGGGGATTTCAATATGGATATGTGAAGTCTGATCATCTTTTGAATCTGATCTGCGGTTTTTCGGATGATGATACATTGAAGTCTTTAATGACGGATCTCCATTCAGTTGAGGAAAAGATCCGGAACATTGCGGCGCATCAGATTGCTTCGA
>JBJEML010000058.1:0-11936 GCA_051879675.1 Lachnospiraceae bacterium | reverse complement strand
AGTCATTCATCTTGTCACAGAATTTCTCGTCCTTTAAGCAGCCGAATTTGATGAAGGGGCTGATATCGTCCCAGTATTTCTCGTAGCTTTCTTTCTCTGTCTTGCACATACCGATGAGCTTGTCAGCGACCTTCTTCGTGATGTACTCGGAGATCTTCTTGACAAAACCGTCATTCTGCAGTGCGCTTCGGGAAACATTTAACGGCAGATCCGGGCAGTCAATGACACCCTTTAACAGCATCAGGAACTCGGGAATGACCTCTTTGATGTTGTCTGCGATGAATACCTGATTGTTGTACAGTTTGATCGTACCCTCGATGGAATCATATTCCGTGTTGATCTTCGGGAAGTATAAAATTCCTTTCAGATTGAACGGATAATCCATGTTCAGATGGATCCAGAACAGGGGCTCTTTATAGTCATGGAATACATTGCGGTAAAACTCCTTGTACTCCTCCTCAGTACAGTCATTCGGGTTCTTTGTCCAGAGAGGAGTGGTGTCGTTCAGTGCAACGGGGCGCTTTACGATCTTCAGTTTTTCCTTAGCGGGAGAAATTTCTACAACTTCCTTTTCACCGTTTTCGTTCTCTTTTTCCTCTGTCTTAGCCTCCTCAACGATCGTCTCAACGACAGTATCGGTATCCAGTTTGTCTGCCGGATCGATCGTCTCATACTCCTCGGGTGCGTTTGCCTTGCTCAGATAAATCGCAGTTGGCATAAATGAGCAGTATTTTTCCAGTACCTCGCGGGCACGGTATTCGTTGGCATACTCCAGACAATCTTCATTTAAAAACAGTGTGATGGTTGTGCCGACTTCTTCTTTGATGCCGTCTGTCATATCAAACTCTGTGCCACCGTCGCACTCCCAGTGCACAGCAGTCGCACCTTTCTTATAAGAAAGCGTATCAATGTGTACCTCATCGGCAACCATGAATGCAGAGTAGAAGCCCAGACCGAAATGACCAATGATCTGATCCTCATTTGCCTTGTCTTTATATTTTTCGATGAAATCAGTCGCACCGGAAAATGCGATCTGATTGATGTATTCCTCCACCTCATCAGCAGTCATACCAAGACCGTTATCGGTGATCGTTACCTTCTTGTTGTCAGGATCAACGACGATCTGCAGCTGCGGTTTGTAATCTGCAGGCAGTTCATATTCACCCATCATATCAAGTTTCTTCAGCTTGGTGATCGCATCACATCCGTTGCTGACGAGCTCACGATAAAAGATGTCCTGGTCGGAATAGAGCCACTTTTTGATAATGGGAAAAATGTTGTCGCTGTTAATGGAAAGGTTTCCGTGTTTGTTACTCATTTGAATCACTCCTTGTCTCGTTTTCGTTCATTGTTTTTATGGCGGAGTCACAGTATTGATCACGGTCAGATGACTGTTCGAAACAGATCGAAGGATACTGTGAAACCTCGTTAGAACATAGTGTAACGCGATAAGTGGCAAATGTCAACAAAAAATTAGCACTCTTTTTTAGTGAGTGCTAACAAAAAACACTCAAACGGATCTGTCAAGGGAACTCAGGATGCCTGAAATTCTACGGTATCCCGTTGAAAACGCTTTGGAATCATCTGAGACTGCAACTTGGGATTTTTCCTTGCATCAATGGTGATACTATGGAAAAAGGTCACCCAAAGACTTTGAAACTGAGCCTCATTTGCGGAAAATCGTTCCGTTGCGGCGAGATCAAGCGTGTCGGCATCTGCGAGAAAGAAATGCTCGCCTGCCGGGTGGAGCAGAGCAAGCCGGCGGTTTTCGTCGTAGATCATAAAGTTTTCTTCCGGAAGCCGGTCAGAAAAATGCTCTCCTAAGATCGGAAGTACATGGTGGTTTGGATGGATCTTTGAGAACAGGATGCCGTTTTCCAGTTCCTGAAAGCGTACAAAGCCAAGAAGGTGCATTGCTTCCCGGCCGGTGGCACGGCACAGTTCGAACACACGAAAAACGCAGGGTTCCCCCAGAGAGAGAAGTGTTTTTGTGCCATCACCGGAAGCAAGGGCGAGTGCGATCGTTTCGTAGATGGCATCTGCCTTGTCCATCGTGCTTTTGCCCGGCACATCGCCGGACATGGCGGCCTGATAGATCGTTTCATAAAAGTCCTGACCGAAACGCGCTTTTAGCGTGCGTGCGACCTTGGAAGCTTTTTCCGTGTCCGTCTCCACCGGGATGTACTGTGTAAACAGAGAAAGGTTTTCCGGTTCACGGACAGTAAGATGAATCTCACGGTGGGAGTGTTTATCCGCATAGGCGTTGTATACACCTGAGAGAATACCGTCAATGGAATTTTCGCAAATATATGTGTACATGGTAGTTTTTCAGCTGTCAGATGATTGACAGTTACTTCCTTTCTGTTTTTTGTGGTTTATGGTGAGCTTACTTCTCAGGTGTGAGACTTTTTTTTATGAAATCGCCGTGTCTTTTCCAAAAAATGCAGTGTCGAACAGCGACAGCTGCTCATAGCCTGCGTTCTGGATTTCTTTCGGGATCTGTGTCTGATCCGCGAGAAGCTGTCTGGTGATATAATCCTCATTCATGCGGATGGGATACATGGTGCGCCCGTTACAGGTAATAAAGTAGAGGGCGCGTTTCAGGACGACTCCGATCTTTTTCAGGTCGGCAAAGTCCAGTCGGTTGCTGCGTCTGGCAGCGACAATGCGTCTGGCAGACAAGTAACCGATGCCCGGCACGCGCAGCAGCGTCTGGTAAGGCGCACGATTGATCTCAACCGGAAAACATTCCAAATGGCGCAGCGCCCAGTCACATTTAGGGTCAAGATAAACATTGAAGTCCGGGCGATCCTCACTCAGCAGCTCATCCGCCTGAAAATGATAGAAGCGCAGCAGCCAGTCTGCCTGATAGAGCCGATGTTCCCGAAGCAGCGGGGGACCGCCGGGCAATGCGGGAAGATCCGTGCTTCCGGTCACATTCACAAAGGCAGAGTAGAATACACGCTTGAGTTCAAAACGGTCATAGAGGCTTTCTGCCACCTTAATGATCTGATAATCGCTTTCCGGAGTGGCACCGATGATCATCTGGGTACTCTGACCGGCCGGGACGAAACGCTTTCGATTCGGATCACCACTCGATAAGCGCACGACCTGCGGAAGTGTATGGTTCGCAGCTGTCAGCTCATATGACGGAAGCTCGCGAAAAGCCCGGATACCGTTCTGAATCTGACGCATGGGGCGAAGGATCGTTTTTCTGCTTTTGCATGGAGCGAGCGTGCGCAGGCTCTCAGCAGTCGGCAGTTCCAGATTGATGCTCATGCGGTCGGCAAGATACCCGATCAGCTCGATGAGTCGGGGATCTGCGCCGGGGATCGCCTTCACATGGATATAACCGTTGAAATCATAGCGCGTCCGGAGCAGATACAGCGTCTGAAACAGAAGCTCCATCGTATGGTTCGGGCTGTCGATGATACCGGAGCTTAAGAAAAGACCTTCGATGTAATTGCGCCGGTAAAACTCCGTTACCAGTGTGCAGATCTCCTCCGGCGTGAAAGTAGCACGCGGAAGATCATTGTTGCAGTTGTTCTGACAGTAGGAGCAGTTGTAAATACAGTGGTTGGTCATGAGTATCTTTAATAAAGAAATACATCGACCATCACCCGCGAAGCTGTGACAGATTCCGGCAGCTACAGAGTTACCCATGCCGTGTCCCTTTCCCTTTCGGTCAACGCCGCTGGAAGTGCAGGCTACGTCGTATTTGGCTGCATCAGTCAAGATCGCCAGTTTTTCCATCAGGTCAGATTGTATGCATAGTTCCATGGTCAATCCCTTTCTTTGCGCGGTCTGTATGGCGCTGAACTGTTCAACTTTGCCAGTCAGTACTTGACAGGTTCGAACGTTTGTTCTATATTGACTATATCACAGAGAACACTCGAACGCAAGTTCGAATTTTGGAGTTTATAAAAAATTTATATTTATTTCATTGACGAAAAAAATACCAAGGGATAAAATACCATTCTAGTGTAGGAGGATGATTCTATGAAGCATATTTTTAAAAATCTGTTCCGGCACAGGCTGTCGGTGGCAGCGATCATACTTTTGCTGATCATGCAGGCATACTGTGATCTGGCACTGCCGGCGTACACTTCCGCGATCGTGGATGTGGGACTGCAGCAGTACGGAATAGAGGATTGTGTGATGAGAGAGATGCGTCACAGTACGGGTGACGCTCTGCAGCAGTTTCTGTCAGAGGAGGGCAGGGCGGCCTTTTCGGATGCTTATGTGCTGAATGGGGAAACAGACCGCTATGAGTTGCAGGAGATTACCAAGGAGGCGCACAGCAGCTTGAACGAACTGTTGGAGCAGCCGGTGGTGATGCTTTATGCGGCCGGTCACATGGAGGAACTGATGGCGGAGAACGGCATGGATGCCGCTCAGATGGCTGAAATGAGTAATGATCCGGCGAAAATGGAGCAGATGCTGGCACAGTTCGGGGAGATCAGTGACTCGATTCTGACCCAGATCGCCATTCAGGGCGTAACAGAGGAGTATGAGGCCTGTGGGGTAGATCTGAACAAAATGCAACGAAATTATCTGCTCGCTACAGGGGCAAAGATGATGGGGCTGTCAGTTCTGATGCTTGCGGCGGCGATCGCCTGCGGTTATCTGTCTGCAAAGACGGCTGCAAAGATCGGTATGGAATTGCGAGGAAAAGTATTCAAAAATGTGCTTGGATTTTCCAATGTGGAGATGAACCGGTTTTCTACCGCGTCACTGATCACGCGAAGCACAAATGATATCCAACAGATACAGATGGTTTCCGTGATGCTGCTGCGCATGGTATTCTATGCGCCCATTCTCGGAATCGGCGGTATTTTAAAGGTAGTCAGCACAAAGACGGGCATGGGCTGGATCATCGTGCTGGCAGTGGTTGTGATCAGCGGTCTGGTGTTGGTTTTGATGGGTGTGACCTTGCCGAAGTTTAAGATGATGCAAAAACTGGTAGACCGTCTGAATCTGGTGTCCCGCGAGATTCTGACCGGACTTCCGGTCATTCGCGCGTTTTCACGTGAGCGATTCGAGGAAGAACGGTTTGATGTGGCAAATAAAGATCTGATGCGCACGCAGTTGTTCACAAACCGTGTCATGACAATGATGATGCCTGCCATGATGATGATCATGAACGGTGTGACAGTGCTCATCGTGTGGGTCGGAGGAAAGGGTATTGATGTCGGAAATCTTCAGGTAGGAGACATGATCGCATTTATTACCTATACCATGCAGATCATCATGTCATTTTTGATGATCACGATGGTTTCCGTGATGCTGCCGCGTGCAGGTGTAGCTGCAGATCGTATTGATGAGGTGATCCGCACACAGAGCACGATCCATGATGCCGAGACGGTTCGGGATGAGGAAAAACAGGAATGGCGCGGAAACATCGAGTTTTCTGATGTTTCCTTCCGTTATGAAGGTGCTGACGAGGATGCGCTGTCACATATTTCGTTCGTTGCAGAACCGGGAAAGACAACGGCGATCATCGGAAGTACCGGATGCGGCAAGAGTACGCTTGTCAATCTGATTCCCCGCTTTTATGATGTGACAGAGGGAAGTATCACGATCGATGGCATTGATATCCGCGAGCTGTCGCAGAAGAAGCTGCGCAGTCTGCTCGGTATGGTGCCTCAGAAAGGCGTGCTCTTCTCCGGTGATATCGCGTCCAATCTGAAGTTTGGCGGGGAAGAGATCACCGATGAACAGATGAAGGAAGCGGCAGAGATTGCTCAGGCGACAGAATTTATTGAAGAAAAGCCGGAGCAGTATCACAGTGAGATCGCACAGGGCGGAACGAATGTTTCCGGCGGACAGAAGCAGCGTCTTTCCATTGCCAGAGCGATCGCGAAGCAACCGAAGGTGCTGATCTTTGATGACAGCTTTTCGGCGCTTGACTACAAGACAGATGCAGCGCTGCGTAAAGCGCTTGCCGAGAAGACAAAGGATGCGACAGTTATTATTGTCGCACAGCGGATCAATACGATCCTGCATGCAGACCAGATTCTTGTGCTGGAAGAGGGGCAGATCGTCGGCAAGGGAACACACAGCGAGCTTCTTGCTAACTGTGAGGCATATCAGGAGATTGCGAGCTCCCAGCTTTCTGAGGAAGAACTGAAAGGAGGTGTCTGCTGATGGCACAGACAGGAAATCGTCCCAGACGTGGTCCGATGGGGCATGGTCCCGGTCCGGGTGCGCCGGTGGAGAAGGCGAAGGATTTTAAGGGTACGATCCGGAAAATACTCGCTTATATGAGCAGTTACAAACCGGCACTTGTGGTTGTTCTGATTTTTGCAGTGGCGAGTACCGTGTTCAATGTCATTGGCCCGAAGATCTTAAGCCGTGCGACCACAGAGCTGTTTAACGGTCTGCTGAGCAAGCTGTCCGGAGGCAGCGGCATTGACTTCGCAAAGATCGGGCAGATCCTTCTTATCCTGCTGGGTATTTATGTGTGCAGTGCGATATTTTCCTTTGTGCAGGGATGGATCATGACCGGCATTTCTCAGAAGATGACATTTCGGATGCGCCGTGAGATTTCAGAGAAGATCGATCGGATGCCCATGAAGTATTTCGAATCCCGCACTGTTGGTGAGGTGTTGTCACGTATCACGAATGATGTGGACACGATGGGACAGAGCCTGAATCAGGCGATCACGCAGCTGATCACGTCCATCGCGACGATCATTGGTGTTTTTATCATGATGCTGACGATCAGTCCGTTAATGACGCTGATCGCTCTTGTGATTCTCCCTGTTTCCATGATACTGATGATGTTTGTCATGAGGTTTTCGCAGAAGCATTTCAAAAACCAGCAGAAATATCTCGGTGAGGTCAACGGACAGGTAGAGGAGATTTACAGCGGCCATAACGTGGTAAAGGTGTTTAACCGCGAGGAGCAGGTGATTCGGACATTTGATGAGACGAATGCGAAGCTGTATGAATCGGCATGGAAGTCACAGTTTCTCTCCGGTATGATGCAGCCGATCATGGTGTTTGTCGGCAATCTCGGTTATGTGGCTGTGGCAGTTTCCGGAAGCCTTCTGGCGGCAAAGCGCGTCATTGAGGTGGGTGATATCCAGGCGTTCATCCAGTATGTAAAGAATTTTACACAGCCGATCAATCAGCTTGCACAGATCTCAAATATGCTGCAGTCCATGGCAGCGGCTGCAGAGCGCGTGTTTGAGTTTCTGGATGAGGAGGAAGAGAGCAGTATCGCGGAGCATCCGGTACAGATCGGTGAGGCAAAGGGTGATGTCACCTTCTCACATGTACAGTTCGGCTATGATTCGGAAAAGATTATTATTCATGATTTCAGCAGTGATGTGAAGGCAGGTCAGACTGTGGCGATCGTGGGACCTACGGGTGCCGGAAAGACAACGATGGTCAAATTGCTTCTTCGTTTTTATAATGTCAATAAAGGTTCTATCTATGTGGATGGACACAATATTCAGAACTTTAACCGTGATGATCTGCGCCGGCAGTTTGGCATGGTTTTGCAGGATACGTGGCTGTTTAAGGGAACGATCATGGAGAACATCCGCTACGGCAGACTGGATGCGACGGATGAGGAAGTCATTGCTGCGGCAAAAGCTGCACATGCGCATCACTTTATTCAGACCCTTCCCGGCGGCTATCAGATGGAACTGAATGAGGAAGCCAGCAATGTCTCACAGGGTCAGAAACAGCTGCTCACGATTGCGCGGGCGATCCTTGCGGATAATCCGATCATGATCTTAGACGAGGCCACCAGTTCTGTCGATACGAGAACGGAACAGCGGATCCAGAAAGCGATGGATAATCTCATGAAGGGCAGAACGAGCTTTGTGATCGCCCATCGCCTTTCCACGATCAAAAACGCGGATCTGATCCTTGTCATGAAGGACGGCGATATCATCGAGCAGGGTACGCATGACGAACTGATCGCACTGGGAGGATTCTACGCGGATCTGTATCAGAGCCAGTTTGAGAAGACGAGTGCATCGTAGATCTGCAAAGAAGAAAGATATAAAAAACGGCGGTATTCACATATTTCGAATACCGCCGTTTTTTATTATCTCTTTTATACCGGATTCACATGCACCATGATGTGTTTGACCTTCGGGAAATTCTTCTCGATAGAGTCATGTACTTTCTCTGCGATATCGTGTGCTTCATGGAGTGTTTTTCCACCGTCCGCGCAGATCTCAATGTCTACATAAATCTTGTTGCCAAATACACGTGTCATCAAAAGATCAATGCCCTCGACACCATCAACTGCCGTTGCACAGTCGCGGAGTTGTTTTTCTGTATCCTCATCACAGGCTTTGTCGATCATTTTATCGATGGCATCCATGAAGATGTCGTAGGCTGCCTTGACGATAAATACGCAGATAACGACGCTGGCAACGGAGTCCAGAATCGGAAAGCCAAGTCTGGCGCCGCCGATACCGATGAGTGCGCCCACAGATGAGAGTGCATCGGAACGATGGTGCCATGCGTCTGCCATAAGTGCGCCGGAGTCGATTTTTTTGGCGTAATAACGTGTGTACCAGAACATTGCTTCCTTGACGATGATGGAGACAAGTGCGGCGATCAGAGCAAGCATTCCGGGGATCGCCAGATTTGCATAATCGCCGGAGAAAATGTTTTTGCATGCATTGATGCCGATACCAAAGCCGGTAATGCAGAGCACCGTCGCCAGAATGATCGCAGCCACACATTCCATGCGCTCGTGTCCGTAAGGATGCTCTTTGTCAGAGTCGCGGCTGGCGATCCGCACGCCGATAATGACGATGATGGAACTGAACACGTCTGAGGCGGAGTGTACAGCATCGGAGATCATTGCACCGGAATGGGCAAAAATACCGGCGAGCAGTTTGCCGATGGAAAGCAGAAGATTCCAGATGATCGTTACCAGTGCAACGCGCGTTGCGGTCTGTTCATATGTACGTTCTGTCTTTTCAGTAGATTGAGTCATATAAAAATCCCCCTTTAAGAAGACACGAAAAATAAGAAGTTCCTTTGTAGAATTGGAATTGCAAAGGTATCAAAAAATATGTCGTGTCAAAAATGTTTCTTTGCACTATAGCATATATGTATGCACAATTCAAGTGCAGATGCATAAAAAATCAGATTATAAATGGCTAAACTTTCTTATTTACAACTAACGGAAATATGCCCATAACTAACAGAAATTCACGTACAACTAACAACAATTTGTCATTGACAACGCTGTCTAATGATGTTAGACTAAAACTGTCTAAAGGAATTAGACAAACGCGTAAGAAGGAAGAGAAAAAGGAAAGTGACAGCAGGAGCTAAATGTTCATGCTGCATAAGCGGTTAAGTGAGAGGGGGATTTCGTTTATGGAAGCTTTTAAGCTGGGTGAGATGGAGGCAAGATTTGCGGATCTGATCTGGGAGCGTGCACCGATCCGCTCCGGGGAGCTGACAAAGCTGTGTGAGGAGCAGTTCGAATGGAAGCGTACGACGACGTACACGATGTTAAAACGGCTCTGTGAGCGGGGCATTTTTGTCAATGAAAACGGCATGGTGCGCGTGCAGATGACAAAGGAGGAATTTCAGGCAGGGCAGGGAAGTACATTTATCGAGGAGAATTTTAACGGCTCGCTGCCATTGTTTCTGGCGGCATTTTCCAGAAAAAACAAGCTGAGTAAAAATGATGTGGAGAAGCTTCAGGAACTCATTGACTCTTATCGGGATTCTGACGGGGAGGAGGAGAGCGAATGATCGATACGTTATTAAAAATGAGTGCGACAGGTGCGGTTGTGATCTGCATTGTTCTGGTACTTCGGCCGTGTCTGCGGCGTGCACCGAAAATTTTTTCCTATGTACTGTGGCTGATCGTGCTGTTTCGGCTGCTCTGCCCGGTTTCGGTCGCTTTGCCGGTGTCGGTCTTTAATCTGATACCTACCGGTCAGCCGGGAATCACAGATCAGCTTCCTGCGCAGGAACATCCGGGAAACCGGGATGCGATACCGGCGAAAAGTGCCGGGATCACAGGTGGGGAATCGAGCGCTTCAAAAGAAGAGGTTGTAACAGAAGAAAGCTCTGTTTCTGAGCATTTGGCAGAGTCACAGGCTGCCATGGAGGTTACCTCTCTATGGAGCTGGAAGAATATCGCGTTTTGCGTTTGGATGGTCGGCGTGTGTGCAATGACCGGTTATGCAGCTGTTAGTGTTTGGCAGCTGCATAAAAAACTGAAACATGCCAGTCTGGATAGGGAGAACATTTATCTGTTGGAGGGTATCGCCTCTCCCTTTGTCGCAGGTGTTTTCCGTCCGCGAATCTATCTGCCTTATGGGCTGGGAGAACAAGAGCGGACGTATCTTTTGCTTCATGAGCAGACGCACATTCACAGGGGAGACCCGCTGTTTCGCGTCCTTGCCTATGTGGCACTGACACTGCACTGGTTCAATCCCTTTGTGTGGGTGGCATTTTTCCTGAGTGGCAGGGATATGGAGATGTCCTGCGATGAACTGGTGCTGCGCAGAATGGGCGAGGAGATTCGGTGTGATTATTCGGATTCGCTGCTCGCGATGGCGCAGGGAAAGGGAGCCGTCGGATTTACGCCGCTGGCGTTTGGCGAGGGTGACACAGGCAAACGGATCAAAAATGTGCTGAATTACAAAAAGACAACCTTACAGGTAGTCATGATGGGGGTGCTGGTGGTGGCTCTGGCGGGAATCGCGCTCGGTGCAGATGCGATGGAGGCTACGCCGGAGCGCGGACAGACGCAGGGAGCGGATGATATAAGGCAAGGGCAGAGTACACGACCGGTGCCGGTCGATACACAGATGGATGAGCAGACAGATGTACCGGTGCAGGATATATCCACGCCAGCAGACAGCGTATCCGGACAAGACGAACCGGAAGACAGCGCACTCATTACGACGCTCGCCGTGCGCACGATTTCCCGCAGTGCACGGTGTATTGACAATTACGTAAAACCTGACGATGATTGGAAGAAAACATACGGCAGTGAGCTGGCGTTTGCGGAAGACTGCAACTTTTACATCAACAGCAGCCGTACGACGATGGATGCCAAGGAGGTGGCTTTCTCTAAATTTGCGGATGCGATCGACGAAGGTGATCCAATCATGAATAAACCCTGTATCGTGGAGATCCATAACGACGATCAACTGATCCACAAGATCACGCTGATCAGCGCTTATTATCAGAAAGGTGTCAGCTATGCAGCTGCCTCGGAAGGTCATTTGTACAGTGGGGCTATGTTTGGCGATGCAAATGGAGATCCCATGGCGGTTTATCCGGCTTTCTACGGATCTTTCAAACCGGCGCGCACGGAGTATATGGATATCGCCGCCACACCGGGTGAGGAGACGATAGCGATCTATAGCGGGGTGGCAGACGGCGGCAGTCACGGAGATGTGTTTATCCGCGATACGGACGGAAACCTGCTCTACCACTATGCGGTCAATGATTCGGGCAGATGCTGGCAGAATCTGTATGCCGGACGCATTGATGGCGGCGGTGATCCGTACCTGTTGGAGCTGAATCTGGAAAACCGCGATACTTCCGGTGAATATTCGTTTTATGTGTATTCGCTGGGCACGGAGAACGGCACATTTACGCAGATCGCAGGCAGCAGGATCGAGTGGAACCAAACCGGCAGTCTGATCTATGATCCTGACGAGATGCTGATGTTTTTCCATGAGCTTGGTCACTACCTGTACAACAGTCATTTGCTCGTCGGCATGGAGGATCTGAAGATACGGACGGATCCGGTATGTGCCGAAGACCACTATACTTATGCGAATTTTGCGCCGACATGTTTTACGGATCCTTATGAGGGAATGGATGTGAGGTGAATGGGAATGCCTGATGCTGTGGCACAGGCATTCTTTTTTTTATGGGTCGTGACCCTGTTGAGCTCGCGAAGCGTGCGAAATATCAACCACCCG
>JBJEML010000057.1:0-12152 GCA_051879675.1 Lachnospiraceae bacterium | reverse complement strand
ACACGAGTAACTTTTTCAATTTTTCATAACTCTCCCCTTTGAAGAACGCCGATGCAAACGCATGGGCGTTCATTTTGTGTATATGGAAGGGAAAACACGGATAAACTTTATATAAAAATTGCCGATACATATGTTGGAGAGGCAGTTCCGAGAAATTCAATTTGACGAATTGACTTGAATTGCGTATGATATAAGTGTAATAGTAGGATTTGTAAGTGTTAGGAAAGAGAGGTGGTCGCATGAATTTCCGAAAAGTATCGGATCGGGAGCTTCGATGCAGTGTGTCAGTCGAGGAGATCCGGGCAAATGGCTTAGAGGTCAGCGACCTTCTGAAACGGTCAGACAAGACCTATGAATTTTTTGAATATTTGGTTCAGGAAGGACAGGAGGAGACCGGTTTTGAGAAAAACGGGCCGATGTCCGTTGAGGGTATTTTTCTGAACGGCACACTGGAGCTGATCTTCCGGTCTGTGGATGAGGATGAGGCAGACGAATTGGAGGAGCGAGAGGGTCTGGATGAAGCTTTTGAGGAGCTGACGCCGTCGCTTCCGGATATTGACCCTGAGAACGGGGAGGTACTCAAACTGGTTCAGGTGCGTTTTGCATCGGCGGGATCGCTCTACCGGTTCTGTCAGCTGCTGACCTTTGCAGGGAAGGTGCCGAGCTCGCTATATCAGGCTGACGGCGATTATGTTCTGATCCTGGATCTGGACGATTGCACAAGATCAGAGATCGGTGCATTCTGCATGCTGGCAAACGAGTACGGCAGCGAGAGCGCCTATGGCGATCTGCAGGCGAGTCAGGTCATGGAGCACGGTAAGCATATCTGTGACGATGCGGCATACCGCATCCACGAGATGAAGCCGGTGGAAACGTAAAGAAACTGTGCTGGAAGGATAAAAAAATGCCCCGTAGGGATGTGTGATAAAAAACGCATTGCTATGGGGCTTTTTTAGAAAGTTTTTACTTGGGTTTTACAGAGAACATGTATATTTTTTACAGGAGCTTGATAGGATAGAAAGCATGGGACATAACCATAGAGAGGAACATGATATGGCAAAGAAAAATGCAAAGGAAAAATTGATGCAGGAGCTGCTGGCACCGGAATACCGCCTGAAATGCGAGTATGCGATACATATTATTGAATTAAAGCTGGAAATGCTCATGGAGCAATTTTACGTGGAGTGCGGACGACCGGTGATCAGTAATATTACGAGCCGCATCAAGTCGGTGGACAGTATTGAGCGTAAATTGAGAAAAAAGAAGCTGAGGATCGATTTTGCGACAGCGGAGGGCAAGCTGAACGATCTGGTGGGTGTGCGTGCGACCTGTTTTTTTGAGGATGATATCTATAAGCTGGCAGAGCGCCTGAAAGCGCAGAAGGATGTCACGGTGATCCGGGAAAAGGATTACATTAAAAAGCCGAAGGAGAACGGTTATCACAGCCTTCATCTGACGGTGGAGGTGCCGATCTATACACCGGAGGGATGTGAGAAAAAGCGCGTGGAAATACAGTTTCGCACGGTGGCGATGGATTTCTGGGCGCAGCTTGATTATCAGCTCTGTTATAAGAAAACGATCGAGGAAAAGGCAAGCCGTCAGATTCAGGAAAAACTCTCAAAATATGCGGAGGAGATCGCAGGTATCGACCGTCAGATGATGCGGCTGCGTCGTCAGATCGAGAACAGCTGAAAAGGAAGGAATCATAATGGTCTATGAATTGACGGCAGGTCTGCCGGAGGCAGAACTGGAGCTATTACAGGAAAATAATGCCTCGGCACTGATCGTCACTGACAGCAGGGAAGCACTGCTTTTGCTGAAGGAACTGGGCTTTGGTGAGGAGTGGGAGTTGCTACTCTCGGATGTGTATTTCTGCAAGGTGGAGGCGGAACAGGATTATTTCTGCGGTTCACTGGCTATCCCGAATGCAGTGGATCTGCTGGGCAGCCGGTATCGTCTGCTGTTTTTTATCAATAAACAGTATGTGCTTCTCGTCAGTGAGGACGGTTACGGCAAACGGCTGGCGGAGCACCTGCGGAGTCGAAAACTGAGCAGCCAGACGTCCACCGAAAAGGTGCTGTCCATGATACTGGCAGATATCATCGCAAAGGATACCGTTATGCTTGAGAAATTTGAGCGGGAGCTGATGGAGATGGAGGAGGAGGCGATGCGCCGCCAGACAGATCTCTTTTTAAAGCATATGATACGTGTGCGTAAGCAGCTGTTGATCCTGCGCGGCTATTATGAGCAGTTTATGGAGGTCTGCCGGGAGCTGGAGGAAAATGAAAACGATCTGTTTGCAAAAAAGCAACTCAAATATTTTGGCAATATCAGTGACCGTGCGGAGCGTCTGCTGCACCGCTGTATCCACCTGATCGACTATGCAGGCCAGGTTAAGGATGTGTATCAGGGGCAGGTGGACGAACGTCAGAATCGAAACATGCAGTATCTGACTGTTGTTTCCACCATCTTTTTCCCTTTGACGCTCATCACCGGGTGGTACGGCATGAATTTTGAAAATATGCCGGAGCTGGCGCACGGATACCCTTATGTGGCGATCATCAGTGTGCTGGTCGTGATCATCTGTATCTGGATCTTTAAAAAGAAAAAAATTATTTGACGTAAATTTTACGTTGCCTTTACAAAATTTTACTTTTGCGTGATAGCAGTGCCTCGTTTCTCTTGTTAGGATATATAAAACAAAAGAAACGAGGACTTTTTTATGTCAAATAAAGATGAAATAAGCTGTTATGAGAACCGGGAACTGTCCTGGCTGCGCTTTAATGAGCGCGTTCTGGAGGAGGCGCGCAATCCGGCAGTGCCGCTGATGGAGCGGTTGACTTTTTTGTCCATTTTTCAGAGTAATCTGGACGAATTTTTCATGGTGCGTGTCGGATCACTGGAAGACCAGAAATTTCTGAAAAAAGAAGTTTGTGACAACAAGACGGGAATGACGAGCGAGGAACAGATTCACGCGATTGCCGCAGAGAGCGCCAGACTCTGCCGCCTCAAGGATGCGACCTATCAGGGACTGATGGATGAGGTGGGATGTCAGGGATTTTTCCTCACCAATTTTCAGGAGATCTCCGAAAAAGAGGAGGATTATCTGCACCACTATTTTTTGAATGAGATCCTTCCGCTTCTGTCTGTTATGATCGTCGGGCGCAAGCAGCCGTTTCCGTTTTTGCGTAACAAAGAGATCTATGCCATGGCTGTGCTTGAGACGAAGAGCGATAAGAAAAAGATCGGTATCATTCCGTGCTCCTCACAGGTATTCCCGCGTCTGATCAAAATACCCACAAAGAAGAATACATATATGCTGTCAGAGGAGTTGATCCTTCATTTTCTGCCGCGCGTGTTCCGCGAATATAAGGTTGTGGAAAAGACGCTGCTTCGCATTACGCGCAATGCGGATATTGATATGAATCAGGCGTATGATGAGGATCTGGATTATCGTGACTACATGGCGCAGATCATCAAGCAGCGTAAAAAGCTGTCTCCGGTCCGTCTGGAGATCACGCGGAATCTGGCACCGGAGATGACGAAACGCCTGCGTCACTATTTTGAACTGGAAAAAGAGCGTTTGTTTATGTCCGGGGCACCGCTTGATCTCTCTTTTGTGGACGGAATCCGGGATATCATGCGCGAGAAGAAGGAACTGTTTTTTGCACCCCGCACACCGCAGAAAACGGCGCTGCTCAAGGAAAATGAGGCGCTGATCCCTCAGATTCTGGATCATGACGTGTTGCTGAGCTATCCGTATGAGAGCATCAAACCTTTCCTGACACTCTTGCAGGAGGCGGCAAACGATCCGAAGGTCATCTCTATCCGCATGACGCTGTATCGTCTGGCAAGACATTCCAAGATCGTGGATGCCCTGGTGGAGGCGGCTGAAAACGGGAAACAGGTGGATGTACTGGTCGAGCTGAAGGCGCGTTTTGATGAGGAGAATAATATCGAGTGGAGCCGGACACTGGAGCAGGCTGGCTGTCATGTAGTCTATGGCGTGGACGGTCTGAAGGTACATTCCAAGCTGTGTCTGATCACACGCAAGGACGGAGATGATCTGCAGTACATTACGCAGATCGGTACGGGCAACTACAATGAAAAAACCTCCCGACTGTATACGGATCTCTCGCTCATTACCTCTCGTATGGCGATCGGAAAAGAGGCAGCTGATGTCTTTTCCGCGCTGCTGCTCGGTGAGGTTGTGGAACAGTGTGAGCACCTGATGGTGGCACCGCGCTGCCTGCAAAATAGGATACTGGAAAAGATCGACCGTGAGATCGAGCGCGTAAAGAACGGCGGACAGGGGTACATCGGTGTCAAGATCAATTCACTTACGGATAAAAAGATCATTGACCGCCTGATCCTGGCATCACAGGCCGGTGTGAAGATTGAACTGTTGATCCGCGGCATTAACTGTCTGCACAGCGGAATTGAGGGAAAAACGGACAATATCGAGGTGCATAGCATCGTAGGACGTTTTCTGGAGCACTCCCGAATCTACATTTTCGGAACACCGGATCAGGATGAGATCTATATTGCGTCTGCGGATTTTATGACGCGCAACACGCTGCGCCGCGTGGAGGTGGCAACGCCCATTTATGACGAGAAATTAAAGCTGCGCATCCGGGAGATGTTTGTGACGATGTTCAGCGACAATGTAAAGGGACGCGTCCAGCAGCCCGATGGAAGCTATCAGATCCCGGCAGAGGCGGATACAAGACTGGAATCACAGGAGTACTTTTACGAGCAGGCATATGAGAGCGCTTATGAGGTATCAAAAAATCCGGCGGCAAAGTAGATCCATCGCAGTGCTATGGATACAGAGCGGACAGAATATGCGTTAAGATAAGGAAGGATAAACAGGAATGAACGAGATGATAAAGGTGATCTTCGGTTTGATCGGAGGTCTGGCACTCTTTTTGTACGGTATGAACAGCATGAGTGATGCGCTGCAGAAAGCGGCAGGTGAGCGCATGAAAAAAATACTCGGCTTTCTCACGAAAAATCCGGTGATGGGTGTGTTGGCAGGTGCGCTGGTGACGGCGGTTCTGCAGAGCTCATCGGCGACGACAGTCATGGTGATCGGTTTTGTCAGTGCAGGGCTGATGAGTCTGCCGCAGGCAATTTCCGTGATCTTTGGAGCAAACATCGGAACGACCATGACCGCACAGCTCATGGCGTTTAAGATCAGCAACTACATCTACCCGATTATTTTTATTGGCTTTATGCTCTTTTTTGTAGGTAAAAAAGAAAAAGTAAAAAATGTCGGTATGGTCATTTTTTCTTTCGGATTATTATTTGAGGGAATTGAGATCATGGGCGGTGTCATGAAGCCTTTGGCCGGCAGTCCGGTCTTTACGGATCTGATGGGAAGGGTCACACAGATACCGGTTCTCGGCGTGCTGCTCGGTATGGTCATGACACTGGTGGTACAGAGTTCCTCTGCAACGATTGCAGTTCTGCAAAATTTTGCGTCGCAGGCGGGCGCGGACGGAATTCACAGCGTGATCGGGCTGACCGGAGCGATACCGATCCTGTTAGGTGATAACATCGGTACGACGATCACGGCACTTCTGGCATCTATCGGGCAGTCAAAAAATGCAAAGCGGACAGCGGTAGCGCACAGTGTGTTTAACATCAGTGGAAGCGTGTTGTTCTTATTCCTGATCAAGCCGCTGGCGGCATTTGTGCAATGGATCTCGCCCAAGGGGGAGGAGCTGGACGTGATCTCCAGACAGATCGCAAACGCACATACAACCTTTAACATTTGCTGTACGCTCATCTGGCTGCCTCTGATACCGGTAATGGTGAAAATTGTTACGTTTCTGGTACGAGGCAAAAAAGAGGAAGTTGTCAGCCATCTGGAGCCGAAATATCTGGATGATAATGTGCTGGCACAGCCGATGGCAGCGATGTATCTTTTGTCGCGGGAGATCAGCCGCCTGTCCGAATACGCGGCTGACATGATCGGATATGCACAGGATGCGCTTGTTGGCAAGGAGCCGGTGGCAGCACAGCAAAACTATGTGACCGCGCATGAGACGGTCAAGAGCCTGCAGGAGTATATTTCCAACTATATCACGAGACTGTTTTCCGGCGGAGGACTGACGGAAAACCAGTCAGAGCAGACGGCGGGACTGCTGTTTGTAACAAACAATCTGGACCGCGTGGCAGATCGCTGTGAGGAGATCAATGCTGTGACGCGGAAGTTTGGTGAGGAGGGTCGCAGGCTATCCAAGGATGCAAAGGAAGAGCTGCGCCGCTGCTTTAAGATCGCAAAAAATCTGTTCTCGGCGTCGATGGAGGCTGTCACGCTGGGTGATGAGCAGATAGCCGAGAAGGTGACAAAAGAGAAGAACCGTATGCGAAAGGCGCAGAAAAACTGCAACAAAGCACATCTCTCCCGTGTGAAATCAAAGTCGTGCGACGCGGATATGACGGCAAGTTATTCAGACATTCTCTATAATCTGGATCGTATGGTTGATAATTGTGTGGGCATTGCAGAGGAGGCCATGGATCACGTGACACTGGTGTGCCTCGAAGATCTGGATGAGACAGATCGGGAGCAGCTGGAGACAGAGATTGGAGAAAAAGAATGAAAACAGAGTGGAAAAAGAGAGTAGTGATCGCGGGTGTCAGTCTGGCAGTCTGCTTCACGTTTACAGGCTGCGGCGCGCAGTCGGACATCGACCGCGGAAGCTATGCGGGTGAGATCCACGCTTATGCCAGAGAGGAAGGCTCCGGAACGCGTGCAGAGTTTGAGCAACTGGTCGGTACGACCGAGACCGGTGCAAAGGAGCTGGCGCTCTCCACACAGGAAATGCGTGAACTGATCGCAGGGGATGAGACAGCAATCGGTTATGTGGCCTATTCCGCCGGTGTGCTCGGTGCGGTGGCCGACGATACATTTGTCCCGGTCGTTACCGTAGATGGTATTCCGGCATCAACGGAGACGATCAAAAAAGGAATCTATCCGCTGTGCAGAAATTATCTGCTCGTCTATAATGGGGAGCTTTCTGACGCGGCAGCGGATTTTCTGCGCTATATCCGGGGCGCAGGGCAGAAGGTTGTGGGGCAGTATTGTGTGCCGGTTCAAAAGACGACAAGTTTTCTGTCAGATCAATCAGCCGGAACGCTGACAATCCGTGGATCTTCATCGATTGCGCCGCTGATGGAGGAACTGGCAAAAGAATATAAGACCTATAATCCGAATGCGGATATCACGGTGCTTTCCACCGATTCCGGGGATGGTCTGACGGCGGCAATCCGCGGTGAATGTGATCTTGCCATGAGTTCCCGCAGCCTGAAGGATTACGAGACAGAATTGTTGACTGCCGAAACGATTGGGATGGATGCGATCGTACTGGTCGTCAACGGCAAAAACCCGATCAGTAATGTTACAATGAAGGAAATAAAAAGTATTTATGACGGAAAAATAAGAGATTGGAGCGAGCTGTAAAAAGCCCGCTCTTTTATTTTTTTATAATAAAAATAGCTCAACAGGCAGTTTTTGTGGTAGGATATTTTTAGATGTTTCTATTTCACATAATGCCCTGGCTGCGAAAGAGCCGCGGGCGACGCAATTTTATCCGAGGAGAGAAAGGATGGTCTACACAGTCACATTGAATCCGTCGTTAGATTATATCGTGTCGGTTGATGATTTTCGGCTTGGGCTTACGAATCGCACGAAAACGGAGCTGATGATGCCGGGCGGGAAAGGCATAAACGTATCGACTGTGCTGTGTAATCTGGGAATTGAGAGTACAGCGCTGGGATTTGTAGCCGGGTTTATCGGAGATGAGATCGCGCGGCGCGTGGAGACGATGCATGTCCGGTCGGATTTCATTTATCTGGAGAAGGGTGTATCGCGCATCAATGTCAAATTGCGTTCCGTCGACGGAACAGAGATCAACGGCATGGGACCGGAGATTGGTGAGGGAGAACTGAAATCACTGATGGAGAAGCTGGACGCGATGCAGGCGGGAGATACGCTTGTGCTGGCCGGCAGTATTCCGCCGTCTTTGCCGGATGATGTATACAGTCGTATGATGGAGCGGCTGGATGGCAGAGGCATCCGGATCGTTGTGGATGCGACGGGCAACCTTTTACTTGATACACTTTCGCATCACCCGTTTCTGATTAAGCCGAACAACCATGAACTGGGAGCTCTTTTTGATGTGGAGCTGTCCACGCGGGAATCGGTTGTGCCCTATGCAAAGGAACTGCAGAAGCGCGGGGCGCTCAATATACTGGTGTCGATGGGTAGTGAGGGAGCTGTGCTGATCGCCGAGGGCGGGCATGTATATGCATCCCCGGCACCGAGGGGTACAGTAGTCAACAGTGTCGGTGCGGGAGACTCGATGGTTGCCGGATTTCTCGCCGGATGGATGAAAAAAGCAGATTATTGCCATGCATTTTACATGGGACTGGCAGCAGGCAGTGCCAGCGCATTTTCCGAGTATCTCGCGACCGGAGCGGCGGTGGAAAAAGTGTACCGTTCCTTGACAGAATGTAAAAACTGAAGAATGAAAAGCAGAGGGAACTGGTGTAAAATAAAAGAACAGACATGACCGGCACAAAAAACCGGTGTCAAACCGGTTGAACCGTAGTAAAAATTGATAGAGGGAGGATGTCATCATGAGAGAATTTAATTATGTTATTACAGATCCGGAAGGAATCCATGCACGCCCGGCGGGAGATCTCGTGAAGGAGGCAAAGAAATATCAGTGCAGCATTACGCTGACAAAGGACGGAAAGAGCGGAGACTGTAAAAAGATCTTTGGGCTGATGGGACTTGCTGTCAAAAACGGCAATGAGATCAAGATGACTTTTGACGGTGCGGACGAGGATGCGGCATGTGAGGCAGTTGAGGCGTTCATGAAAGCAAACCTGTAGGAGAAGTGACTATGCAGATATATGAAGGAAAAAGTGTGTTTGGCGGGATCGCCATGGGCAGGATCTGCGTTTACAAAAAGGATCAGCAGAAGGTAAAACGTCAGGAGATCGAGGATACGGAGGCAGAATGTGCCCGTTATCGGAATGCGCGTGATGAAGCGTTGAAGCAGCTGCAGGAATTGTATGACAAGGCGCTCGGAGAAGTTGGCGAGGAAAATGCCGCTATTTTTGAAGTGCATCAGATGATGCTTGAGGATGACGATTACAATGAGTCTGTAGAAGATCTCATTCGCACGGAGCAGGTCAATGCGGAATATGCGGTTGCAACTACGGGAGACAATTTTGCAGGAATGTTTGCCGCTATGGATGATGAATATATGAGGGGGCGTGCGGCGGATGTCAAGGATATTTCAGGGCGCGTGCTCGGCATCCTGAACGGTGCATCAACCGCGGAAGTGACGGCAGATGAACCGGCCATTATCGTGGCGGACGATCTTGCACCGTCGGAAACCGTGCAGATGGATAAAAGCAAGGTGCTTTCCTTTGTGACTGTACATGGGTCACTTAATTCCCATACAGCGATCCTTGCCCGTACGATGAGTATTCCGGCACTTGTCGGAACCAACCTGACGCCGGATACATCTGTGGATGGAAAATTTGCAGTCGTGGACGGAACAGCAGGAAAGCTCTACGTCGAGCCGGATGCAAAGACCATGAAGGAACTCGAACAGAGGCAACGGGAGTTTCTGGAGCAGAAGGAGCTTTTGGAAACGATGAAGGGCAAGGAGACGGTCACGCTCGATGGGCAGAAAATGATGCTCTATGCGAACATCGGAAACACCAATGATCTTGCGACCGTCATTCAGAATGACGCAGAGGGCATCGGACTGTTTCGAAGCGAATTTATCTATCTGGAACGGGATCATTTTCCCACCGAAGAGGAGCAGTTTGAGATCTACAAACAGGTGGCAGAGACACTGGCAGACAAGCGTGTCATTATCCGTACGCTTGATATCGGAGCGGATAAGCAGTGTGATTATTTTGAACTGGAAAAAGAAGAAAATCCGGCGATGGGCTGTCGTGCGATCCGTATCTGCCTGACGAGACCGGAGGTCTTCAAGACACAGCTGCGCGCGCTGTTTCGCGCCAGCGCATTTGGAAAGATAGCGATCATGTATCCGATGATCACGAGCGTGGAGGAAGTGCGAAAGATCAGGGAGATCGTTGCAGAGGTGAAGGCAGAGCTGGATGTACAGAGCATCGAATACGGTGAGGTGGAGCAGGGTATTATGATCGAGACACCTGCCGCAGTCATGATCAGTGATCTGCTTGCTGAAGAGGTGGATTTCTTTAGTATCGGAACGAACGACCTGACCCAGTATACACTGGCGATCGATCGTCAGAATACAAAGCTGGATGAATTTTTTGACCCGCATCACTCGGCAGTGCTGCGGATGATCCGGATAGTTGTGGAAAATGCCCACAAAAAGGGTATTTGGGTCGGCATCTGTGGAGAGCTGGGCGCAGATATGGAATTGACACGGGAGTTTCTTGCGATGGGTGTGGATGAATTATCTGTCTCGCCCGGACGGATCCTTCCGCTGAGAAAACTCGTACGCGAGACAAAAGTAATAGAGTAAGGAGGACATCATGAGATATACGCTGGAAAATGAAATGCTTGCTGTGGAGATCGACTCCTTAGGGGCAGAATACACAATGGATCTCTTTGGACAAAAATTATGAAAACCGGATTACAAAAGAAGATACAGCTTCCGCGCGTGGGAATGAGGATCATAAAGTCTGCAGTGGCGGTTTTTCTATGCTTTGTATTTTATTCTTTTTTCCGCACAAACGGGATCATATTTTATTCTCAGCTGGCGGCGCTGTGGTGTATCCAGCCGCAATGGGAGAACACGCGATCAAAAGCACTGCAAAGAGCGGTCGGCACACTGACGGGTGCGGTATTTGGACTGTTTGTGATCCTGATCGATAAATATTTGATCGGGACCGCATCGGGAAGCGACCTGCTCTACGAGACGTTGGTGGCAGTTACGATCATAGGGGTCATTTACGTGACATTATTATTACACAAAAAGGATGCGTCGTATTTTTCATGTGTGGTATTTTTGAGTATCGTTGTCAATCACATCGGAGATGCGAACCCTTATGTGTTCGTCTTTAATCGTGTCATGGATACGATGATCGGAATCATCATCGGAATGGCGGTCAACGCGGCTCGCCTGCCGAGACGAAAAGAGCGCGATATCCTGTTCATATCGGGAATGGACGATGCATTATTGGAAAGCGATCACAAGCTCTCGCCCTACAGCATCGTGGAGCTGAACCGGATGCTGGCGGACGGTGCGAACTTTACCGTGTCAACGATGCGTACGCCGGCGTCACTCATCGAGCCGCTTCGCGGGATTCATCTGAAGCTTCCTGTGATCGCGATGGACGGCGCTGTCATGTATGATCTGGAGAAAAACGAATATCTGCACGCCTATGTGATCTCGCTGGAGACGGCCCGGAAGCTGCGGACATTTTTTGAAGGCTTCGGGGTCAATTATTTTATGAATCTGATACTGGATAACATGCTTGTCATTCAGTACCAACAGCTGAAAAATGAGGCAGAAACGGATATTTATAACAAGTTGCATACGTCGCCCTATCGGAACTATACAACGATGGAGCTGTTGCCGGAGGCACAGTGTATCTATTTTATGATCATTCAGCCGCGGGAACAGATTGACCGGATCTATGAGGAGTTTCAAAAAAGAGACGATTTCAAAAAGCTGCGCATCAGCAGATACGATTCGGATGATTATCCAGGCTATGCGTATATCAAGATCTACAATGAAAATGCCACGCGGGAAAATATGATCGCTTATCTCCGGCAGGAGACAGGAATTGAACACATCGTCACCTTTGGAAGTATCGAGGGAAAATATGATATACTGGTGAAGGAATGTGATCATAATAAAGTGGTGAAGACCTTAAAGCAGATGTATGAGCCGTTATTATGGGAGCCCAAATTAAAGACAAAGTAAGGGCTTGAAATTACATCTTGGGGGATTACAACGGTTGCAAAATAAAATGATCAAGGAGGAAAAAGAAATGCCGTTTATTGATTCAAAAATCACAGTACCGGTCACACCGGAAAAGAAGGAGAGTATCAAATCAAAGCTGGGACAGGCGATCAGCCTGCTGGGCAAGACCGAGACCTATCTCATGGTCGGATTTGAGGACAA
>JBJEML010000056.1:0-53571 GCA_051879675.1 Lachnospiraceae bacterium | reverse complement strand
GGTCACAGACAGGCTTTCACTCAGGTGAAGATCGAAAAAATTAATGGCTAATTGATACTGGTGAATTGTTATGACACATATAACGATTTACAGAAATCAAAAAAATGCATTTACAGGCTTCATCTGTGAGGGACATGCCGGCTACGCCGATGCAGGAGAGGATGTTGTCTGTGCAGGTATCTCAACGCTGGTGATCAATACGATCAACTCCATTGAGGCACTGACAGAAACAGAGATCCTCGCAGATGCTGAGCAGGAGAGTGGCACGATTCACGTGAACTTCCCGTCAGGCTGTGAAAAGCAGGCAAAGCTTCTGGTAGATGCAATGATTTTAGGCTTACAAGGAATACAAACAAATTACGGGAAGAAATTCCTGACACTAGATTTCAAGGAGGTGTAACCAATGTTTGAATTGAACCTTCAGTTTTTTGCACATAAAAAGGGAGTTGGATCAACCAAGAACGGTCGTGATTCCGAGGCAAAGAGATTAGGTGCAAAGAGAGCAGACGGACAGTTCGTAAAGGCTGGTAATATCATTTACAGACAGCGCGGAACCAAGATCCATCCCGGCGTAAACGTTGGAATCGGCGGAGATGATACCTTATTCGCTCTGAAAAGTGGTATTTTAAGATTTGAGAGAAAGGGCAGAGACAAGAAGCAGGCTTCTGTTTATCCCGTAGCTGAAAACGAATAAGAAGTAAGTGGGCTGTTGCAGTTTTGTAACAGCTCATTTTTATCATGAAGAGTTTAGGAGAAAAATATGTTTGCTGATACAGCAAAAATTATCATAAAATCAGGAAAAGGCGGAAACGGACATGTGAGCTTCCGCCGTGAAAAATATGTGCCTGACGGCGGCCCGGACGGCGGTGACGGCGGCAAAGGCGGAGATGTGATCTTTGAGGTGGACGAAAGCCTGAATACTTTGAACGACTATCGCCATAAGCGTAAATTTGCCGCACAGCCCGGTGAGGAGGGCGGCAAGAAAAACTGTCACGGAAAAAAAGGCGAGGATCTGATCCTGAAGGTTCCTGCGGGAACGATCATCCGGGATGCTGCGACTGATCTGGTCATCGCAGATATGTCCGGTGAGAACAAACGTCAGGTGATCTTAAGGGGTGGAAAAGGCGGTCTCGGAAACCAGCATTTTGCGACTTCTACCATGCAGGCGCCGAAGTATGCACAGCCCGGTCAGGAAGCGATCGAGCTTGAGGTTCGACTGGAGCTGAAGGTCATTGCGGATGTCGGACTGGTAGGCTTCCCGAACGTGGGAAAATCGACCTTTTTATCACGCGTGACCAATGCGCAGCCAAAGATTGCAAATTATCATTTTACAACGTTAAACCCGAATCTTGGAGTTGTGGACATGGGCTGGGGTGACGGATTTGTGATCGCTGACATTCCGGGCCTGATCGAGGGTGCTTCCGAGGGAATCGGTCTCGGTCATGAGTTTTTAAAGCATGTACAGCGTTGTAAAGTGCTCATCCACATGGTAGATGCAGCTTCTGTGGAAGGTCGTGACCCAATCGCGGATATTCATGCGATCTGTAAAGAGCTGGAGGCTTTTGACCCGAAGCTCTTGGAAAAGCCACAGGTCATTGCAGCAAATAAGATCGATGCCTTTTATGAAGGTGAGAATGAGACGATCGCGGCACTTCGCGCGGAATTTGAGCCAAAGGGCTGGACGGTATATCCCATTTCAGCAGTGAGCGGAGCCGGTGTGAAAGAACTGATCGGAGCTGTCAAACAGCTGCTGGATGAGATGGATGACGAGCCGGTTCGTTATGAACAGGAATATTTTCCTGAACTGCATGTGTTTGAAAATGAGGCTTATACTGTGACATATGATGAGGAAAAGCATGAATATGTCGTGGAAGGGCCGAAGATCGAGAAGATGCTCGGTTACACGAATATTGAATCAGAGAAGGGCTTTTTGTTCTTCCAGAAGTTCTTAAAGGAGCAGGGAATCTTGAAGGAACTGGAGGATCTCGGTATTCAGGACGGCGACACCGTGCGCATGTACGGGCTGAGCTTTGACTACTATAAGTAAACGGAGGACAACCATGGAATTTACAAGTAAACAGCGTGCCTACTTAAAGGGACTTGCAAGTACGGAGGATGCAATCTTTCAGATCGGTAAATCCTCCATCACACCGAGCATGATCCAGGCAATCGATGATGCCATTGAAAAGCGGGAATTGATCAAATTATCGGTGTTGAAAAACTGTATGGATGATCCACGCGAGCTGGCAGGTATTGTTGCAGAGCGAACACACTCCAATGTCGTGATCGTCATTGGCAAGAAAATCGTTCTTTACCGCCCCAACCGGAAAAATCCGAAAATCGTACTTCCGAAATAGGAGGCATCCTTCATGAAAAAAATTGGTATCATGGGCGGCACCTTTGATCCTGTTCACAACGGCCATCTTCTCATTGCAGAAAACGCGTATGAACAGCTTTCACTTGACGAGGTGCGTTTTATACCAACCGGAAGATCACCCCACAAGCAGGGGACGCATATTACGGACGGTCAGCATCGTCTGCGTATGGTAGAGCTTGCCATTGCAGACAATCCGGCCTTTGTGGCGGACGCTCGGGAACTGCGTTCCGATGCGCTCAGTTACTCGTATGTAACGCTGCAAAAAATGCATGAAAAGTCACCAAATGACGAACTATATTTCATCATGGGTGGTGATTCGCTGCGGGACTTCAAGACCTGGTATCACCCGGAGCTGATCTGTTCCTGCGCAACGCTTGTGGCAGCAATCCGGGACGATTGTGATCACGAACACCTGACCACTTACGCAGAAGAACTTCATCAGCTATTTTCAGCGGACGTACGCCTGATTCAAACACCGAATCTGTCGGTTTCCTCCAGCGAACTGCGCAGACGAGTAGCTGTCGGTGAGACGATCCGCTATCAGGTGCCGGAGGCAGTGCGTGCTTATATTCAAAACAACCGGCTGTATCGGGATTCCTGATCATATTTCTGATCATAAGTGCTGCGAAGCACATGAAACAATTCCAGATAGAAGGACGACAAGGCTATGGATGAAAAAATCATAAAACTACAGCATAAGATAGAAAAAAGGCTGGATGAATATCGCTATGAGCATACATTAGGTGTGATGTACACAGCCGGGGCACTGGCAATGCGTCATGAGGTTGATCTCGATGAAGCGTTACTTGCAGGCTTGCTCCATGACTGTGCGAAATGTTATCCGGATGAGAAAAAGTTTGAGTTGTGTGAGAAATATGATGTTTCACTCTCGGATGTAGAGCGACAGAATACGGCATTGATTCATGCAAAGCTTGGAGCAGTGCTTGCGAGAGAAAAATACGACGTGGAAAGCGACGCGGTCTGCCGGGCAATTGCCACGCATACCACCGGAGCTCCCGGGATGGACAAGTTGCAGCAGATTGTTTTTATTGCGGATTATATTGAGCCGCACCGGGATCGTGCAGGGCGTCTCGATGAGATCCGCCACGCGGCATTTGAGGATCTGGACAAAGCATGCCGTATGATACTGACAGACACGCTGACCTATCTGTCTGACTCACCGAAGATGATTGACCCGATGACAAAAGAAACGTATGACTATTATGTATCTGATTAAGGAGGAACTGATATGGCAGAGAGTGCAAAATTTGCTAAGATAGCCTACAATGCGTTAGCAGACAAAAAAGGAGACAATATCAAGATCATTGATATCAGTGAGATCTCACCGATCGCAGATTATTTTATCATCGCAGACGGAGCAAATCAAAATCAGCTGCAGGCAATGTGTGATGCGGTGGAAGAAGATCTGTACAAAGCAGGCTGCAAACTGAAGCAGACGGAAGGAAACCGCAATTCCACCTGGATCCTCATGGACTATGGCGATGTGATCGTACATGTATTTTCCAAGGAGGATCGCCTGTTCTATGATCTGGAGCGGATCTGGACAGACGGAAAAGAAATAAACGTGGATGAGCTGTAACAGGTTCATTCGTTCCATCATAAAAATACCATCCAATCAGCGCAACCTGCTGAAAAGATGGTATTTTTTGATTCTGTATAAAATGTAATCAGAAGAAGCGGAACACGCCAAACACTTTGCCCAGCACCTCACAGTGATCGACGATAATGGGATCCATCGTATCGTTTTCCGGCTGAAGACGAAAGTGTCCGTCCTCCTTGTAAAATGTCTTGACCGTGGCGGAATCATCAACCAGCGCCACGACCATATCACCATTTCGCGCGTCAGACTGCCGCTGTACAAGAACCGTATCGCCGCTAAAGATACCGGCATTAATCATACTTTCGCCCTTCACCTTTAACATGAATGTCTCCGCATTGGGCATATATTCTACAGGAATGGGGAAGTAATCCTGAATATTCTGTTCTGCAAGGATCGGCTCTCCGGCAGCCACCTGACCTACCACCGGCACATTCACGACCTCACGTCTGGTCAGATTAAAATCATCATCCAGGATCTCGATCGCACGGGGCTTGGTGGGGTCCCGGCGGATAAATCCATTCTTTTCCAATGTCTCCAGATGTGAGTGGACCGATGAGGTGGACTTCAAATTTACTGCCTCACAGATCTCACGCACAGCCGGCGGATAACCCCGCTGTAAAATTTCCTGTTTGATATATTCTAAAATCTCACGCTGTTTCTCACTGATCTTTCCGGTAGCCATAGATTATGTCCTCCTGTTAGATAAAATTTCTGATACAAAACATTTGTTCCGTCATTAGTATAACATAAGCATTTTAAAAAATCAAACATATATTCCGAAAATTTGTTCGATTTTCTTGTTGACAAACAGTTGTTCGGGTGCTATATTGTTATCAGAACAATTGTTCACGAACGTTTGTTTTTGGTTCTGGAACATCATTAAAAAAGTATGTTTATAAAACATGGATGGAGGGTACATATGAGAAATATACAGCACACATTGGAGAGCAGACCTGTAATAAAGAGAATGATTCTTTTAGTTGGCACTTTGATCGTCATTTTACTTTGTACTTTCGCCCTCAGTACCATTGCGACTGCAAAGCATACACAGGCAGCACAGAGGGGCACACAGACCACTTATGTGAGTATCCGTATTGCCGGAGGTGATTCTCTTTGGAGCATTGCACAGGAATATCGTGGCATCGAAGAGACAGCCGATTTTGTAGAAGAGTTAAAGATATTAAATAATCTTTCCTCAGACCGTATTCAGGCCGGTTCCTACATTTTAGTTCCCGTTACCTCTGTGCTGTAGTTGGTTTTTTGACTGCTATCAGCATTTATTCTTCTTCTGATTCCGGTTTCTCACGAAGCTGAACGACGCGTCCGGCCATCCGGCGGCGTTCATCTGCCTGAGCTGCATAGTGTCGTCTGGTTGTATTCACGTCCTTGTGACCGAGGACATCTGCAACCAGATAAATATCTCCGGTTTCCTGATAAAGTGTTGTACCATAGGTACTGCGGAGCTTATGTGGCGTAATATTTTTCACGGTTGTGACCAGTCTGGAATACTTCTTTACCAGATTTTCCACGGAGCGCACCTGAATTCGTTTCTTCTGCATAGAGAGAAAGAGGGCATTTCCATGTCCTTCTACCGCCTCAATCGTTTCTCGTTCTTCTAAATAGTCAAGAAGCGCCTCTGCAACCTCATCACTAAAATATACAACTACCTCCGCGCCACCTTTACGGTGGATCTTAATGCCATTATTTTTGAAATCCAGATCATCGATATCCAATCCCACACATTCAGACACACGGATTCCGGTGCCAAGCATAAGTGTCATCATTGCAAGATCTCTTTTTTTCGTTTGTTCATGATACATTTTCTGACGCTCTGTGAGTTTTTCACCCGATTCTACCTGATCGAGCAATAGTGCCACCTCATCAATATCCAGACGGGTGATATTTTTTTCATGTATTTTCGGGGTGGATACGAGCAGTGATGGATTTTTTTCAATCATTTCTTTTTTATAAAAATAGTTATACAGACTGCGCAGGCTTGCCAGCTTTCTGGCAATTCCACGTTCATCATTCGTATGCTCCACACCATTTTTTTCATAATATTTCAGGTAGGAGAGATATTCCTCGATATCTAACGCCGTTACTTCATCCAGCAGGGAAAGCGGATAATCGGTAATGGGGATTTTATGATATACCGGGTTACTATCATGAATATATTCAAAAAAAATTCCAAGATCATAGGAATAAGCGAGTCTGGTTCGCGAGGAAGTTGTCTGTTCAATTCCAACAAAGTATTCCCGGCAGAATTTGGGTAAAAGGGCTAACTGTTCCCGAAGCCGAACAGCGTTCGTGATATTTACTTTTTCATAATATGCTTTTTCCTTCATTTTGAGGCTCCTTTTTTGTGAATAGCATTGCGCTTATCTGCCAAAACAATTATACTGATATCTGTTGGCAATATTTTGTAACTGCAACTTAATTACATAGCAAGATGATTTGTCATTTTTCTTCTTATATTTTAGCCTATTTAAATGAAGAAGCAAAGTTTTTTATAAAAATAAGTGCATGAATGCACCAACAAAAAGGAGATATTATGAAATTTGTAATTCAAAAGGTAACACATGCATCCGTAACCGTGGATGATCATGTGATTGGAAAAATCGGTAAGGGATTTCTCGTATTGATCGGTGTTGCAGAAGATGACACAAAAGAAATTGCGGATAAGCTAATTAAAAAGCTCCTTGGTCTTCGAATATTTGAGGACGCGGATGGAAAAACCAATCTTTCCCTGCGCGATGTGGACGGAAGCCTGTTGCTTGTCAGCCAGTTTACGCTTTATGCAGACTGTAAGAAGGGAAATCGTCCTTCATTTACGAAGGCGGGCAATCCTGCCCTTGCAATTGATCTGTATGAATATATCATCGAAAAATGCCACGCAGAGTTTCCGGTGGAGACCGGCTCGTTTGGTGCGGACATGAAGGTCGAACTTTTAAACGACGGTCCGTTTACAATTATTCTGGATTCCGCAGAAATATGTTAGGAGAAGATATTATGAGGCAGACAAAAATGACTTTTAAGCACACAATGTACGGCTGTTATGTTGGATATATTGTACAGGCGATTGTAAATAATTACATACCACTGTTGTTTCTGACCTTTCAGTCTGGCTATGGGATTCCACTGACAAAGATCACCCTGTTGATCACATTCAATTTTGTGATCCAGCTTCTGGTCGATCTGCTTTCTGCAAGCTTTATCGATCGTATTGGTTATCGCGGCTCCATGCTGCTTGCGCATGTATTTTCCGCGGCAGGTCTGATCGGATTGACAATTTTTCCGGAATTGTTTGCAAATCCGTTTTACGGATTGCTCATGGCGGTCATGATCTATGCGATTGGAGGAGGACTTCTGGAGGTGCTTGTCAGCCCCATTATGGAGGCATGCCCGACAGATAATAAAGAACAGGCGATGAGTCTTTTGCATTCTTTCTACTGCTGGGGGCATGTTGGAGTTGTTCTGATCTCCACCATGTTTTTCCACTTTGCAGGAATTACAAATTGGAAGATCATGGCTATTCTATGGGCACTGATACCGATTGCAAACTTTTTTGTGTTTCTTCGGACACCGATTGCCCCACTTATTGAAGAGGGGCAAGAGAGTATGTCACTTAGACATCTTTTTTCCAACAAAATATTCTGGCTGCTGATGCTCATGATGGTATGCTCAGGAGCAAGTGAACAGGCTGTCAGCCAGTGGGCATCTACCTTTGCTGAGAAAGGTCTGGGTGTTTCCAAAGCAATCGGTGATCTTACCGGTCCGATGGCATTTGCAATTCTGATGGGTGTTGCACGTGCGTTTTATGGTGTTTACGGACATAAGATCGATCTTGACAAATTTATGATCGGAAGTGCCGCTCTCTGTGTCGTATCATATTTGATGATCTCACTCAGTCCGTACCCGGTAGTCAGTCTGATCGGCTGTGCCATCTGCGGATTGTCTGTCGGCATTATGTGGCCGGGCAGCTTCAGCAAAGCAGCTGCATCTCTGCGCAGCGGAGGTACTCTGATGTTTGCATTGCTGGCACTGGCCGGAGATCTTGGCTGCTCCGGTGGACCAACCCTGGTCGGCATGGTTGCAGGGTATTTCGGAGACCGGCTCCAGACCGGTATACTTGCAGGTATCATTTTCCCGGTAATGATGATCTTATGTATCCTGTTTTTTATCGGTCATAAATCAAAAAATTGAAAAAAATTATACAGAGGCATCTGATAGCATCTGATCATGACCTGTCTGATCCGGTTTGGGGTTCGACAGGTCATGTTTTTTAATATAAATTTATTGAATTACGATATATTTATATTGAATTATTGAATTTGATATGTTACTATATGAAATAGGTCAGTATGGTACCACTGGCCGGATAAGAATTGCAATTCAGGAGGAACATTTTATGACACAATCAGAAATCTCCAAGTGGTTAAAAGTCGTGACAATTTTACTGGCAGTGATGGGAGCAGCCTTTTTTGGCGTTATTGTTCCGATACTCGCAGGTATTTCCAGACAGAATTATCCGGAGCTTGCCTTTCTGTTTTATCCGGGGCTTGTATATAATTTTGCGATTGCAGTCCCATGCTATGGCATTCTCTATCATTTCTGGAAGGTATGCGATCAGATCGGCCGGGACAATTCCTTTTCAAAAGAAAATGCATCAAGCTTTGTCGCAATGAGCCGTTTTGCTCTCTTTTTAACAATCGAATGGTTTATGGGAATTCTGTTTCTTGCAATTGGTGGCTGGATGAAAACCGGTGCGTTGGTCATACTGATATTTGGAAGCTTTTTAAGTATTATCGTAACGGTTCTGACTGCCGCACTGTCACATCTCGTACGCAAAGCATATGAGTTGCGAGAGGAAAATGAGCTGACAATTTAGATCATACAGTGTATTTTATATCAGCTTTGCAAAGACATTGAACAGGTACAGAAAGGAACAAGAACATGATTATCATTCGTTTGGATGTTATGCTTGCCAAGCGTAAAATGAGCGTGACGGAGCTCTCGGAACGCGTCGGAATTACGATGGCAAACATTTCTATTTTAAAAAACGGGAAAGCAAAAGCGATCAAACTGGAAACCCTTAATAAAATTTGTCAGGTACTTGAATGTCAGCCCGGAGATCTTCTGGAATACTTGAAAGATGATAACTGTTCAGAACAGACCGAAGCATTTACTGCTGAGGTCGTCAGATCATGATTCAAGTGTGCAAAAATTCCATCGTCGCAGACGATTTTCATGGATTTTTGCATCATATCTGTGAAGGCACTGAACAGATATGGAGGATGAAGAAAATGAGCGAATTACAGAACAATGAAGTACAACAATGCATACAAGGGTCTGCGGACACATTCAGACGGGCAGATTGGTTTCGAAAACTCGCTGTGCCAAGCCTCATCTATGCAGTTCTCTACACTGTATTTACGTATGATAATGAATTTGGAATCGGTATTCTGGCATGGATTGCTGCCACAGTTATCTATGCCGTCTATCTGCTCCGCAAATCAGACATACAACTGAAAAAGGACAGTGTTTTCTATCTGGTGATCATGGGCTTGCTTGGCATATCAACTATCTTCACAACAAACGGCTGGCTGATTTGGTGCAATCATATGGGCTTTTGCCTGTTGCTTGTCTATTTTCTGCTGCTACAAACATGTGATACCGGAAAATGGAGCATCTGGGAAGCAGTCTGCGGCATCCTTTTAGCAATCATTGGTTCCCTCAGCAAGCTGGCAACACCGTTCACAGAGGGCTATAGCTGGCTGCGCACAAGAGATCCGGACAGCAGTAAAAACGAAAAACGCCGACTGATTTTTATCGGCATTATGCTCAGTATTCCGGCGCTTTTCGCCCTTGGCAGCCTGCTTATGAGTGCAGATGCAGTGTTTGGCAATATGCTTCAAAATCTTTGCTTTAACTGGGAACTTCCATCAGGTATATTTAGCATCATTTTAACATTTCTATTTGGACTGTTTGCGTCCTACTGTGGCATGCATTACCTGTTAGAAACAAGCAGTGAGAGAGTAGTACAGCCACCAAAAAAGCAGCCGGCTCTCATTGCACAGATTTTTACGACTGCGATTCTGGTACTATATTTGTGGTTTTGTCTTGTGCAGGTCGTATATCTGTTTGCCGGTTTTGGAACACTGCCAGACGGAATGACTTACGCACAGTATGCAAGAAGCGGATTTTTTCAGTTACTGTTTGTCTGTATGATCAATCTGATCCTCGTACTGAGCGTCAAACGATGCTTTGAGACATCTGTTTACTTAAACCGCGTGTTATTTGCGATCTGCTTGTGCAGCTATATGATGACCGCATCAAGTGCATACCGGATGATTTTATATATTCGGGCGTATCATTTGACTGTTTTGCGAATAGTTGTATTAGTCGCTCTGGCAACCATTGCTGTTTTGCTCGCAGGCGTGTGCAGGCATATATTCTCTGCTGATTTTCGAATTTTGCCGTTCTGTATCATTGTAATCAGCACGGTGTACACGCTGTTTTCTTTTGCAAATACAGACCGCTTCGTGGCTTGCTATAATCTGGCACATCTAACGGAGAAAAACGCTACAGAGACATTTCACTATCTGGAGACGCTGTCTTTGGATGCTGTGCCTGCAGTACTTCATTTTTTGGAAACTGCAGACGAAGATTCCTATGCCTCAGACCTGCGAAAAGCGATTCTGGAGAAAGATTCTTTTTCTGATAACATTTCGATAGAGAAAAACTTTGTGGACTGGTTTGACAATAATGACCATGATGCGTACAGTGGTTGGTTGAGCCGATGGTTAAGTGGCTATCAGAATGTACTTACAGATAACGGTCCCAAAACCTGGAATATATCTGTGTACCGCGCAAAATGCGCTGTGAGACATTTTTTCAGTCAAAATTGAGGCACTACAAAATAAACGCATGTTTTCCGGTATTTAGCCGCCCAACTTTTCGTTAAAGTGCCGTTTTGCGAATAGTTATAATAACATAGAATAAGTGTATGCCCCACCGACATACACTTATTTTGATTCTATACAGATTTATTTGTTGATTTCACCATACTTTAAAAGCATATCTACACATCCGTCAATGCCAAGTTTTTCACTGTTCAATGACAGATCATAGCTGCGGGAATCTCCCCATTTTTTGTTTGTGTAAAAATTATAATAGCTTGCACGTTGTTTGTCTGTGCGATTGATCAGATCCTTGGCTTTTGACTCGGAAAGCCCAAGGTTATTTGCAACGCGTTTGGTGCGATAATCCTTGCCTGCATAAATGAAGGCGTTGATGCAATGAGGATCTTCAGATAATGCATAGTCTGCGCAGCGTCCGACAATTACGCAGGAGCCTTCCTTGGCAATTCTTTTGATCGTATCAAACTGTGCCAAAAATACTTTCTGACTCAATGGCATATCCAGATAAGCATTGCCATGGTAATTACTGAAGGAATATGTATCTGTGACCAGCGAATACAAAAAGCTGCTTGTAGGCTTTTCGTCCTGCATATGGAAGATTTCCTCGCATAAACCGCTCTCTGCGGCCGCGCGTGTCAGCAGATCCTTGTCATAAAATGGAATACCCAGCTTTGCCGCCAATTTTTCACCGACATCTTTTCCACCGCTTCCAAATTCACGTCCAATCGTATAAATGATTTTTTCCATAAAAACACGCCCTTTCGCTATTGTTCAGTATATTCACAATGTACTTCAACCTGTTTTGAACAATTACGTCCTTTCTATTGTTTCGGTACTTTTAGTATATCACTTTTGACGCAATTCTGCTAATAATTTTTCAAAATATTTAGGTAATTTTGCGCTGATTTCTAAAAATTCGCCGCTTGTCGGATGGATAAAACCAAGATTCATAGCATGCAGTGTCTGGCCCTGAAGCTTCCACTTTCCGCACGCATGTCGTCCGCCGTAAACCTCATCACCGAGAAGCGGATGCCCAATACTCGCCATATGCACGCGGATCTGATGCGTGCGTCCAGTTTCGAGTACAAACTCCAGATAGGTATAATTACCAAAACGTTCCAGTACCTTGTAGTGTGTGACTGCCGGCTTTCCATTTTTTTCATTAATCGCCATCTTCTTGCGATCCTTCGGGTCACGGCCGATCGCACCGCTGATAGTTCCTTCGTCATCAGGAAGGTTTCCGATCACGATTCCGCGATATCTTCGGTTGCAGGAATGGTTCTTGATCTGTTCTGCAATATTGATATGTGCCGTGTCCGTCTTGCAGATGATCAATGAACCGGTCGTATCTTTGTCAATTCGGTGGACAATACCGGGACGCACGATGCCATTGATGCCGCTCAGATCGTCGCCACAATGGTACATAACAGCGTTGACCAATGTGCCGGAATAATGCCCGGCAGACGGGTGTACGACCATTCCCTTTGGCTTATTTACAACTAAAAGGTCCGCATCCTCATACAGAATGTCAAGCGGAATATTTTCCGGATTGATCTCTACACGTTCTGCCGGCGGCGTTTCTACGGTGATCAGGTCATCTGTATGCAGTCTGTAATTTGCTTTCAGTACCTTGCCGTCTTTGGTAACGTGTCCGTCCTTGATGAGCTTTGAAAAATAAGTTCTTGACCGCTCCGGAAAGATTGCGGTCAGGAACTTATCTACTCTCTCATCCTCGTATTCATAAGTCACTTCAAAGCTTGCAGTTACATTTTCGCTCATGATCTGTTTTCTCCATGCTTTTTCCACGGCAAAATGAGCGCAGAAAGGCGGTCGAGGTCTGCTTCTTTATAATAAAAAAGAAACAGAATGATAAATAACGCCATTGCGCAGGTAACATAGATATCTGCCACATTAAAAATCGGAAAGTTGATCAGTGAAAAATAGAAAAAATCAATTACATAATTGTGCAGGATACGATCAATAAAATTACCGATCGCACCGGCAAACAATGCAATGCAGATGCCGTGCAGCGGAAAGAACTTCCGTTCCGTTGGAATCCGTCCATATACATAAGTTAAAAGCACGACCATCACTAATGTAACGGTAATAAAAAATATCTTTTTCCCCTGCAGAACACCGAAGGCTGCACCGCGATTTTCCAGATAGTGGAGTTCAAAAACTCCCCGGATAATGACAAATGATGCCCGGTCTTTTAACTTTTCTACCGCCAGATATTTTGTTCCCTGATCCAGAAGGATCAGGAGAAATGACAGTAAAGCCCCACAGCCGTACAGCCCGGCTGTGTGTGTCTTAGTGTTTGTTTTCATATTTGCCATCCTCTATTCACCTAATACATAATGGATTGCTTCCAGCAGATCTTCGTCTGTCAGTGACAGATCTGAATATGCCTCACCGATTTGCTTCAGCAATGTGAACTTTACTTTTCCGCCAATCATTTTCTTGTCGGATTTTGTTGTTTCAAGAATCTCTTTCGCATCATAACCGCTGACACGGATCGGCAGCTGATAAGCAGACAATACCTGTTCGATATCATGAAGGTCTTCAGTAGTCAGATGCCCCTTTTTCATCGAGAGAAAAGCCGCGGCGACCATTCCAAGTGAAACACATTCACCGTGATACAATGTAAAATCGGAAAGCTTCTCAATCGCATGACCGATCGTATGCCCGAAATTGAGCAGTGCACGCTCTCCTTTTTCCTTTGGATCATTTTCTACAACAACACGTTTGATATTGCAACCAATATCCAGCATACCGATTAGAGTTTCTGGTGCCTTTTGCAAGATCAGTTCCCGGTTCTTTTTCATCCATGTATAATATGCACTGTCTTTGATCAGTCCATGCTTGATCTCTTCTGCCATTCCGTTTGCAAATTGGCTGTCCGGAAGCGACTGAAACACTTCCATACTCATGTAGACCAGTTTCGGCTGATAAAAAGCGCCGACCATATTTTTATACTGCTGAAAATCTACACCCGTCTTCCCTCCTATGCTGGAATCCACCTGCGCCAGCAATGAAGTAGGGATCTGGATAAAATCAATACCACGAAGATAGGTTGCTGCGGTAAATCCGGTCAGATCACCTACTACTCCACCACCAAGTGCAATGAGAAAATCATGGCGGTCGAATTTGTTGATTATCAAATGCTCATATAATTTTTGGACGGTATCCATGTTTTTGCTACGCTCGCCGGCTTCAAAAACAAAAGAAAAAACATGTGCATACTGTTTTTGTAATTGTTCACGAATTCTATTTAAGTATATATCTGCCACTTGTGAATCTGAAACGATGCAAACTTTCTTTGTCTGATCCACTCCGATCGCTGCTGTGATATCATCACGTAAATACTCAAACGTACTGTTCAATGAAATAGAATAGCATTTCTTTCCTTCATAATTTACTGCAATCTCTTTTCTCATGTTGAAGCTCCCTTCATTAACTGAATATCTGGTAGGAAAACCGGATCCGATCTTTTTTTGTGACTCCGAGTGTCTCACCAAAACGAACTTTTCCGAATCCTCGAATAGAAAGCAGATCGCCTTGTTTACAATAATATGTATTATGTAAACTTTCTGCCCCGTTTACAAATATTTTTCCTTCCTGGATCATGCGCAGAGATGATGAACGGGAGGTATTACAGATCGCCGCAATGACTGCATCCAGTCGGTTTGATGTGACAATTGCTTCTTTCCTTTCAAAATGAGGCATGTAATCAATGTGACTGTCTGCCTCTACCACCAATGTCACAACGGTACGGCGGATGGAGGTCAACTGCTCCAGAATATAAGGGACGATCTCCTCTTTCGCAAAGAAAAACATTTCTGTATCATTCACGATCAGGTCACCAATTTTGCTCCGTTCAATGCCCAGACTCATCAGTGCACCCAGCACGTCACGATGTGTCAGAGTTTCTGCAAATTTTGGATAAGCAGGACGGATCCGGACACACTGCATCGGATAATCCCATTCATAAAAGAGAGCATCAGGGATAAACGCTACCATCTGACGCTCTGCATATTCGTATCCGCCAGACATCCTGTATTCAGATTCCAGCTTCTCTTTGTTTTGTTGTAAGATCAACTGCTCATTGACTGTCAGGAAATCAGAAAATGTCACAATTCCCTTTCGATTTGCCTGTTTTGATAAATCAACAAACCGTTTGCCGATGTATGTAGCTTCTTCATTCATACGATCAGATTCCTGATATATCAAAGCTATCCATAAAGGACTGGAAATCTCCGGAAATATCTACGCTTTCCGGCGTGATAATAAATATATAGTTGGAAATCTTTTGAAGATTTCCATTGATCGCAAAACAGGAACCGGATGTAAAATCGATGATTCGCTGTGCAATATCGACATCAAGACCCTCGACATTCAGCACAACCGTGCGGTTTGCAAGCAGTGTCTCTGTGATCTCTCTGGACTCATCGAATGTAGTCGGCTTGATCACGCATACCTCCATCCCACCGGTAGTCTGTGAACGTCTGGTAGAACTTCGCATCGGTGTAATCTTATTCTGCGGTTTTTCTTTCGGACGTCTGACATCTGCCACCGGCTCTGTTTCTGTGAACTCCGGTGTGCCGGTCGATGTCTGTTTGCGGCTTGCCCTGGTTTTTTCCTCTACTTCATCCTCATAACCTTCATCGTAAAAATCGTCGTCATCATCCGGTCCGAGACGCATCATATTCAAAAATCCATCAAATACACCCATGATCTATCGCTCCTTCGTATTGTAGTTACGTGCACCAAAAATACCGGTTCCGACACGCACCATCGTAGCGCCTTCTTCTATGGCAACTTCATAATCTCCTGTCATTCCCATAGACAAAACATCCATACTTACATTATCAATGTTTTTGTTTTTTATGTCAACAGATAATTGCTTAATTTGCCGAAAATATAGACGATTTTCTTCCGCATCCACAACATATGGTGCAATTGTCATCAATCCCTGAATCTTCAGATTCGGGAGCACTGCAATTTCCTCTACAAGCTGAATCGTGTCTTTTGCAGCAATACCAAATTTACTCTCCTCTCCGGCGATGTTCACCTCGATCAGGATGGGGATGGTCAATCCCTTTTTCTGTGCCTGAACGCTGATTTCCTGTGCCAGACGATACGAGTCAACCGAATGGATCATGGCTGCCTTGTCAATGACCTGTTTGACTTTATTGCGCTGCAGATGACCGATCATGTGCCATTTGATGTCAGAAGGAAGCTGGTCATATTTTTCACAGATCTCCTGTACCTTGTTTTCTCCGAAATCTCTTGCTCCTGCATCATATACTTCACGCAGCATTTCTACCGGTTTTGTCTTGCTGACTGCGATCAGTGTTACCTCTGAGCGGTCTCTGCCGGAACGCTCGCATGCCTGTACTACTTTTTTTTCTACTGTTTCAAAATTGTCTTTTAACATCGTTTTCTCCTTTTCATTTCATGCAACAACTGGAATCTTATCCGGCATATTAATTTATGACCTCATTCTCTGTGATGATCGAACCGTCGAGTGCGATGTGATCATACTGTGACAAGCCATAACTCGTACCACGTGCAATGATCGCATATTCCTCGTTCTGATACAGGATGTCGATGATACGGAAAACAGCAAAACCCTTATTGATATTATAAACACCTTTCAATTTGTCGCTGTCACTGATCACAAAACTGTCTCCTCCTGCAGGATCAATGACCTTTGTTCCTTTTGTCAGATCATCCTCACTGACATAATAGCACTCATCGGTGGAATAATAAATATCCGTAGCAATAAATTTCTGTATTTTTTCACCGGTATCATCACGTGTCTCTATTAAAAGTCCCTGCGAATTAGAGTTGCCTCCTTTTGTAAAATAGCTCTGCGGTACAACGAAAAAGCTTTTTTCAACAATGGAGCGATTAGGAATCTTTAAGCCCTCTTGTTTTGTAAGGAGAAGCTCTACATCGATAAAGCGTTCCGATGCATAGCGGATCATGGAATTGTTAAAGCTTAAGAGCAGATAGTTTTTATCGTCATGACTCCTGATCTCGTAGGTTGCCCAGGCAGTTGTTTCATCAGATTTGAAGCGTACCTTTATCACAGAGGCATCCGACAATATCTCCTTTAATTCATCGCTGATCGCAAATATGATCTGCCAATTCTCCGAGGTGATCAACTTGAATAACGGTTCTCCCGCTTCTACGTGCGTGGCAGCCTTGCGATTATCTTTCTCGTAGCCTGATTCATCCAGCATGCCATCTGTAAAGTTATCTGCAGTGACACTCTCGTAGCCGTCGCAGTAATATGACACAATACCCGGCATAGAGGCGTTGATGCGATGAAAGGTGTTGTCCGCTTCCGCATTTGCAGCATATTCTGACATAGAATCGAGCGCACTTAAGTTTACCGCCTCCATGAGCTCTGCCTGTAAGTCATTTTTAAAGGTATATGTATTGTAAAAAGACGTGTCTGAATAGGTATTGCTGTAATCCTTCATTTCTTCCACGAGGGTACTGTAGGACTCCGCATCCAGCGTGTTCTCCGTATTGCCTGCGCGTGTGATCTCATCTGCAATATCGCCGTTTTCATCTACAGAACAAATGAGAGATCCGTATCTGGCGCGTGAATTGTCCTTTAAGTAGTAGTTCACATATCCGCCCTGCCCTGCGTACACAATCTGCTCTTCCCGCAGTGCCAGTCCTGAATAGGAGGTTTGTATCCTGATACTGCCCTCGTCAACCTCATAATAGGACACATGCTTTGCTGTCAGGTAGATATAAACGTTGAAAATCAGATATATAAAAATAAGCGCAAAAAAGATCACGCCGATATTAATATTTAATGTTTTGGGATACCTTACAATCTTATTGTTTTTTTTCATGCTATTATTTCAAAACTCTTTCTGCATTTGCTTGAATATTTTCAGAAAAATCAGGAATACTAGTAACTAAAAAGGAGGTAATGACTATGAATTCTAAAGTCTGGGATTATTGTTTACTGACCCTTGTGATCATCGGTGCGGTCAACTGGGGACTCATCGGATTCTTCCAGTTTGATCTCATTGCTTTTTTGTTCGGAAACATGTCATGGCTGTCCCGTATCATCTATGCATTGGTGGGCATTGCCGGTCTTTATCTGATCAGCGCTTACGGGCGTATCCGTTCCATCGGATAACATGAAATAAGGTGCCTTTACAGGCACCTTCTATTTCATTTGCTATTAAAGAGATACAATGATCTTTGCCTTTGCGCACTCCGGAAGGTCTGCTTCGTTTCTGGATACACTCAGAACAAACTTTACGTTGTACTTTTCACTGATAATATCCAGTTTTTCAATAGCACGATTTAAATGTCCCTCCTCAATGTTTGCGATTGTGAGGAAACTGTCCAGATACATTTCCTGCAGATCGTGATCCTGTGATACAATACCACAGATAAAACCAAGAAACTCGTCGCAATTTGTAACAGGGAAATCTGTCACATTGATCAGACGAACTTTATTGTTTAATTCATACATATGCTTCTGACTTTTATCCAAATATACGATATTACCAGATGCAGATTTCACTGAATCATTTACCTTATCTAATAAATATTTTGTTTTACCCTTACCTTTTTCGCCAGCAATAATTTCAACCATCGCTATCTCCTCCTGATTCTAATTACTGCACTGCCTCTGCGTATGTAAAAACATCAATCCGGCGGTGCTTTCTATAAGATAAATTATAAAATACTTTCCTATAAAATACAACTCTATTTTGCAAAATTTGCGAGAACCTGATTCATTACATAATAGAGGTTGGACCTGCCGTCCGATTTCAAAATAATCGAGATGACAGGTTCTTTTTTGTCGTTATTGGACAACAGCACCAGACAATAGCCTGCAGCGTTTGTTGTGCCGGTCTTTCCGCCAAGCACCGTCACACCTTCGGGTTGAGTAACTTCGCCGTTTAAGTATTTATTTGTGTTTGTCCATGTCTGTGAAGCCTGTGCGCCGGAAGCATCTGTGTAGTAGACCGTATAGCTCGTTGTCTGAATGAGCTGCATAAAGAAATCTTCTTCGACCGCGTGTGCAAAGATCAAATACAGATCGTACACACAAGTATAATGATCTTCATCATGTAAACCGTTCGGGTTGACAAAATGAGAGTTTGTCGCACCAAAGGAGCGCGCCGTCTCATTCATCAGTTCCGCAAATGCCGCTTCGCTGCCTGACAGATGCTCGGCGATTGCCACCGCTGCATCATTTCCGCTCTTTAACATGAGTCCGTAGAGCAGGTCTGACAGCTTGATCCGGTCTCCCGCACGCAGTCCGCAGACAGAAGAATCACTCGCCTGATCCACCGCATGTTCACTGACCGTCACCATGTCGTCGAGATTTCCCTGTGTGATAGCCAGATATGCGGTCAGTATTTTTGTCGTGCTGGCAGGATACATTTTTTGATATATATTTTTTTGATATGAGATTGTTTCATCTGCCGGTAAAAAGACTCCCATCGCCTCCACAACTTCATCCGTCACCGCATCCGAGTGTGTCTGCTCTTTCGGCGCAACACACAGATCTTCTGCAAAATAGTGCACTGCTTCTGAAGCGCCGGAAAAATCAGTCAATGCCTCGCTCTTGGCATTTGTAGCCGACGTACTGATATCATAGGGGTTGTCGATCATGACATCTCTGCCACAGCCACTCACCAGAAGGCTGAAGATCAGGATGCCGGAAAACAGTATTTTACTTGTACATTTCACGCCAGTCTAAATCTCCTCTGTCCAATGCGCGGATCAGAAGCTCCGCAGTTGCCAGGTTCGTTGCCAGTGGAATGTTATGCGTGTCACAAAGACGCACAACGTTGTTTACATCCGGCTCATGAGAACGCGGAGAGACCGGCTCCCGCAAAAAAATGATCAGATCCAGTTCATTGTTCTCAATCTGGGCACACATCTGCTGTGCCCCACCCAGAGCACCGGCCAGATACTTATGGACATTCAGATTGGCGACCTCCTCGATCAGTCTGCCGGTCGTACCCGTCGCATAAAGTGTGTGCTTGTTTAAGATGCCCCGATATGCGATACAAAAATTCTGCATAAGTTTCTTTTTTGCATCATGAGCAATCAATCCTACGTTCATGTATTTTCCCCCGTTCCATATTTTCTCGGCTGCAATCCGACATTCAACACAAATCCCATACCGGCAAAGTTTGTCACCAGCGAAGTCAGACCATAGCTGACAAAAGGAAGTGTGACACCCGTGTTCGGAAACAGGCCGGTCACTACACAAATATTTACAAATGACTGGAAGCCGATCAGCGCTGCCATCCCACAGCAGATCAATCTGCCGGACAGATCCTTCGCCCGTCTGGCTACCCACAGACATTCCAGTGCGATGAGCAACATCAGTATGACGATCGCAGCGGAACCGATAAATCCCAGTTCTTCTCCCACAACTGTAAAGATAAAATCGGTGTGTGCCTCAGCGATAAATCCACCACTTTTTATTGATGTCACATCCGTATTGTAAAGTCCCTTGCCGCTCAGCTGACCGGAACCGATCGCCATGATCGAGTTCTGGGTCTGCAATGCCTGCTGCGGATAAAGCTCCGGATAGAGCCATGCAAGGATACGAGTATTCTGATATCCCTCCAGTGCGCCATCCTCCGCACCCGGATTGGATGCGATCATATACAGTGCTACCAGAAGTGACGGTACCGCCACTGCCAGCCCGCCCATTACTATTTTATAGCTTAATCCTCCAATAAACAAGAGTGATAAGCAAATAAGTGCAGTTACGATCGTTGTGGACAGATCCGGTTCCTTCAATACAAGAAACAATGGTACTGCCGCTAAGACCGCGAAACATACAAGTGTTTTCAGACTGTTGATCTTTTCCCTGTGTTTTTGCAGGAAAGCAGCGAAAAACAGGATCAGTATGATCTTTGACAACTCCGAAGGCTGAAACTGGATACCGAAAATCTCGATCCAGCGCGTTGCACCTTTATGGTTTTCACCAAAACCGGCAATCACGGCTGCGAGCAGTACCAGATCCAGTCCGTAGAAGATCCAGACAAAGCGCAGAATAAAGGAATAATCAATGAGTGATACAACGACCATTGCTCCCAGTCCGAGGATCAGGCCCATGATCTGTCGTGTCTGATTATTACCCTCCTTGGCGCTTCCGATGACAAGAATACCAAGTATCGCCAATGCCACAAGATAGATGACCAGTCTGAAGTTGTAATTGCGAATCGAATAACGTTTTAGCATGAATGTTTCAAATCCTTGATCGGAATGTTCGCATACAGGGCAGGTACGGTGCCATTGCTGGTCTCAGACTCTGTCTGGGTGATCTGGATATCCAGTCCTTCTGCATCGATCTCCATATACTTTGAGATCACCTGTATGATATCATTTTTAATTGCTTCCATCACATCCGGTGAGCAGTCGGCACGATCAGAAACCAAGAGCAGCTTCAGACGGTCTTTTGCAACGTCGCCGGAATTTTTTTTCTTAAAAATATCCATTAATCCCATGTATGTATCCCCCTGTTATTTTTTAAATACGCCGGCCAGTTTCGAGAAAAATCCTTCTTTTGCATTCAGATCCATCAAAGGAACTTCCTCGCCCACAAGGCGATGGCAAATGTTCTGGTAAGCTTTTCCGGCCAGTGAGGAAGATCCCACAAGCGGCTCTCCCTGATTTGTGGAGATAACAATCTGTTCATCATCCGGAACGGCACCGATCAGATCAATGGACAGGATCTCACAGACATCATCAACCGACATCATGTCTCCACGCTTTACCATATCCATGCGTAACCGGTTAACGATCAGATCGATTCTGCCGATTTCATTTGCCTCCAGCAGTCCGATGATACGGTCTGCATCACGGATTGCGGAAACCTCCGGTGTGGTAACAACCAGTGCACGGTCTGCTCCTGCGATCGCATTCTGGAAGCCCTGCTCAATTCCGGCGGGACAATCCAGCAAAATAAAGTCAAAATCCTCGCGCAGATCCTCGATCAGTTTCTTCATCTGTTCCGGATTCACAGATGTTTTATCCCTTGTCTGTGCTGAGGGAAGCAAAAAAAGATTCGGATATTTTTTGTCCTTGATCAGCGCCTGCTTGATTCGGCAATTGCCTTCCACCACATCAACCAGATTGTAGACAATGCGGTTTTCCAGACCCATGACAACGTCCAGATTACGAAGTCCGATATCCGTGTCGATCAAAACTACTTTTTTATCCAACTGTGCTAATCCGGTGCCGACATTTGCTGTGGTCGTGGTCTTGCCGACGCCGCCTTTTCCTGATGTAATAACGATAACCTCACTCATGCTCTGTATCCTCCTAATGATTTTTGGTTACAAAATATTTTTCAACAAGCCGGATGAAATCGGCTCGATCAAAATCTGCTGATGATAGACCGTGGCAATCTGTGGCACAGCGGTCTCTGTTTTTACCTTACGCCGTAAACCTTTTGATGGCTCTTTTTTATCTGCGGAGCGACCGATATGATCTCCGATCTTGATCTGTACCGGATCCATTTCAAGCGCAGCCACAAAGCACCCGGAATCTCCGTTTGCTCCGGCATATGCGCTTCCCTTCAGCGCACCGAGGATCACGATATTTCCCTTCGCAATGACTTTTGCACCCGGATTTACATCTCCCAGAACGACCATACTCGTCTCCGACTCGATCTGCTGACCGGAGCGCAGAGTACCTTTGTAAAACTGGCCGGTCTGTGGGGAATGAGATTCCTGATAAGCATTGATCCTCCGCTGCATCACCTCGTCCATCAGTTCGTCATGATCCAGAATACAGATGATCGTGATCGTGGTGCACTGCTGGATCATCTCGATGATCTCAAACTGTTCTTCCTGGCTGAGAGCTCGTCCCTCAAAGGAAATCGCTATGTGTGCGTTTTTAAAAAATTTCTCGGAATCAATAAATTTTTTTTTGATCTCTTCCAAAATTTCGGTGAAGGAAAGCTTGTCATCCAGGACAAGATTGATTCCGTTTTTTGAACTTTTGATCACTACAGGCTGTGAATTCAATATCTAATGCCTCTTTTCTCTTATTATATTTTCACTTTGATCAATCAGTAAAGGAGTTGGAATTGTTTCCAACGTTTGCCGCGCTGCCATTGAGCAGTTCATCCTCATCCACCAGATCAAAGTAATACTTCAAAATATTGGCGGATACATCCGCTGCGTTGTGTGAAGTGTATCCGTAAGCGATACGTGTTGCAATGGAGATCTTCGGATTGCGATATGGTGCATATCCCACAAACAATGCGTGGTTTGGCCGGCTTTGCACCTGCTGTGCGGTTCCGGTCTTGCCCGCCACTTCAATATTTCCAAACTCATCAAAGCAATCCAGATTTTCCACTACCATTCGGTTTCCGCTTTGGATTGCTTCCCAGGTTGAAGCAGAAATCTCAGTCATCTTGTTTCGCACCGTAGGTGCATATGTCTCCAGAACATTCCCCTCCGTATCTGTCAGTTTGCTGAGCAGCGTATAGTTATATACGGTTCCGGAGTTTGCAACCGCCGTCACATAACGCGACAAGGCAATTGTCGTGTAGTTGTGGTTACTCTGTCCGATCGCTGCCGTGATCGGATATGCATCTGCAATCTCCGGTGTACTCTCAACCGTTTCAATTCCGGTTTTTTCGTCCAGCCCGTAAAGCTTTGCGTATTTCTGTATGGTTTTGATACCGGCAGATTCCACATAACTGTCTCCCACCTGTGAAAACATCCAGCCCAGTTCATAGAAAAAGTAGTTGCAGGAATCCCGCAGTGCTTCGGAGACGTTGATCTTTCCATGTGTGCTGCCCGGATAGATCCAGCATTTCGGTCCGTCCTCCACGCGGTCAAATTTCCCCTTGTCTTCAAGCAGTGTAGATGTGGTGATGACATTCTCAGTCAGTCCGGCTGTCGCCGTCACCATCTTGAAGGTGGAACCCGGTGCTGTTTTCTGCTGTGTTGCATTATTGTAAAACGGCGAAGACAGATCGCTCATCAGTGATGCGAAATAAGCGCTGTCTACCGTGTTTGCCAGACGATTGTTGTCGTAACCCGGATAAGTGACACATGCCAACAGTTCTCCCGTTTGCACATTGGTCAACACACAGGAGCCGGTACAGGGATCCAGGGCAAGCTGTGCCGGTGTGATCTCCAGATTTTTGATTCGTTCCATCATAAAATCAAAAGGACTGAGTGTCCGGTTTTTCAGTTCGGCGATCATCTCATCATCGTAATCTAAAATCTCCTGATCATAGAGGATCAGACATATCTGCACACCGTCGATCACGTTGTCACGAATCATATATTTATAGATGCGTTTGCAAAAGCCGTTATCTTCTTTCAGTTCTTCAAGAATGTAGTCAATGAGTACACGGTAGAGTTCCTCGGTGTCCGAATATTTGGAATCTGCCGGGAATTTTGTGATGTCAAACCACTGTGCACCTATCACATGGTAAAGGTATTCCTGCAGGCTGATCGTATCATTTTTCCATGCAATATATGTCTCATCATTCCAGTCGATCTTGTCGGTGACGATGATCTGCCTGTCTGTAAGCATGGAAACGATATAGCTCATGTACATCTGCATATCTTCAGAGAGGTTTTCATATGCAACAGCATTACTGCCGAGAAGTTCTTTTTCAATCTCTGACAACACCAGTTCACGCCGTCTGCAGAAAGAGTCATATACTTCTTTTTCCGTGTCGGAAGCATCTTTTGCAGCGAAATGATCCATTTTGATCACGTTATTGTTGATCAATGCATAGTACACGTCGTCGATCGGTATCTTGATGTCGGAGGCACCGCTTGCCTCATAGGTTTTTGCATTGATGATCTTTGAGTAAACGATACCGGCAATCTCCTGCTCTAACAGATCGTAAACAGCCTCCTGCAGATCCATATCAATGGAGAGATACACGTCATTTCCGGCTACCGGTTCCGTTCGTTCGATTGTCTCGAGTTCCTTACCCAGGTTATCGACATAGAGCTTCTCCTCTCCTTTTTTACCCTTGAGCTCCGTGTCCATATACTGTTCAATACCGGATTTTCCAACCGTATCTGTTCGGGAATACTCGGAGTCTTTCTCCTCCCCACCGAATGAAATGAACTCTTCCTCGTCAATCTGTCCGGTATAGCCGATCAGATGGGCAAAATATTTGCTGTCGTTGTAACGGCGGATCGTATCCTCGGTGATCTCCACACCCTGCAATTCATTTGCATGCTCGCTGATATATGCGACTGTCTCCTCACTCACGTCAGAGGCAATCGTTGCCGCGATATATTTCTGATAGCTGTTCTGACGCATTTTGTAGCGAATGATCGCAATGCGGTAGGCATCCTTTTTGCTGTATTCCGGTGAAATATCAAAGCAGTTTGCGTTTGTGCTGCCAAGATATTCCATAATCTGATCCGGCGTTGCAGTTGCGGTATCAATCCCGAGTTTTTCATTATAACCCAGGTTGTTGATGTCGGACTCTCCGTACACATCTGCGCGGAATCGCTGGAGTTTTGTTCCGCTGACCGTAAACTCATAGCTTTCATCCTCGGTCAGCGTGATGGAGAAATCGTTGTCGATCACATCACCGTTTTTGTCCATCGTGTGCAGGATCTGTGCAATATCTTCGTTGATGGAACGGTTTTTTACCTGTGTGGCAGAAAGTGTTCCGTCACTTCTATAGCTTCCGTTATCCTCGATCGTGATGCCGTAAGCCAGCTCGTTGTAGGCGAGCAGTTTTCCGTTTCGATCAAAAATATTGCCTCTGGTACTGTTCAGGCTGCGTGTCTTGATCACGCGCATCAGGAAGTCTGACTGACTGTCTGCACCATTGATGATCTGAAGCTGAAACAGCCGCAGTAAAAGAACGGTAGCCATGCACACAAACAATATTGCCAGAAAAAGAATTCTGGAACGAAATATCTGTTTAAAAAAGTTTTTGATATTGCTAAACAAACTTTGCTGCACTCCTTTTTTCAATCTCCTCCAGCCGACGATTAATTTTTAAAATAATAAAATAGAGAACGATCATCATCAGCAACGTGTACACCAGCTCAGGGAGGATCACGTGGGACAGATAATATGGGAACTCCAGCCGGTTTCTGAAAAGAAACAGGAAGAAGTAGATTACAAAATTGTACAAAAAGTCACTGGCGGCGATCAGTGCCATGGGAAGCTTGAAATCCTCCGGAAAAAAGAGCTTGCGGAAAAATCCGTTCAAATATCCGATATACATAAAAAGCAGGGCATAACCGCCTAAAATCTGGGCATAGAATATATCGATCAGCGCACCGCACAAAAAGCCGATATACATGCCCTCCTTTTTTCCCCTCATAAAGCCAAAGGAGGCTGTCACGATGATCATGAGATTCGGCGCGACAGTCAGAAACGATATAGACTGAAACAGTGTCGTCTGCAACAGAAAGCAGCTGAGCACAATGATTAATACAGTAATTTTTCGACGCATAACAGGTTTATTCTTCCTCCGTCGTTTCAGTGGTTGTCTTCAGATCTGTGATCACCAGCACATGCTTGACATGTTCAAAATCAACGACCGGCGTGATCAGACCGGACTTTGTCAGATTATTTGAATTGACATGGATCTCACTGATATAACCGATCAACAGTCCCTGCACGTACTCCGAACTGATATAGGAGGTCACCACCTGATCGCCAACTGCAACTTTTCCCTCCGTATCCTTCAGATTGGAAAACGTGATCATCTGCCGATCATCCATCATCTGCAGATTTCCCTTTATGATGCAGTTGTCAGAAGTAGATAATACCATTCCGCTGACACTGCTTGTATCGTCAATGATCGCACGCACCTTTGCGTAGTTCGGACCCACTTCGGTGATAATACCTGCCAGTCCTCTTCCGGTAATGACGTTCATTCCCACGGCAACACCATCCTTGCTGCCCTTGTCAATTAAAAATGTATCAAACCAGTTGCCGGCATCCTTGCCGATCACACTCGCAGACAGCTTGTGATATTCCGAATATCCGGTGTCAAGTGCCAAAAGCTCCCGCAGATCCTCCGTGTCATACTGTTCGAGCTTTAAGGTATTCAGCTCATCCGTCAGTTCGTCCACCTGCGTTTTCAGTACTTCATTTTCCTTCATGACATCCTTTAACGTTGCCAACTCGTAGGTTTTGTCTGAAATCCAGTTGCCTACAGTCGTAAGCCCACGCTGCATCGGAATAAATACATAGCTTGCCGCTGTTCCAACCGGACCGGCCGTCCAGCCAAACGTAAAACTGCCAAGCATGAGCAGGAAACAGATCAGGGTCAACACAAGCAGAATATATTTTGCGGGAATCGTCTTGTTTTTACGTTTTACACGTGCCATTCTTAAACCTCTGAATTATTTATATACCTTAGCCTTCAGCGTATAGGCGAGGTGCTTGAACTTGTTGTCACTGACCAGCTTGATCAGCCCTCTTGCCACACACTCCTCAGGATCTTCGCTGATGTTTATCTTGATGCCGGTAATGCTTGAAAACAGCTCATCCAGCTTCTGGATACGAGAGGACCCACCGGTAATATAAATACCTGAATGGATAATATCCCTCGCAAGTTCCGGCGGCGTATGCTCAAGTGTCATCTTCATGGAATTACAGATATCGTTCAGATCTGTCTGCATTGCCTCATAAACCTGTGTGGCAGTGATCTCCGTCTCAATCGGCAGGCCGCTCACAACGTCTCTGCCGACGATTGCCATTGACGCCTCGCAGCCGGGCAGCGCACAGCCGATCGATTCCTTCAGTGCACAGGCAGTCTTTCTGCCTATTAAGAGATTATTGTTTTTGCGCACATAGGAAATGATAGATTCATCCAGCTGGTTTCCGCCGAAATGGAGCAGACTGCTGACTACCAGACCGCCAAGTGAGATGACGGAAATTTCCGTCGTGTCAGCACCGATATCCACAATCATCACACCGGTGGGTTCATTTACATCCAGACCGAGTCCTACTGCATCCGCAATCGGCTTTTCGCATACCTGTACAAGTCGCGGTTTTACTTTGCTCTTGTAGAACATGTCAAAAAAGGCTTTTTTCTCTACCTCCGTAATGTCGGTAGGTACGGCAACAATGAAATCGGCACCACGAACCTTGCCTTTGGAATGTTTTTCCAAAAACTCAAAGATCATCGTTTGAAGAAAATTGTACTCCGCAATGACACCGCCTACAACCGGGAATGTTACCTGAATCGTTTCGGGTGCTTTTTCGTACATCGCATAGGCCGCATCGCCGTATGCATACAACTGGTTCTTGTTGACGACTGCGACGGTGTTTTTTTCATTTAAGATCCGCCCACTGGCCTTGCAGAACACCTTCAGATTGCTGGTTCCTAAGTCTATTCCATACACATTGCTGCTCATATTGTTCCTCTCCTAAACTAAAATCTGTTTGTTTTCTCGAAAGCTGTAATACCTGTTATCTCCAATAATGATGTGATCCGACAGTTCCACATCCATAAGCTCGCCGCACGCCCTGATCCGGTGTGTCAGCGCGAAATCTTCCCTACTCGGCGACGGATCTCCGCTCGGATGGTTGTGCAAAATGATAAAAGAAACTGCTTTTTTCTCAAACAACCGAAGAAAAATCTCCCGCGGCGAGCCAGGCACCGCGCTTACCGATCCGGTGGCGAGCACGGAATCACCGATCAGATGACATTTGGAGTCAAACATGCTGACAAGCAGATGCTCCTGCGGTTCATGGCGCAGGCGTTCCATATAGTACGCTGCCACTGACTCCGCATCCGAAAGACACACCCGCTCCCTGCGGTCTGTCCGGGCAATTCGGCGTGATAGCTCCGCCACACATTTGAGCTGGATCGCTTTTACCTTTCCGATGCCCGGAAAACGCATCAGCTCCTCCAGAGACATGTGATAAAGATTTAACAGGTTTTTACCGTCCGCCTGCAAAATGCTCTGTGCAAGCGCGATGACGTTCATCTGTCGGCTGCCGCTCTTTAAGATCACGGCTAACAGCTCTGCATCTGACAATGCCTGCGGCCCTGCCAGCAGGCACTTTTCATAGGGACGCTCTGAAACCGGCAAGTCCCTCGCTGTAATATGTTGTGTCATTGAACCTCGTTTCTGCTCTCTCCTCAAAGCGGTAATGACATACCCTTTTATTTTAACACATCAGCTCTTTATTAACAAGATTTCGAATATAAAGTTTTTGTAAAGACATAAGAATTCCAAATTTTGCATGATGCCAGGTCAGTCCGCCCTGAAAGTATACATTGTATGGCTCGCGCAGCGGTCCGTCTGCGGAAAGCTCGATGGAAGACCCCTGCACAAAGGCACCTGCCGCCATAATGACCTTGCTGTCATAGCCGGGCATATCCCACGGCTCCGGTGTCACGTAGCTGTCTACCGGCGCACCTGCCTGGATGCCCTCGCAGAACGCACATAATCGCTCCGGCGTCTCCAGCGCGATCGCCTGAATGATGTCGTGACGGCTCTCCGTGCTGTTCGGCAGAACGGTGAAGCCCAGACGCTCATACAGATTTGCCGCAAATATTGCCCCTTTCAACGCACCGCTGACGACGAGCGGAGCCTGAAACAGTCCCTGATAAAAGGACTGGATGACCCCAAGAGAAGCGCCGACCTCCTTGCCCAGTCCCGGTGAAGTCAGACGGTATGCTGCATTTTCGACACATTCTGTTGTGCCCGCAATATAGCCGCCGATCGGTGCCATTCCGCCGCCCGGGTTTTTGATCAGTGAGCCCACCACCATATCCGCGCCGACATCGCTTGGCTCGATCGTCTCGACAAATTCTCCGTAACAGTTGTCCACCATACAGATCACGTCCGGCTTGATGCTCTTTACAAACGCGATCAGTTCTCCAATCTGCGCAACAGACAAGGTTTTACGCATGAGATAACCCTTTGAGCGTTGAATCGTTACAAGTTTTGTTTTTTCGTTGATTGCTGCCCGGATCCCGTCATAGTCAAATCCGCCGTCCGCCAAAAATTCTACCTGACGGTAGGTGACACCGTACTCTGCCAGAGAACCTTTTGACGGGCGGATGCCGATGACCTCCTCCAATGTGTCATAAGGCTTGCCGACGGGCGATAAGAGTTCATCTCCGGGGCGTAAATTTGACATCAGCGCAAGTGCAAGTGCATGCGTACCACAGGTAATCTGTGGTCGTACGAGTGCAGCCTGTGTGTGAAACACATCCGCATAGACCTGCTCTAACGTATCGCGCCCGAGATCATTGTAGCCGTATCCGCTGGACGCATTGAAGCACTCCGCACTGACACGGTTCTTCTGCATGGCTGCAATCACCTTGAGCTGATTATATTCTGCTACCGCATCGATCGTGGCAAAGCGCTCCTCCAGCTCCTTCGCAATCTTTTCCCCAAAGGAAAACACCGGTTCTTCGATTCCCATCTGTGCATATATTTCCTTCAGATCAATGTTTGTTCCCATCATTTCAGTCCTCTTTTCTCTATTTCTTCCAACATGTATTTTAAGATCTTTTCATCGTCATAGTCAAAGGCAGATTTATCCACCCAGATCACATCCCGCTCACGGCGGAACCAGGTGAGCTGGCGTTTCGCAAAATGTCTGGTATCACGCTTGATGATATAGACTGCCTCCTCCAGGGAACACTCACCGTCCAGATAGGCGAGCAGTTCTTTATAACCCAGTCCCTGCATGGAAACCATATCTCTTGTATATCCCATCTTTTTCAATGCCTTTACTTCATCGAGCAGTCCCTGTTCCATCATGGCATCCACGCGCGCATCAATACGCGCATAGAGCTTTTCACGCTTGTCTGTCAGCACAAAATAAGCAAATCCGTAAGGGGAATTTTTAGCACGTTCCGTGGCATTATGTGTCGAGATCGGTGTTCCGGTCTTCTCATAAAATTCCAGTGCACGGATCACGCGTTTGACGTTGTTGGCATGGATGTCTTTTGCAGACTGCGGATCGACTGCCCGCAGCATCCCGTGCAGTGCCTCCGTACCCTGCTCTCTTGCCAGTCTTTCATATTTTTCACGCAAGGCACTATCCGCATCTTCCGTTGTAAAATCAATATCATAGAGCAGGGCCTGAATATAAAATCCGGTACCGCCGACGACAAGCGGCAGTCTGTTCTGCGCCCACAGCCGTTCCATCGCTGCCTTTGCATCATGCTGAAACTGCACGACATGAAATTCCTCGTCCGGCTCATACACATCGATCAGTGCATGTTCGACACCCTGCATCTCCTCAGGCATGATCTTTGCAGAGCCGATATCCATGTGTTTATATACCTGCATGGAATCTGCCGAGATAATGCCGGTATCAAGGGCTTTTGCCAGGGCGATGGACAGCGCTGTTTTTCCCACTGCCGTCGGACCGGTCAGTATGACAACAATTTTTTCGTTCATAGCTTTATACGATCCTCTTAAATTTCTTCTCGATTTCATATTTGCTCATGGAGATCATCGTTGGTCTTCCGTGCGGACAGTGATACGGGTTGTCAAGTGTCAGAAGCTCACGGATCAGTTCCTCTGCCTCCGCGCGGCTGATGCGCTGATTGCCCTTGATCGCCGCTTTGCATGAGGCGGTCGCCACTTTGTTCCAGATCATCTCCGTAGTGGCTCTGCCGCTGCCGGACTCCGTCACCATATCATCCAGCAATTCAAAAAACAACTGCTTTGCATCCAGATGATACAGATTGTCCGGAACTGCAAGGATCGCGTATTCACTGCCGCCAAATTCATCGATTTCAAACCCAAGATTTTGCAGTTCCTCCGAATTGTTTTTCAACACATTCTGCTCCTGCATCGTCAGACTTAAAATGATCGGAGGACTCAGTTGCTGAGAGGTATAATCACGAGTTGCAAATGTTTTCATATTCCGCTCAAAGAGAACTTTTTCATGTGCTGCATGCTGATCGATGATGAACAGCTTATTTTCTACTTCGGTCAGCCAGTATGTCTCAAACAGTTGTCCGATGATGCGGACATTGGATTTTTTTGCCTCCTCGATAAAATTCGTCTGATAGCCGTTCTCCTCGCGGAATACATCCGTCATCTCCAGCTGTCTTGATACTTGTTTCGCCGTCGAGTGGTGCTGTTGCAATTTCCCTGCCGACTCCGGTATATCCTGTTTCGGCTTTGCCATCTGATCGTTATGCGCTTCCCGGACCGGTCGGGGTGTGTATTTCAGCTCATATGGACTGTCTGCCCGGACTGCTGACCGGATCTGCTCCTTCTGTGCTTCACTGATCGGACGCTTGTCCGGTTCGCCGACCGGGCGTTTTTCTGCCGACAAGTGCGACAGACGGCTGCGCTCAAAGGGTTGCGGCGCAGTTACCTCCGACACCGGCTTTTCATCATTTTTCGCCGGTTTCACGTCCGCACCCGCGGACACCTCCGGGATCAGGTCGCGTCCCTGCAGCGTGGCGCGCAGCAGTTCGATCAGGTCTGTGTAAAGCATTTCTCCATTGGAAAAACGTACTTCCATCTTAGTCGGATGAACATTGACATCCAAAAGTTCTTCGTCCATCGTAATGTAGAGCACGGTAAACGGATACTGGCGGTTCATCAGGTAGGGCTTGTATGCCTCCTCGATCGCCTTTGCCACCACATTGCTCTTCATGTATCTGCCGTTAATATAGTAATTTTCAAAATTCCGGTTGCCTCGTGAGATGAGCGGTTTTCCGATAAAACCGGACACATGGATCCCATCCTTTTCCGCGTCGATCGGCAGAAGGTTCGCTGCGATCTCTTTTCCGTAAATATGATAAATGATATCTTTGCGGTTACAGTTTCCGGAAGTGTGCAGCTTTGGCTGGTTGTTTACAATGAGCTGGAAGGAAATTTCCGGATGCGAAAGTGCCAGACGCTCCATGATTGTTGCGACATATCCGCCTTCTGTCTGTGCCGACTTCAAAAATTTACGCCGTACCGGTGTGTTAAAAAAGAGATTACGCACGAGAAAGGTCGTTCCCTCCGGAGCACCGATCTCTTCAAATGCCTTTTCCTTTGAACCTTCAATGAGGAAACGCACACCGGTCAGCGCTCCGCGCGGACGCGTGATCAGTTCCACCTGCGCCACCGCACTGATGCTCGCGAGTGCCTCACCGCGAAAACCAAGTGATTTCACACAGAGCAGATCCTCCATCGAGCGGATCTTACTGGTTGAATGGCGCAAAAATGCCAGCCGCACCTGATCTTTTTCAATCCCGCATCCATTGTCCGTAATGCGGATAAATGACGTGCCGCCCTCTTTGATCTCGACTGTGATATACGTCGCTTTCGCGTCGATCGCATTTTCAACCAGCTCCTTCACGACGGAAGACGGGCGCTCCACGACCTCGCCGGCTGCTATTTTTTCTATTGTTGCTTCATCGAGTAATTGAATATCAGGCATAAATGATCTCCTTTTTCATTGCCAACGATTATAACTGTTAAGCCTGCTCTGAGCATTACCAGCGATTCTTCAATTTGCCCTGCAGCTCATACAGTTTATTGAGTGCTTCAATGGGCGTATAGTTTCCAAGATCCAGTTCCTTTAGCTCTTTCAATATCTCGTCATCATCCACCGTGTCGAACAATGAAATCTGGTTTTTGTCCACCTCATCCAGTTTTTTCACCCTCTGGTGTGTGCGCTTCTCCGGGGCCAGACTCTCCACACCGCACGTAATATTGTTGTCGATCAGCTCCTGGCAGATTTCCTTTGCGCGGCTGATGACGGAATCAGGCACGCCTGCAAGCTTTGCAACCTGAATACCGTAGCTTCGGTCAGCGCCGCCCTTGACGATCTTGCGCAGGAACACGATGTCATCGCCCTTTTCCTTGACGGCAATGCAATAGTTGTTCACATTGTCCAGCTTGCCCTCCAGCTCTGTCAGCTCATGATAGTGGGTCGCAAACAGTGTCTTTGCGCCCAACAACTTCGGATTGCTGATGTGCTCGACAACTGCCCATGCAATGGATAACCCGTCAAAGGTGGAAGTACCGCGCCCGATCTCATCGAGGATCAGAAGGCTGTTGGATGTGGCATTGCGCAGGATGTTCGCCACCTCGTTCATCTCCACCATAAAGGTACTCTGACCGCTTGCAAGGTCATCGCTTGCTCCCACACGTGTGAAGATGCGGTCCACAAGACCGATCTTTGCCTGCGTGGCAGGTACAAAGCTGCCAATCTGCGCCATGAGTACGATGAGTGCCGTCTGACGCATGTAAGTGGATTTTCCTGCCATATTCGGCCCGGTGATAATGGAAATTCTGTTTTTTCCATTGTCCAGATACGTGTCATTCGGGATAAACATATCGTTGCTTATCATCTTTTCAACTACAGGATGACGTCCGTCGCGGATATCGATCAGCCCGTTCTCATTGAGCTTCGGTCTGCAGTAGTGATTGCTGTCCGCGACCTTTGCCAGTGACAGGAGCACATCCAGTCCGGCAACCGCCTTTGCCGTCTTCTGGATACGGGCAACTTCCCCGGTGATCTTTTCGCGCAGCTCTCGGAACAGTTCGTATTCCAGTTGTACCAGCTTGTCCTCGGCACCAAGGATCGTCTCCTCCAGCTCCTTCAGCTCCGGTGTGATATACCGCTCCGCGTTCGTGAGCGTCTGTTTTCTCGTGTAATAATCCGGCACCAGCTCCTTGTAGGAATTGGTGACTTCCAGATAGTAGCCGAACACTTTGTTATATTTGATGCGAAGATTTTTGATGCCGGTTTTTTCGCGCTCCGAGCTCTCTATCTGGGCCAGCCAGCTCTTGCCGTCCGTCTTTGCCGCACGCAGTCTGTCTACTTCCGCAAAATAGCCGTCCCTGATGATCCCACCGTCATGTACGGTGATCGGAGGATCGTCAATGACCGCATCGTTGATCCACTGATAAATATCCTCCAGCGGATCCATTTCATCAAAAAGCTTTTTGAGTGCTTCTCCGTGAAACTCCGAAAGTACCATGCGGATCGCCGGAAGCATCTGCAAGGAATTACGGAACGCGATCAGATCACGCGGATTTGCAGTCTGATAGCTGATCCTTGTGATCAGTCGCTCCAGGTCATAGACCGGATTCAGGTATTCACTCATCTCCTCCCGGCTCATAAGATTGTTATTCAGTTCTTCGATCGCATCATAGCGCGCCTCGATCTCGCTGCGGTCGATCAGCGGCTGCTCCACATAGGAGCGCAGCAGTCTTGCGCCCATCGCTGTCTTTGTCTTGTCCAATACCCACAGCAGGGAACCTTTTTTATTTTTCTCGCGCATTGTCTCGACCAGTTCCAGATTTCGTCTAGTGGCAGAGTCCAGCACCATAAAAGTGCCCGTCGAATACGGGTGAAGACTTGTCATGTTCTCCAGACCGTTCATCTGCGTCTCATACAGGTATTTTAACAGAGCACCTGCCGCCAACGTACCGGATATATAATCCGCCAGACCCAGACCGTCGAGTTGCTTCACATGAAAATGACCAAGCAGTGTGTTTTTTGCCATATCATCGGTAAAATACCAGGAATCAAGTGCTGTCACAGCGATGTGCATACGGTTTCGCAGATCTTCGATAGCCAGCGCACTCATGAACAGTGCCTCGTTGCAGATGATCTCCGCCGGGGCAAATTTATTGATCTCATCCACAAGCTTTTGCACGGAATCGATCTCTGTCACAAAAAAGTCTCCGGTGGACACGTCTGCAGTGGACACGCCAAACACATCCTCGTCATAGTAGACACACATCAGATAGTTATTTTTCGTCTCATCCAGCGACTGTGCATCTGTATTTGTACCCGGTGTGACAATACGAATGACCTGTCTTTCAACGATTCCCTTTGCGAGCTTTGGATCCTCCATCTGCTCGCAGATCGCCACCTTATAGCCCTTTGAAACCAGCCGGTTGATATATGTATCTGCTGCGTGAAAGGGCACACCGCACATCGGTGCGCGCTCCTCCATACCGCACTGCTTTCCGGTCAGCGTCAGTTCCAGCTCTTTGGATGCCGTCAGGGCATCGTCAAAAAACATCTCATAAAAATCACCCAGCCGATAGAAAAGAATACAGTCGCTGTGCTTCTCTTTTGTCTTTAAATAATGCTGCATCATGGGTGAATACTCAGCCATAATGATCCTCCTATTCCAACGGTCACAGCAGTCAATGCTTCGACCTGATTTCTCGTTTATGATGGTTTATATTTTGATGCGATCGCCTCTGCCACTTTGATACCGTCCATTGCCGCAGAGGTAATGCCACCCGCGTAACCGGCACCTTCCCCGCATGGATAAATGCCCTTCCAGTTACTCTCGTATCCCTCATCACGAAGAATACGAAGCGGCGAGGATGTCCGGCTCTCCACACCGGATAAAATTGCATCCCTTCGGTCAAAACCGTAAAGACGTTTCCCGAACTGCTCCATTCCTGCCACAAAACAACGGTTCAAATCCGGAGTCAGAAGCTCGTGCAGCGCACCGAATGTTGCTGCGCCTTTCACACAGCTTTCAAAGTCTCCGTAAGCGGAAGAACACCGTTTTTCCTTGAAATCACCGAACAACTGTTGCGGGATCTTTCCGCTGCCCAGCGCATATGCTTTTTCTTCCAGTTTTCGCTGAAATGCCACACCGGATAATGCACCCTCTTCCGGAAAATCCGCCGGTGTCACGGACACAATGATCGCAGAGTTTGCATTGGCACTGTCACGCCGGTAATAGCTCATACCGTTGACTGCAAGGCGTCCGTTCTCTGATGATGCGTTCACTACATAACCGCCGGGACACATACAAAAAGAATACACGCCGCGCTGATCCGGGAAATTTGCCGTCACCTTGTAGGGTGCCACCGGCAAGTGTGCCATGTCTGCGTCTGCTCCGTACTGGCTTTCATTGATCATCGCCTGCGGATGCTCCACGCGAAAGCCCACGGCAAACGCTTTTGGCTCCATGACAAAGTGATTTTTTTGCAGGAGTTCAAATGTATCCCTTGCCGAGTGTCCGAGCGCCAGTACTGCAACCGGTGTCTCAATCTGTCTGTTACCATGCGAACCGCTGATCGTCAGTCCTTTCAAACAGCCGTTCTCGATCCGAAGATCTGTCATCTGACTTTCGAACAAAAATTTCCCGCCCAGACGTAGGATTTCCTGCCGAAGATTGCGGATCACATCTGTCAGGATATCCGTTCCGATATGTGGCTTACTATCATATAAGATTTCCGAAGGTGCACCGAACTTGCAGAAGATCTCCAGCACCCGCCTGCCGCGCCCCACCGGGTCTTTGACCATCGTATTGAGCTTTCCATCGGAGAAAGTTCCTGCTCCGCCTTCACCAAACTGGACGTTTGACGTCAGATCAAGCACGCCGCGCTCCCAAAATTTCTCCACGTCCGATCTGCGTTCTTCCACACGCTTTCCGCGTTCTAAAATGAGCGGACGATAGCCGTGCAATGCCAGCTCATAAGCACAAAAAAGCCCTGCCGGTCCTGCACCCACGATCACAGGCGGTGCATCGAGCGGTATCGCTCCGGGCTTTGGAAAATGGTAACGCACACGTTGCACAATCTGAATATTGGGCTTGTGAAGCTTTTTTACAAGCTTTCCCTCGCCGGACATCGCAACATCCACTGTATATATGTAGTAAAGTTGCGGTTTTTTTCTTGCATCCACAGAACGTTTTACGATCTCATAGGTAAATTCCTGACTTGCTGAAAGCCCCAACACGTGCCGGATCTTATTTTCGATTGTATAGTGATCATGCTCCAACGGCAGCTTTAACTGTTGAATCCGTATCATATGTCTTCTTCCTTTTCATTGATCTCCAGGGTACATGCACCCATTCACGCGCCCTGATCCGTCCCGTGAAGAGACGCCGCAGCACTCATTCCGGCAAGCGCACCGCTCGACCATGCCCATTGCAGGTTAAAACCGCCGCAGATACCATCTACATCCAGCATTTCACCTGCAAAATAAAGTCCCGGAACGAGCTTTGATTCCATCGTTTCCGCCACAACCTGCGCCGTGTCCAAGCCGCCGGCTGTGACCTGCGCCTGCTCAAAGGAACGTGTTGCCACGACCGGTACGGAAAAATGTTTGATTTTCCCCACAAGCCGTTTTGCCTGCGCTGTATCCAGTTCGCGACTCTTCTGTGACGGTTCGATGTCTGCTTCCTCGAGAAGCGCCACACCCAGTTTGTCCGCAAACAGACCAATCAAACACTGCTCCATCGTTTTGCTTTCTGCGCAAACGCCTTGCGTTCGTGCCATAATACGTGTAAGCACATCCTCATCCGAAAGCTCCGGCAGGAAATCGAGCTCTACCGCTACCGTCTGACCGCATCTGAGAGCATGTGATGCCAGATAACTGATCTGGAAGATACAGATACCGGAAATTCCATAATCTGTCAGCTGCAGTTCACCGGATTCACTCGCAGACTGCTTGCCATCTATGTAAATTCTGGTCGAAATTTCTGCACGAATTCCTGCAACCTTTTTGAAAAATGCAAGATTAGATTGCAGCGGAACAAGCGCCGGGACTAAATCTTGTATGCGATGCCCCAAACGTTCTACATATAGGAATCCACTGCCATCACTTCCTGTCTTCTTGTAGGATTTGCCACCGGTAGCAAGTATGCATTTGCGGGATATGTAAGTGCCGTTTTTTGTCTCAATGACAAATGACTGTGCGTGATCGCATTTTTCATGGCCGTCAATTTTGCAGTTTTTTTCCGCTTTCAGAATGGATCTGATGCCGATTTCACACTTGATGTCAACCCCCAGACGTCTACATTCCATCAGCATTACAGCTAAAATTCCAGATGCCTGTCCGCCCATTGGATAATAACCACCTCTGCGCTTGACAGCAGGCACACCCAATTCATCAAAAAAATTTAATGTAGATACAACATTGAATTTTTTCATTGCAGGCAACACAAATGCAGGACAAGCCCCGTGATAATACTGCTCACAAGCGGTCTCGCCCTGCGATTCGTCAAAATTGAGAAGTGCTTCGTTTGTGAAATTGCATTTGCCGTTTCCGGTCATCAGCAGCTTCTTACCGGGGCGCTCCATATGCTCCAGAATAAGCACCTTTGCACCCCCTCTGGCTGCGTGAATCGCTGCCATCAGTCCGGCGGCTCCCCCGCCCACAACAATTACATCCCAACAGCTGTTTGATTGTTGATCAATTCTTTTTCTCATATGATATTCCTAACTTGAGTAGTTTTCCAGAAATTCAAGCAGAGCTTCCTCTGACTCGAAGTACTTTCCCTCTTTGATCTGCTCCTGTACCCGTGCAGGCAGAAGATCAAATACAATTGCAGTTTCCATATAGAGTTTTCCTGTCTGCGAATTATAAACCTGCAGGAAACCATCGGTCACTGCCAGACGATAGGTCGTCTCATCCGGCCTACTCTGCGCTGTCACATCTTCTTTTGGTTCACCGGATGGACTTTGCCCGTATATTTTTTGACGCGGTGCGCTGCTGACCTGCTGAAGGTTTTCTGACGCACCCTCTGTCACCTGTGTCTCTTCCTGCGCCAGATCAGACGGCTGACGGTCCACATAGTCCTCGTTCCTCATTGAAGTATACACCACAATGCACACGGCTGTCAAAAGAAGAAACGCCAGCACAAAATATAATCTTGTTTTTATTAATTCAATTTTTCTCATATTTATCACCACAAATAGTATGACCCTATTCGTGGAAAAATATGCATAAAATACATTTTTTTATAATAGGTGCATCTTCCGTCCAAGTGCGATCAGTTTGCGGCCGCCGGGGAAGGAAAGCAGATCCTCTTCATTCAACCCCTTCAGCACAAGCATCAGCACAAAATACGCACATCCACCGGATACGATAGAAACGATCGTGCTGATCGAATTGATCTTCACAAGCATCTGAAGCACCATATAAACAACATAGACGATCACTCCCATGATTCCGGCTGCCAGTGCCGGAATCAGAAAGGTCTTTTTTACCTCCTGTCGGAAGCCGAGATAACGGTATATGCCGTATCCGTTCAGCAGACACATGAGCAGTGCAAAGAATGTGTTCGCCCAGATCACAGCGAAAATATTCAGATCCGCAAAATACATCAAAGCAACTAACAGCCCTGCCTGCAGCGCAAGTGCAACTGCTGCATTGATAACCGGAACTCTCATGCGGTTGATCCCCTGCAAAATACCGTTGGACAGCGTAGAGAGCGAGTAAAAGACAACGGAGACAACACCGACCTGCAACATATGGGCTGCCAGTGGTGTGCTGTCATTGAACAGAAGCTGCATAACCGGAGATGCGAGCACGCCAAGTCCTATCGCACACGGAAAAGCGACAACCATGCTATAATGGATCGCATTTGAGGTCTTTTTCTGAACGCCGGTCATATCCTTGCTTGCAAAAGAGGCTGTGATCGCCGGCACACTCGCAGATACAACTGCCGATGCAATGGAGATTGGCACATTGACAAGTACACGATATTTTCCACCAAATACACCCCAGAATGTGTGGATCTGATCTGCACTGTACCCCTGAAGATTTGCCACATTTTTAAATATTGCCTGATCAACGATCGCACTCAGATTATACAGTGTCGTTGAAAGCAGTACCGGAACGACTGTCCAAATGAGCACATGCAGGATCGTACGGTAGGATTCACGAGAAGATCTGCAATCCCTGCGCAGCCTACGCTTTAATACCCGCTTATAGACTGCGAACACAAATAGAACAAACAATAAGCCTGCCAGTGCGCCTGCACCTGTTCCGAGCGTACCTCCGGCTGCGCCGAAAGCGGCACTGTACTCTTTTTCATTGCCGAGAACCGCTCCGATCTTTGCTCCGTAACGGAAGAGATAGTATGCTGCCACAACACTCACGACCGCATTGATGATCTGTTCCACGATCTGCGATACTGCACTTGGCATCATGGTTCCAAGACCCTGAAAAAAGCCCCGGATCACACCGAGAATCGCCACGATAAACAGCGTTGGTGCCAGCACCCTGAGTGCAAATGCACAAAACGGTGTCTTTAAGAATGATGCAAAATAATCTGCAAAAAAGAACACAACCAATGCGGCTGTAAGACCGCTACAGACAGCAAATCCGAGCGATGCCTTGAACACCCGGTAGGCATCCTTCACCCGTCCCTGAGAGACACGTGCGGATACCATTTTTGACACTGCAAGCGGCAAACTCATGGATGAGATCAAAAGTAGCAGTGAATAGATTTCAAATGCTGTACTGTAATAATCATTTCCGAGATCTCCAAGGATCGCCGTCAGCGGACTGCGATAGAGCAGACCGATGATGCGGCTCACAATGGAAGCGATGGCCAGAATTGAGCCCTGAACGAGAAAACTCGAATTATTTGATTGTTTACGTGTTCTGTTATTTCTCTGATCCATAAATGAAATTTATCCTTTTGTTATTTTCTGATCAGCGGTCATTCCATGCATCTGCACTTTCATAGATACCGATATTATCCGCAGAATCGGTTGTAATGATACATATGCTTGTCTTTCCCGGATTCATAACGAGCTGATCGCCGTTATTGTCATAGAAGAGGGACGGCGACTCCAGACTGTCTTTTTTCCATGTGATATCCTCACATTTCCCACCGGTAAAATAGATACCCTTTCCGCTTCCGACCGTATCAAATTCCATACGTCCTTTATCATCGATCACTCTGCCCGGAATAAATTGGAAAATTACATTCGTGAATGTAAGCTGCTCTCCGGTCTCACCGTCGACATGCTCCTTTTTGTAGTGGAAGCGTTTGTACATTCCGCTTTCTGCATCATATTCAAACCAGGTCTTGCTGTTCGGATAAGATGTCTGCATGGCATATGCATCTTTTCCGTCTAAAACAACGGGATCCTTACCGTCAGAAAACAGGAAGTGTCCGGTATAATCGTCTGCGTAGGTCGTCCGATAACCCTTTTTTTCGATTCCGGCAGTAATTCCCTCGGGTGTTGTAAAAACGTTATGCGGTGCAGGGCGATCACCGGAGCGGTAAAACATGATACTATCCATTGCCCCTTCCAGTCCGTTCAGATTGTCGATCGCATCACTGTTCAAAAAGCTCTTTGCATTGCTTGCCTGTCCGTAATGTGCATAGATTGCATCATATTCTTTTGCAATATATGCATAATATAAACGGCAGCTTCGCACAGAACCATACTTCGGTGCATCGTTGTAATTATCGAAAATACCCATCAGACGGGTCAGACCTCCCTCAACCAGACACTCATAGAGGACATCCGCCTTTCCGATTCCGTACTGGGGAAGTGCATCGGTCGTATTTCCTAACATGATCGCAAACGGGCGGTTTTTGGTCTCCTCCTCCGGCAACCACTCACCGGTCAGCATACTCTGAGCTTCTCCCTCATGTGTGACATCAGTCACCTCTGGTTCGGCTTCGGGTTCTTCCTCTTCCGCCACTACCGGTGGAAAGGTCAGGTCAACCACATCCGGCTCCGGCTCTTTCTCTTTGCCGCAGCCGACAGCCATCATTCCAACCGTCAGTGCAAGGATCATCATAGCTGCAAACTTCTTTTTCATATAACTGTACCTTCCTTTTCAAATTTATCTTGTGATGCCCAGATCATCTAAAATATTGCGTTGTCTCTTTTCCATGATCTCTCTCTCCTGCTCTGTCTCATGATCATAGCCAAACAAATGAAGCATACTATGTAAGATCAAAAAGGCAAATTCTCGTTTCTCGCTATGCCCGTAAATGGCGGCCTGCTCTTTTACCTTGTTCACACTCAGAATAATATCCCCCAATAAAAGCTCACCGGTATCGGGATTAAAATTATCCTCCACACACTCCTCAACATGTGAAAAATCTGCCGGGGTTTCGTAGTTCTGCATCGGAAATGACAACACATCCGTCGGGCGGTCAATCTGCCGGTATTCCCTGTTGATCTGCTGAATGTTGTCATTGTCCACCAAAGTCAGATTGACCTCCGCCTCATAGGGACACTGTTCCGCGTCGCATGCAGCGATAATCACCTCATGTGCAAGCGTTCTATGATCAAAATCAAAGGAAACTTCTGTCTCCTCCTCCAAAAGTATTGTCATACGAGCATCTCCTCCTTTACAAGCAGCTCACGGATCGTCAGGAACTGATTCATTGAAAGTCCTGAATTGTCATAGAGTCCCTCAGCCGATTTTTCATTCATCGACTGATAGATCACAATATCGCGGTTCCACGCAGATGAAAAGGTATCCTTGTCCAGCAGATCGAACTTTGTAACGATCATATCTGCAATCTGGACCACTGCACTTTCAATGGAACCCGGCAGACGATTCTGTCCGTTATATTCTTCCAGAATGGACACCAGACGCTGTGAAAAACAGTTGTGCTGTGCAATGCGAACACCATTTTCAATAAACGGTTCCCCTTCCAGCTTGCCGATGCGGTAATAAAAACCGCCTGCCCGAGCCAGCTTTTCGTCCGCCCCGATTCCGGCAGCGAGTCTGGCTGCGACCTTCGAAGTCCGAAGGGCATGATGATAGTCAACCGTTGAGTAGCGCTCAATCTCCCTGTGCAGATGGTAATGCTCGTCCATGATCGTATCCAGACTAACCTCTTCTGCTATACGCTCTCTGTTCCGCAACTTTGGTATCAATGACAGTACAAGTAATGTAACAAGACTTCCTGCAAATGCAAAGAGAATCGTTCGAACTTCGAGCACATGTGACGACAGATAATTACAGCAGACCGGTATAACGACAGAGAAACAGACAACAAATATCCCTGTCCACAGTCGGAGCCCCCGCTGCAGAAACAATTCCGTCAAAAATACGCCTGCCAGTGCAAGCAGCACATAGGCAGTTACCTCATATTCGCCGCTCTCGGAAAAAAGCGCTGTGAGAAGACTGAAATAAACTGCCAGCGCCGTGCCCATCTTCGTGCGAAAAGAGCCGTTACACAGAATGCTAAGCGCCATTACCGGTGCTGTAAATGCCGGAAGAAGCGACCCGATGCATGATCCGAGAAGGCAGATCAGGTAAACAAATGTGAGCAGGGAATAGTCGTTGCTGATCCCCATGCTCATCTCACCCTGCAGCCGTTCACGCTCTGCATAAAGTGCAAAGCAAAAAAAACATACCAGACAGATAAAACTCCAGACGATCAGATGATCCACCCTGACATTATGCAAAACGCCGCACACAGCCGGCAGGAGAATCGAACACAACAGCATCCACGCCAGTTTTCCTATGCGCTTTACAGAAAATGCGTTCTCTGTCATGATTTTTTACTCCTCGTTTTTTTCGCAGCAGATTTTTTCTTCTCTTTTTCCATCTGTGCGTTTTCATAATCGTCATAGGCATTGACAATCTTTTGTACGAGCGGGTGTCTGACAACGTCCTTGCTTGTAAGCTCACACACGGCGATCTCCTCCACGTTTCTCAGAACGTGAAGCGCCACATCCAGACCGCTTTTTGCGCCGGGCGCAAGATCCTTTTGGGAAGCATCACCGGTAATGACAACCTTTGAACCGAAACCGATACGTGTCAGGAACATCTTCATCTGCGCAGGTGTCGTGTTCTGCGCCTCATCTAAAATAATGAAGGCATTGTCGAGTGTACGTCCCCGCATATATGCGAGCGGTGCAACCTCGATCAGGCCCTTTTCCATATTTCGCGCAAAGCTCTCTGCGCCCATGATCTGATACAAAGCATCATAGAGAGGCCGCAGATACGGATCAATCTTGCTCTGCAGATCACCGGGCAGAAATCCGAGCTTCTCGCCCGCCTCGATCGCCGGACGCGTCAGAATGATCCGTCCCACCGATTCGTTCTTAAACGCAGTGATCGCCATTGCCATCGCAAGGTAGGTCTTTCCGGTACCGGCCGGTCCGGTGCCAAAGACGATCATTTTTTTCCTGATCGCATCTACATATGTCTTCTGACCAAGTGTCTTCGGCTTGATGGGCTTACCGTTTGTCGTGTGACAGATCAGATCGCCGTCAATATCCACGATCGCCGTTTCTTTCGATTCACGCGCCAGCTCCAGTACATAATCCACATTCTGTACGGTGATCGTATTACCGCGCTTCGAAAGAGTTAACAGTTGCTCAAAAACATGCGAAGCGCTCTTAACTGCGTCGCCTTCGCCCAGGAGCTTCATCTGCCCGCCCCTGACAACAACGGTCACATTAAGAGCACGTTCTATTTTTTTCATGTATTCGTCAAACTGGCCGAATACATTGCCCATGTGTTCTACCGGTAAATCAAATGAAAGTTCTGTTAATGCCATGTGCCTGTTTTCCTTTACAATCATTCAGAGGATTCATCGGACTGCGTCTTTTCAGGAAGCGCGACCCGTTCTGTCGGCGCGTATTTCCCAATCGGAACCTCTGCCTGTATCTTGCCTAGAATGATACAATTTTTTTCATCCGTTTCTATTTTAACATTTTTTACTATGATTGGAATACCTTTTTGCTCGAATTTTCCCAAAAAAGCATCCCATTCTTTTTCGGCGAGTGTTTCCGCTTCCGCTTTCGTGTACGTCGCAGGCTGATACACATACGCTCTGCGTTCAGTGATATACAGATGTACGGGAAGAAAGAGATCCGGCAGCAGCTGAAGTTGACGGTCTTTGACTACCGTCTCGCAGGCACTGTAGTTTTTCTTGTCTTTCCCCAGCGGTATACGGATGTTTCCGAACTGCAGCGTATAGGAAGTGTCTTCTTCACCAGTGTACACTTTTTTCTGATATTCGCGCGTCAGGGAAGATTCATAGGTACGCATCACAGTTCCCGTCACATCTCCGTCGGATACAACATAGCGGTAATTTGCTACTTCTCCGTTATCATCCATGATATCAAGCCGTCCGGAAATAAGAATGGCACCCTTTGAAACCACAGTCCCCTTTTCCACCAGAGGGGTCCCCTGTCTTGTGTAGATGGAGGCTATCGTTGCATCCTCGGCGGCAACCAGATCCCACGCCCCCTCCGACGGCAGTGTCCGGACTTCGTCCTCCGGCAGGCTCTCCTGAATGTCGACCGTGAGCTTTGTACCCTCCAGCTTTACCGAAGTCCATGCAATGACATCAAAATCGCTGCGCAAAGCCGCCTCGATCGCTGCACAGTCAATACTTGTTTTTGGGGTTCCAAAGCCCGCTTCCTTTTGTTCCAGCCACGTAAGGATGATGTCCTGCGACAGTTCCGAAGTACCGTTCACCTCAATCTTCCACACATAGTTTGAAAAATTCCACAATAGCAGGATGCAAAGAAGGATCCCTATCGCAAACAGCTTTCTTGCGCGATAGCGGTGCAGAAAAAACGGCAGTCCGCATTTTTTTCTGATCTTGACAGAGGTATGTGTCTTTTTTAACAGTTCTTTCGAAGCACGTAAACCCTTTAAGCTGATACAAAAGTCAAAACCACCCGCCTCCTTATTCGGGCATAAGTTCCAGATCAGGATATTACGACGGATGCACAGATTCAAAAACCGTTCCGGCGAGCTTCCTGTCAGTGTCACCTGTAAAAAACCCTGTAGAAATTTCAACATGGAAAGCAGCATAGGCTACACCTCATAGCTGATCTGATGAATCAATCCCACAATTTTCATCTCCTCATTGGTGTAGTAGTCCACCTTCAGCCGGCAACCGCAGACTGTCACCTTACAGTCCCGCGTCTGGATGACGATACAGTCATCGTCATATGAGACAATCCCCTTATAATTTTCGAGTACAAGGGCACGTCTCCCGGTCACAGTAACAATAACTACGCCGCAGGACACGTCCTTCGGCAGCTCCAGCCCATCCGAAAGCCCCTGCCTTTTCTCATGCTGATTCATATGATTGTTTTTATTTGCACGATGTTTTTTTATCATAGTGTATCTTATGACAAAAAACAAAAATCATTCGCTATATCTCGTCCTTATTTTCCGTCAGAACACCCCTTTGTTTTGCTTCAGCTGTTGTATTCTTTCGTTTTATGCGGTGAAGCTGCGGCTTTAATGTGATATCGGACACAAGTATCCCTTCTCGCTGACTCAGAATAAACTCCACCGCATCCGCCACCTCATCCGGAAGCAGATAAGACTCGGCTTCATCCCCTTCTCTGAAATCTGCATTGCGGTAAAGATTTGTTTTTGTCATATCGGGCGAGATCGTCACCACCTTTACACCATACTTTCGCGTCTCGTCAAACAGGCTGTGCGAAAAGCTGGAAAGTCCTGCTTTTGTCGCACCGTACGCACATCCGTGCGGGTTGGATTCACCTGCCGTCACAGAGGAAATATTGATGACAAATCCCGCATGTTTCTTGAGATGCCTCAAAAGCTGCTGTGTGAGGATCATCGGCGTCTCCAGATTTGTGCGAACCAGTTCCCTGATCTTCGCAGGACTTAATTCCTCGTGAAGTCCGTAGTATCCGACTCCCGCATTGTTCACCAGAATGTGCACGTGATGGTGTGATGCAATCTGCTTTACGCACTCGCACAACCGGTCTGTGTCAAGCACATCACAGACAACCGGGTGAAATCGCTTCGTTTCAGAAAGATCTATCTTTGTAAAATCCCGCCCAAAGCCAAATACATCGTATCCCAGCCGGCACAATCTTCTGCTGATCGCAGCACCGATCCCGGAGGATGCACCGGTCACGATAGCGGCGTTTCTCACTGTTTTCTTTTCCCGTTCATCGTTTATTCTTTCCATCGAAATATCTTCTCCTTGGGGAGTATTTGACCGAAACGGTCCACTAAAAATGTTTCCATCTGTTCCATTAACTGCTTCGGATAATGGTAATACCCATTTTCATTCTGAAACGGAAACCAGACCAGTGCACAATTCGGTTCCTGTTTCCTCATTTTTTTCAGATAATCCTGCGAGATCCTGAAGGTGCCAACGCTCACATCCACAACACCGTCCATATCGATCACATCACAAACCTGTTGGAACAATCGGGCATATTCCTGCTCCCAGTCGGGCAGATAGATCATCGGATCAAAACAAAGCCGGACTGCACAACCGGAATCGATCAGCTTTGAAGCAAAATCCAGACGCTGTTTTAAGGACGGTGTGTGATGCTCATATCGCTCTATGACAGCCTGCGGTGACAACGTCAGCGCATAGATTACCCCCGAAACCGGACGAAGCAGTCCGAGCTGATCTTGGGCGGCACATTTTGTCCGTATCTCGATCGACAGGTTTTCATGTTTTTCCGTAAAATCACACCATGCCTGTACATAGCCGGTAATCTGCTCCAGCGCGAGCAGATCCGCATCATAGGATACACAAAGATACAACGGGTGAACTTCCAGCATCTGCTCAACCTGTGCAAAATAATCCTCCAGATTTACAAATATCACAATATTTGCGGAAGGGTACATCCCCTTTAAATAACAATACTCGCAGTCAAAGATACAGTTCATCATGCAGGAGGTATAGTAAAAATGCCGGTTTCCAAAACTCTGGCAAACAGGTGCACCCTCATAAAGAAGTGTTCCCCTTCTGGCTGCCAGTATCAGGTTCTGCGAACGATGCTGAAGCGGGTAGCTTTGTCTGCTGCGGCAGAATACATCCTTATAATGATTTATTTCGACTATTTCTGCGACCGGAAATTTTGCCAGGATCTTTTGTGTGCGGGGATGATCTTTGATCGCGGATTCTACATAAATATGTGAAAAAAACGGATTAAAATAATCTTCTCTTGAGCTCTTCAAAACGTAATTTTCCTTCTCTTTTATCTTTGCAGGGCAAAATACCTTCCTCATACATGCCTCGTATGACAGCTTCCGTATCCGTGCCCGTCAATGCAAAATAACGGATATGCTGCCGGAGCGAATCGCTCATGACCTTTGAGCAGCGAAGATCCGCGCAGAGCTTTTCAACCATCCTCCCCTGCTCCCAGCTCGGGTAGTTTTCCATTTGTGCATATTCAGCGGTGATTTTCTGAAGCAGTCCGATAAAACCACACAGCTGCTCCCGATATGCTTCCATCAGAAATGCAACCTGTTCCTTTGAGACTGCTTTTGCCTTTCCGCTGTCAGAGACGATCTTCAGAAACATCATCTGATGCGGGCCAAAAAAATAAGAACCGGACTGATAGATTGCTGCGGCTTCCATATCATAAAGCGCCCGGTCAGAAAATGCCGCAGACATTTTATCATCATCCCCATAGCATGGTATCATCCCGGTTACAATCGTTTCTTCGGTTAGATCATGGCGGTATAAAATGTCCGGATAAAACGTCTTGCCGGTAGTCTGTTCTGTTATTTTATTGCACAAAAAAATACCGTCACTCCCTGCCTTACGTGCACAGGTTCCGATATTGAGGAGTACATCACCCTGCGTTGGTCTGTTTTCTGTGCACACACTGCCCACTGCAGCGGCGGCAGCTATTTCACCGACACCGGTAACCGTCAGCCGGATACCGGCTGACTCATTATGAAATTCCTGAAATCGTGTGTTTTTCGGATTTTTTGTCAGATGATAGTGTCTGATAAACAAAGATGCTTCACAGTATAAAGCAGTAAATATATAGATCATCGTCTCAAACCTTGGTTTTTATTTGTGATAGGGTTCATGATTCTGAATCCGGTAACTCCGGTAAAGCTGTTCCAAAAGAATCACGCGCATTAACTGATGCGGAAACGTCATGGCAGAAAAACTCAGCCGCTCATTGCATTTGCCCAAGATGGATGCATGTAAACCAAGCGAGCCGCCGATCACAAAAACGAGATTACTTTTTCCGCTGACTGCCAGCTGTTCTAAATGTTGTGAAAAGGACACAGAATCAAATGACTTTCCATCGATCGCCAGCGCGATCACATAGTCATTATCTCTGATATGAGCAAGGAGACGCGCTGCCTCTTTCTCCTTGATCTGCAATTCCTCCGTCTCTGAACTCTTGTCCGGTGTTTTTTCGTCCGCCACCTCGATGATCGAGAGCTTGCAGTACCGGGACAGGCGCTTTTCATATTCTGCGATGGCATCGCGGAAAAATTTTTCTTTTATTTTGCCTACGCATAATATTCTTATATTCATGATTGCTCCGTAACTTTACGATTCCGATTCGGATCAGACATTTAACTGTACCTGCATCTCTTCTTCCGCTTCCTGACGGAACTCCTCCACCTGATCCGGATTTAAGACCGGAAGCTCATCAATGGAGTGTACACCGAAGCTGCGCAAAAACTCCTCCGTTGTTCCGAACAAAAGCGGTTTGCCCGGCGCATCCAGACGACCTAGCTCCTGAATCAGATTGTATTCCAACAGCTTGTTGACCGCGTGGTCACAGGAAACGCCACGGATCTTCTCAATCTCCACACGTGTGATCGGCTGCTTGTAGGCAATGATCGACAACGTCTCCAGCAATACATCCGTCAGTGCGCGATGCTTCGGCTGCTTTGCAATGCGGATCAGATATTCGTACATTTCCGGCTTGGTACACATCTGGTAGGAACCATCCAGTTCCATGATCGTAATGCCTCTTTCTGCATTTGCATAATCTTCGATCAACTCATCCAACAGTTGTTTTGTTTTTTCTCTATCCAGTTCAATCGCTGCGGAAATCTTTGAAAGTTCCACAGACTCACCCATCGTAAACAGAATTGATTCAATGATCGCCTTATAGTTTTGATTGTCCATAAAAACTCCTGTTTTTGTTGAAACGTCTCGCCTATGCCGCAACCTGTGAGGTGATCTGAATGTCGTCAAAGATCGCCTCCTGCGTGATACGGATCGTTCCCATCTTCATCAGCTCTAAGATTGCCAGAAACGTTACAATGATCTCCGTCTTGCTCTTTGCCCGCTCCAGAAGCCCACGGAAGCTGAAGTGTTTATGACTTCTGGCATAATTTTCCAGAGCTGCCATGCAGTCCTCCACGGAAATTTCCTCCTTCTGGATTTTGCCGAATTTGGAACGGATCGGATCGATCTTGTCCACCTGCTTTTTCATCATGGACTGGAAGATCTCGTTGAGCTTGTCCAATGTCAGATCTGCTACAAGCGCATCCAGATCCACAGGATCTTCATATGCCGCAACCTCATCGGGAATCGTGGGCACTTTGAACAGCACACGGCTGGCATCCATCTGTCGATCTTTCAGCTCACCGGATATGTACTTGTACATCTTGTATTCCAAAAGCTGCTGCACAAGCTGTGCACGCGGATCCTCTGCCTCCTCGTCATCCTCTGTCTCAGGTGCGGGAAGAAGCATCTTAGCCTTGATATCCAAAAGTGTGGCAGCCATGACCATGAACTCACTCATCACATTCAGATCCTGACGCTGCATCTCACGGATGTAAGCCATATACTGATTCGTGATCTCCACGATCGGGATATCATAGATATTCACTTTATTTTTGTCCAGCAGATGAAGGAGCAGATCAAGCGGTCCCTCAAAAACTTGTAGTTTTACCGTCAAATTCATCGCATAAACCCCTAGATGTTGTGTTTTGTGTTCTACCCTATTCTATACGCTGGAGACGGAAAATGCAAGTACTTTTTGGGCATATGGAAATTTCTGTATATTCTGTACAACATACGTCCGGTTTATGAGGTCGCTTCCGGCTTCGCCGTAACGACCAGAAGCTCACTGCGGTTAAAAATGCGTACATGGAATGTATGTGTTCCCATTCCCCGGCTGACAAGCGCTGTCTGCGCACCGTTGTCGAAACACCCGAAGCTGTGCTTTGGAAACAATTCAAATTGCGGCGAAATGATGCTTCCTATACCCGGAATACAGACAAGTCCTCCATGGTAATGTCCCGACAGGCAAAGATCTGCTCCCCACGCAAAGTATTCCGGTACATACTTCGGTGTATGTGCCAGCAGGATCTGATAGCGTGACGCATCCGACTCCCCCAGACAGCGTGAAAGATCTCCCTGTGCAAGCGGTGTGTCAGCGCCCTTTTTGTAGTAAGACAGCGGCAGCTCCAGTCCGAGCATCACAATCTCGTCCTCTCCTGCTTTCACGATCTCACGCTCATTGTTCAGAATATGCACGCCCAGTTCCATCATACGTGTCTTCAGCTGCTGATAAAGTACATAATTTGCATGCTTCGGATTTTCCATCCGGCTTTCATGGTTGCCATTGGAAACATAGACCGGAGCGATCTCTGTCAACTGCTCCATCAATTCTTCTGCCACAAAAAAGCGTGCCGGCTTCGTGTCTACGACCAGATCACCCGGAACAAAGATTGCTTCCGGTGCTTCCTCGCGGATTGCCTGTACCAGCCGCTCATTGTGTTTACCGTAACACCACAGATGCAGATCGGACACCACCACCCACTTGTGCTCGCTTTTTAATTTGTTCGAACAGATCTGATAGCATGTCCGGTTAAAACGTGTCAGTTCCTTCGCCTGCCAGATCACATAGATGATCAGCAAAAAGAAAACCACAACCATCATCTTAAAAATAAGCGTCACCGCCTCTCCAAAATAATTTATAACTGTTCCGCACGTCCACAGTTATGATCTTTCATAAATCCACCTGCCGCCTCGTAAACTATTACAAAGACCGGAAGGACCTATTTTATGCATCCGAAATACAAATTTAAAAAAAATATCAAAAAAAAACTATTTTCGTTACTGCTTGTCTATGTACTTACATTCTGCACGGTGCTTTCCGTGTCAGCAGAACCGACCGAAACGGAAAGCACAGAAGCCGACGAAACTGATCTGTCCGACAGCCGGAATAAATCAGACAGCTCGGCAGCTGCTCTCAATCCGTCCGCAAAATCTTCGCTGATCATGGAGGCAAAGACGGGAACGGTCATCTTCGAGAATAACGCGGACGAACGCCTCCGCCCTGCCAGCGTCACAAAGATCATGACACTTCTGCTCATTTTTGAAGGTCTGGAAAAGAAACAATACACACTGGATGATATTGTCACCGTCTCTGAGCACGCCGCAAGCATGGGCGGCTCTCAGGTCTATTTAGAACCGGGTGAGACACAGACAGTGAATGATATGATCAAATGCATCAGTATCGCCAGTGCAAACGATGCAAGCGTCGCCATGGCAGAATTTGTTGCCGGCTCGGAGCCTGCCTTCGTGGAACAGATGAATACAAAGGCAAAAGAACTGGGCATGCAAAACACGACCTTTGTCAACTGTTGCGGTCTGGAAGCCGAAGGACACCTGACAACAGCCCGGGATATTGCACTCATGTCCAGAGAACTGATCACAAAACATCCGCAGATTCAGGACTACTGTACAGTCTGGCAGGATTCCATCACTCATGAAACCCGTCGCGGCTCCTCAGAATTCGGTCTGACAAATACGAACAAGTTTTTAAAACAATATCCGTATGCGACCGGATTGAAGACCGGATATACATCACTTTCAAAATACTGTATCAGTGCAACCGCTGCCAAAGATTCTCTGGAACTGATCACGGTACTTATGGCAGAGCCTGACATCAAGTCCCGGGTCCAGGATCTGCAAACCTGTATGGATTACGGTTTTTCCAGGTGCAAGCTCTATGAGGACACAAACGATGAACCCCTGACACCGATTCCCGTCAGACACGGAAAAACAGATGCACTTCCGGTCATCTACGACGGAGCCATGCAGTACCTCGACACGGACGGAAGAGATCTCTCGGCAGTGGAAAAAACATTCTCCCTTCCGGAGTCCGTCACAGCTCCGATCACCAAAGGAGATATTGTCGGTGAAGCTGTATACACCTTAAACGGTACACTACTCGGCTCGGTCTCCATCCGTGCGGCAGAGTCTGTCGAAC